>JAJQCG010000052.1:0-9017 GCA_021202815.1 Lachnospiraceae bacterium | reverse complement strand
CGACGCATACCAGAATTTCGGCGGCATCGCCGCCGGGGCGACCGGCAGCGTGCGCTTTATCATCGAGACAGAGGAAATCACCCCTATAAAATAGGAAAAGGTGTAAAGCATTGATGACTGAATAAAAGCTTTACACCTTAGATTGCTGTTTACATTACTTCTTCAATAAAATATCGTTCTTCTTCTGTCGATACTCCTCCTGCTCTTCCTGAGGGAGTTTTAAAATCAAGGATTCCACCAGTTCCAATAATTTGTTGTATGTTGCAAATTGTTCGTCAGTCATATTCTCTGCCTCACCCATACTCTTGTTCACCACCTTTCGATGGCGATATTATACCATAGTGTAAAGCTTTTGTTCAATTATCAATGTACTTTTCCGGAAAATATGATGAGAAACCATCAGACCAAAAACAGGACAAACACATCATACACGAAAAAACGGGATGTGTCTGCCCTGTTTACAGAATGTTCATAATTTTTGTTACATTTGCCGATGCTACGATTCCTTCTCCACCGTGATCTGACATACCTTCATCGCGCTCAGCGCCGTCTCGTGGCTCTCGGGCGTGACGCCCGCGCAGCAGGACGCGTCGACCACGATCGGAACCTCCGGCAGGTACGCCTTTGCGAGCAGCGCGTTGGAGATCACGCAGATATCCGTGCACAGTCCCACGAAGGTAATACTCTCGATCGCCTCCTCCTCATTTGCCTGACAAAGCAGCTCGCCCAGCTCCACCGAGCCGAAGGTCGGCTTATCGACAGGCTCCTCCTTACAGAGCGCCGCGAGCTCCGGGCGAATCTGCCAGCCCTCTGTCCCACGGATGCAGTGTGGCACGGGAAGTCTCTGTCCCTCCTGTGTGTCCATATAATTCTGCTCATGCGTGTCCCGCGTGAAGATCACGCGTCCCGGGAAATTCCGGATCTTCTCCTCCACCCGCGGCACGATCGCCACGGCCTCCTTCGTCCCGAGCGCCCCGTCGATAAAATCATTCTGCATGTCCACAACTACCAGTATTTTCTGCATCAAAAATTTCCTCCTTTTCTGCGCTCCTCGCGCGCGATCTGTTTCTCCCATGTCTTGACCGTCTGCTCCTTCAGGAAAGAGCACATCACGGAAAGTGCCTGCTCCCTGTCCCAGGCCTCCAGCGCTATCTTACCATATTTTGAATCAGAGCGGGAACTTATCTCAAAAATCCTTTGACAAATGAAAGGTCGCTGTAGTAAGATAAACGCATCCAATAAATCGACATCGGTACTTCACCGATGATTCCCCAAATGACACTTTTCATACGACCCGCTTTTGCATTTTCCGGGCTGTGAGCTGTTTTGCATATTTTTCGAAAATATCACATTCCCGTCTTGCAAAATACAACATGAAGCATGTATACTGGAGGTGTAAAATTGAACGACAAAAGAAACATGCGCAGGAAACCCTTACGTGAACAGAACCTGATGGACGATTTTCTCTTTGACGTAGCAACGGAAAATCTCGAGGCCTGCAAGATCATCCTCGAGCTCTCCCTCGGTATCCGAATCCGTGAAATTCGATGGAAGGGAAACCAGAAGGTAATCCACAATCTGCCTGGGAAACGCGGTATCCGCCTCGACTTCTATGTGGTCGATGATCAGGGACGAATTTACGATGTCGAAATGCAGAAGCGTAATGTTGGAAATATTCCCAAGAGAACACGCTTTTATCAGGCAATCGTGGATGCGCCGCTTCTGAAAAGCGGCGAACAGGGTTTCGATCAGTTAAACCGAACCTATATCGTCGTAATCTGCGGGTTTGATCTTTTCGGCCTCGGAAAATATCGCTACACCTTTGAGAACCGCTGCCTCGAAGCCTTGGATCTTCCAATCGGAGACGAATGTACAAAGATCATCCTGAACACAAAGGGGACAAATGACGCCGAGGTAGAGCCTGCCTTGGTCGATTTCCTGCACTATGTTGAAAATAGCACATCTGACAATATACCAGAAGAATGTGACGGTCGGCTGAAGAGATTACAGCAGATTATTGAAGAAATCAAGGACAGTGAAAAGATGGAGGTGGAGCTTATGACCATGGAGGAGCGCGACCGCCTTATTCGAGAAGAAGGCAGATCAGAAGGCAGATCAGAAGGTCAAACAGAAGGAAAACTGTTAACTTTCATTGAGTTGGTCTGCAAAAAGCTTGCAAAAGGGAAATCCCTGGAGCAAATCGCCGTTGAGCTCGAGGAGGATCCTTCCACAATCCAGCAGATCTGCGACATCGCCGCGGGCCTCGCCCCCGACTGCGACGCTTACGATATTCTGAATAAACTGCTGGAGGAAGCGTGATTCTATATCTGACTGCTCCGAGAGCCGTCCGAGTTGACAAACCGACTGTTTCCTCCTACAATAAAGCCGTTGGCGGACATATCACGCCCACGATAAGGAGGAAAATCTATCATGACAAAACAGGCAGCAAAAGCTTCCGATAAAGCGGCGAAGAAAGAAAAGAAAGCCGCAAAAAAGACCAGATCGACGATCTGCGTGGAGATGGGAAGCTTAAGCGTAGACATTTCCGGCGTCAAGGACGCGGTGAAAAAGGCCGTGAAGGAGCAGGGGCTCGAAGCCGGGGAGCTGAAGATCTACATCAACACCGCCGAGCAGGCCGCCTACTACACAGTCGATGGTCAGAGCGACGAGAGCTTCCGGATTGACCTAAAGACGCTGTAACTTTTTCTTGCAAAATGTTTTCACATCCTGTAAGATGAATTGCGAAGGGGCCGCGCGACTGGCGGAAACGGGCGATAAGCCCGCGCAGGAGCACCTGCGGGAAACGCGGCGATACGAAAGAAAAGCCGACCGCCTGGGCACATGCAAAATACCATGTGTTCAGGCGGTTTTTGCATACATTCTTAAAGCCAGAAGGAGGACCACATGAAAGCATTATCACTCGAGGAGGAACTAAAGTCCAACGCCTATCCCGGACGCGGCATCGTCATCGGCCGCACGCCCGACGGGACGCGCGCCGTCGCCGCCTACTTCATCATGGGGCGCAGCACGAACAGCCGCAACCGCGTCTTTGTGGAGGACGGCGAGGGCATCCGCACCCAGGCCTTCGACCCGTCGAAGATGGAGGATCCGAGTCTCATCATCTACGCACCGGTGCGCGTGCTCGGCGAACGCACCATCGTCACGAACGGCGACCAGACCGACACAATCTACGACGGGCTACAGCAGGGGCTCAGCTTTGAGCAGTCTCTTCGCTCCCGCTGCTTTGAGCCGGACGCGCCGAACTACACACCCCGGATCTCCGGCGTTCTGGAAACGAAAGACGGCGCGTTCCACTACGCGATGTCGATTCTGAAAAGCAATGGCGGCGATCCGGACTCCTGCCAGCGCTTTACCTTTACCTATGAGAATCCAAAGGCGGGCGAGGGACATTTCCTGCACACCTACCTGCACGACGGCAATCCGCTGCCGAGCTTTGCGGGCGAGCTGAAGCCCGTCGCCATTCCGGACGACATCGACGCCCTCACAGACCTGCTATGGAACAGCCTGAATGAGGACAATAAAGTGTCTCTCTTCGTACGCAGCATCTGCATCGCAGACGGAACCTGCGAGACTCGCATTGTAAATAAACATGCCTGAGCAGGCTGGCATACCGATCAACGCGGACATATCCTGTTATGACATACCCGCAAGCATACCCTGATACGCCTAAGACACAGATATCTGTTCCGGATACATGGCAATCACTACCTGTGACTTTAAGCAAAAAACAATACAGGAGGTTCAAAAAGTGAACGAATTACAATTAAAATACGGCTGTAACCCGAACCAGAAGCCTTCCCGCATCTTCATGGCGGACGGAAGCGAGCTCCCCGTCAGGGTACTTTCCGGCAAGCCCGGCTACATCAATTTTCTCGACGCGCTAAACGGCTGGCAGCTCGTCAGCGAGCTGAAAAAGGCAACCGGCCTTCCCGCTGCCACCTCCTTCAAACACGTCTCCCCCGCAGGCGCGGCGGTTGGTCTGCCGCTCACGGATACGCTCGCGAAAATCTACTGGGTGGATGATCTTGGAGAACTCTCTCCGCTCGCCTGCGCTTACGCCAGAGCCAGAGGCGCGGACCGCATGTCCTCCTTCGGCGACTTCATCTCCCTCTCTGATGTCTGCGACGCGGACACTGCCCGCCTGATCAAAAGGGAAGTCTCCGACGGCGTCATCACCCCGGGCTATACCGAGGAAGCATTCGAAATTTTAAAGCAGAAGAAAAAGGGAAATTATAATGTGATTGAGATCGACCCGGACTACGTACCGGCTCCAATTGAGCAGAAGCAGGTCTTCGGCGTCACCTTCGAGCAGGGAAGGAATGAGCTCGACGTGAACGGCGATCTCCTCGCAAACATTGTCACGAAAAATAAGAACATCCCCGCGGAGGCGCTGATCGACCTGAAGGTCTCGCTCATCACGCTCAAGTACACGCAGTCGAATTCTGTCTGTTTCGTCAAAGGCGGACAGGCGATCGGCATCGGCGCCGGCCAGCAGTCCCGCGTCCACTGCACGCGTCTCGCCGGAAATAAAGCGGACAACTGGTACCTGCGCCAGTCCCCGCAGGTGCTGAATCTTCCCTTCGTGGACACCCTCTCCCGCGCGGAGCGCGACAACGCGATCGACGTCTACATCGGCGACGAGTACATGGACGTGCTCGCGGACGGCGCCTGGGAAAAGATTTTCCGCACGAAACCGGAGGTCTTCACGCGCGAGGCAAAGCGCGCATGGCTCGGTCAGCTGACCGACGTGACGCTCGGCTCCGACGCCTTCTTCCCCTTCGCGGACAACATCGAGCGCGCGCACAAGAGCGGCGTCAAATACATCGCCCAGCCGGGCGGCAGCATCCGCGACGACCTCGTCATCGAGTGCTGCGACAAGTACGGCATCGCGATGGCCTTCACCGGCATCCGCCTGTTCCATCACTAAAATTTTGTAACAGTTCAGAACTGCAACAAATGAAGAGGCACAGGATCATAAGCGCCTACATTCACGACCTTGTGGCCTGTCAGAAAAACATAAGAGGGAAAACACTGCGCAATGTGCGGATTTTCCCTCTTATACTCTTCTATTTCTACCCTATTCTGCTCTCCAGATCATGTCTCTGGAAATATCCTCCAGCGTGAACGCCCCGCACATCGCCATCGTATCGGCGAGCTCCGCGCCGATCTTGTCGACATAGCACTGCACGCCCTCCGCCGCGCCGCCGTAGACCGCCGTCACGAAAGGCCGCGCGATCAGCACGCCGTCCGCGCCCATCGCGATCGCCTTGAACACATCCACGCCGCTGCGGATACTGCCGTCCACGAGGATCTTCATGCCGCGGCCGCCGACCGCCGAGACGATATCCTCGAGCACCTCCGCCGTCGCCGGACACTGGTCGAGTACACATCCGCCATGGTTGGAAACAATGATTGCCGCTGCCCCGGCGTCCTTCGCTTTCAGCGCCGCCCGGCGCGTCATAACGCCCTTTACGATAAAGGGCACGCCCGCCATATCCGCGATCTCACGGAGCTCCTTCACCGTCTTGCTGCCCGCCGGAGGCGTCAGATTCTTGAGGAAGGGAAGTCCCGCCGCGTCGATATCCATCGCCACCGCGAAGCAGCCCGTATTCTTCACGAGCTCCATCTTCTCACGAATCGTATCGAGATTCCAGGGCTTGACCGTCGGGATGCCCAGGCCGCCCGCCGCACGAATCGCCTCCGTCGCCGCCTCCATAACCTTCGCGTTCGTGCCGTCGCCGGTGAAAGCCGCGATTCCCGCCTTCGCGCAGGCCTCCACAAGAATATTGTTGTAGGCCAGATCGTCATATTTCTCCCCATAGTGCAGGTTCACCGCGCCGACCGGTCCGGCAAAAATCGGATACCGAAAATGTCTGCCGAAAAGTTCGATCGAGGTATCTACCGGACGATTCTCGTGGATCGTATCCATATTCACCCGTATCTCCTGCCACTTCTGGTAATTGCGCACCGCTGTATCGCCGACGCCCTTCGCGCCCGGCCCCGGCATCTGATTTTTGCAGGCCACTCCATTGCAGACCGGACATGCCTTGCACCAGCTGCCCATGCAGCCTCTCGCCTGATTCAGTACCTCACTGTATTCCATTTTATCAGTCTCCCTTCTGTATATTTTGTCTGCCTTTTCTTTTTGCTGCTTTTACGTCCAGGACAGCAGGCCACCTGCTGCCCTGGACTGTGGGTCAAAAGAAATGTACCATAATCATGACCGCGCCGAGCACCGTCAGCACGACTCCTGTGATCTGGTTCAGAGCCCTCAGCTCCGCCCCGTTCGCAAACCTCGCCGCGCCCTGCGCACCCAGCAGCGTGAACAGGATACAGGCGACCAGTACGATGGGATCCGGCGTGCCGCCAATCACGACATGGGACATGGCGCCGGTAAACGCGGTGAAGGACATGACAAAGACGCTCGTCCCAACCGCTGTCTTCAGTTCATAATTCAGGATCGATGTCAGCACAAGCAGCATCATCATACCGCCGCCAGCCCCGATAAAACCGCAGATCGAGCCGATAATCGCACCACCGACCAGCGACTCTATCATTCTCGTCCGCTTGTCCTTCGCCGCCAGCACATCCTTCGTAGTCATCACCGGGACAATCAGAAACCGCAGGCCAAGGAAAAAGGTCATGATAACCGAAAAATTTCCCACCGTCGCCTGCGGAACCAGCGAGGCCACATAGCTTCCGATCATCGTGAAGACAAGGACGGCCCCCAGCAGCGGCAGGCTTCCGCGAATATCCAGATTTTTATTTTTCCAGTATGTATAGGCCGAGGCGGCAGACGCCAGCACGTCAGAGGCCAGCGCGATCGTGATCGCCTCATAGGAGTCAAACCCCAGAAAAGTGACCAGCATCGGCGAGATCACCGTCGCAGCAGACAGCCCCGCGAGACCCGTCCCGATCCCTGCGCCCATTCCGGCCAAAAAACAGACAAAAATCACTTTCAATTAAAGACTGTCCTTTCTATCCTCTTCTACCGCAAACAGACGCTCCCGCCACAGCTCTGTCAGTTTCTCCAGGGAAAATGCCGCGTTGGCCGGACTTGTAGAGGGCAGCCGCTCGATCGTGCGCCCGGTCGTCTCCTGACAGTATTTCCGATAGAGCTGAAAAGCCTTATCCCCATTTGCAAAAATTTTCCTGATCGGGCTTGTCCGCAGGATGCGGTTCAGATCCGTCGGCGTCACATCACGGATACTGCTGTCGCTCGAACCGATGATCTCGCAGCTCTGCACCACATTCCACAGCGCGATGTGATGCCGGTACAGCAGCTCCTTCTTCTCCGGAATCGTCTGCGGCACGTCCTCCTCTGTCAGCGCCGCGATCAGCTTCCAGAAACGATTCTGCGGATGTCCATAGTAAAACTGTATTTCTCTCGATTTCACCGATGGGAAGCTCCCGAGAATCAGAATCTCGGAATGCTCATCATAGACCGGTTCAAAGCTGTGCTGCACGCGCAGTCTCTCCGTTTTCCCCGCGCCCGTTTTCTCTCGTAACATAACTTATAGTATAGCACCAATCCCCGTGATTGGTAAAGGCCGGATTTTCCCTTCTTCTCCCCATACCGCAATGATAGCCATTGTGGGCTTTTCCAAAAGATCCTCATCTGTGCCGCTGCAATACTCCTCGTCCAGCAAGAGCCGACTCAGGCCTTTTGCGACTTCCGATATCGGTCAAAAACACAGAAGGAAATGGCCGCCATGATGCTGTCCGAAACAAGCTGCGACCAGACAAGTCCGTACATGCCGAAAAATGCATTCAGTATAAACAACATGGGAATATTGATAACCACCCACCTCATGACGCCCAGGAACAGCGCCCGCCTTCCATCTCCGAGCGCATTGAAGACATGGACCATCGAAAAGCAGAGAAACATCATCGGCGTGGCAAGAATGCGCGCACGGATAAAAGCGGTTCCAAGCTGTACGGTCTGCGCTTCCGAGATAAAAAAGCGCATCAGCCACGCCGCGAAAAGCTCGTAAACGCAGATGCTGGCCAGACCGACAAGCATGCCGGTCTTCCTCGCAAAATGGATGAAGGAATCCATCCGCTCATGATTGCCCGAAGAAAAATTGTAGGCGACGAGCGGCACCATACCCTGACAGATGCCAATTCCGACATTCAGTGGAAAACGCTCGACCTTCAGCACAATGCCGATCGCCGCCAGCGGGATGTCTCCGTAGGCCACCATCAACCGGTCGAGCACCACATAGTCGAGGTCGAACAGAAGAACCGTGACCGAGGAAGGAATCCCAACTTCGAGAACGGAACGGATGCTCTCGCTTTGCGGCATTCCTTCCCGCGGATTCAGGGTGATGACATGCTGCTCCCTGCTCCGGTAAAGAAAGCTCAGGAAATAAACACAGGCTGTGCAGTTCGAAATACAGGTCGCTATGCCGACGCCAAGCACCTGATAGCCGTCCGGCAGCAGCACGAACATAAACAGCGGGTCGAGCGCGATATTCAGCACGCCGCCCAGCGCGATGCCAAAGCTCGCTTTTTTCGAGTAGCCCACACAGCGGATCAGATTGGAAAGTACATTGGAGAGCACGGTCGGGATGCCGCCGATCACGAGCACACAGAAAATGTAATGTCTCGCGTAGACGATCGTGTTTTCTCCCGCCCCAACCAGCTTAAGAAGCGGATCCATGAACAACAGCATACCTACGGAAAAAACCGCCGCCAGCGAGATCGCCAGATAAATACTGAAGACGCTGACCCTCCGGGCCTCCTGCTCCTGTCCCCGTCCGAGCAGACGTGAAATCAGCATGCCGCCGCCGACGCCCGAGATTCCCGCAAGGGAAAGCGTGATATTGAAAACCGGGAGCATCATCGAGATACCGGCGACCATGTAGGGATCATTCGTCCGCCCCACATAGAAGGTATCCGCCATATTGTAGATCAGCCCGATCAGCTGGCTGATCACCATCGGTACCGCCAACACCCGAAGCGCCTGCGGCACCGGCATGGATTCAAAAATTTCG
>JAJQCG010000116.1 GCA_021202815.1 Lachnospiraceae bacterium | reverse complement strand
CCTTAATTTTTCAGAATTGTTTCAATTGTACGTTGAGTTTCCGAGACCACTCTAATAGAATTATCATACGTTTTGCGCGGGCGGTTAGTCAATTCCAACAAGCCGTACTGAGAAAAGTTATCAAAATTGAAAAAATGGCCGATTATAGTGCAATACAGGGCGAAACGTGCTATGCTGTTTTCAGCGCAGAGAAGAGCGGGGGCGGCGGGGCACCCTGTTCGAGAGTGCGGGAGGGCGCGCGATGGAGGAAATTACTTCCGGAGAAGCACTGTGGGAATGGCTCTTACAGAACGAGGGGCAGAGCTTCTACACGAAAAAAGGACTGGAATTTACCTATTATATAAAGGGCGGAGAACTGTTCGCGAGTCGGCGGGAGCGCTCGATCACGCGCAGTACCTTTGAGTATGCCCTGCGCAGGCTGCGCGAGCGTCCGCAGGAGGTCACCGGGCCAAAAAGTCTGAACGTGTACGGCGCGCCCTATGTGTACGCGCTGCTGTGCGCCGCGCTGGAAGCGGAAGAAGATAATCCGTCGGATTTGTCTTCAATGTCCTCCCCGCACAGGGGCGCGAAAATCACCGAAAAAAGTCCCGTGAAAACCGATGAAAAAAAGCCCTTGACTTCATATATGTATCTGTGCTATAGTAAACAAGCGAATGAAGTCAAGCGCTTTTTTTTTGACTTTAAAAATGGTGTAGAAAGACAAAAGCGAGGTGGAAGGTTGTGCGCGTAAGAATTACACTGGCATGTACGGATTGCAAGCAGCGGAATTATAACATGACAAAGGAAAAGAGAAATCACCCGGACAGGATGGAGACGAAGAAATACTGCCGTTTCTGCAAGAAGCATACACTTCATAAGGAAACGAAGTAATTTCGCCACAGGGTAAAAGGAAGCGACGATATGGGAGAAACAAAGAGTGCCGACAAGGACCGTAAGCAGAGCTGGTTCAAGGACATGAAAGCCGAATTCAAAAAGATCGTCTGGCCGACCCGGAGCGATCTCACAAAGCAGACGATTGCGGTTGTGAGTGTCTCTGTCGTGCTGGCTCTCATCATCAAGGTGCTGGATATCATCCTGTCCTACGGGATCGACTGGATCCTGACACTGTAGGAGAAAGGGTGAGAGTATGGCAGAAGCGAGCTGGTATGTAGTACATACCTATTCCGGGTATGAGAATAAGGTAAAGGCCAATATTGAGAAGGCGATCGAGAACAGGCATCTGGAGGAGCAGATCCTCGAGGTGAGAGTCCCCATGCAGGACGTAGTGGAGCTGAAGGACGGCGCGAGCCGCCAGGTTTCCAAGAAGATGTTCCCGGGCTATGTCCTGATCAATATGGTTATGAACGACGATACCTGGTATGTTGTGCGCAACACCAGGGGCGTGACCGGCTTTGTCGGACCGGGTTCGAAGCCGGTTCCGCTGAGCGACGAGGAGATGCGTCCGCTCGGCGTTCATTCGGATGCGATCAAATTTGATTTTGCGGAGGGCGATACGGTTGTCGTCATTGCCGGTGTCTGGAAGGATACGATCGGCAAGATCCGCTCGATCAATGAGAACAAACAGAGCGTGACGATCAACGTCGATCTGTTTGGCCGTGAGACTCCGGTAGAGATCAGTTTCATGGAGATAAGAAAGATGCAGTAAGCAATGGTTCGCGGACATGGAATCCGCGGATCGTGGGAGGGGAATTTACCTGAACCCGACATTACCACAATAGGAGGTGCCTAAAAATGGCAAAAAAAGTTACAGGTTACATCAAGTTACAGATTCCTGCGGGGAAAGCGACACCGGCTCCCCCGGTAGGACCGGCGCTCGGCCAGCACGGCGTGAATATCGTGCAGTTCACAAAGGAGTTCAACGCGAGGACGGCTGACCAGGGCGACACCATTATCCCGGTAGTCATTACCGTATATGCCGACAGAAGCTTCAGCTTCATTACCAAGACTCCGCCGGCAGCAGTTTTGCTGAAAAAGGCATGCGGACTCAAGAGTGCGTCCGGCACGCCGAACAAGGACAAGGTCGCGACGATCAAGAGATCCGAGGTGCAGAAGATCGCCGAGCAGAAGATGTCTGACCTGAACGCGGGCAGCATCGAGGCGGCCACCAGCATGATCGCGGGCACCGCGAGAAGCATGGGAATCACCGTTGTAGACGACTAAAGAGACTGTTGCTGTAAGAAAGATGTGGGAGGGAGAAACCCGCAATTACCACCAGGAGGTTAAATATTATGAAACATGGTAAGAAATACGCCGAAGCAGTAAAATCTTATGATAAGCAGAACCTTTATGATAAGGACGAGGCGATCGCGATCGTGAAGAAGCTCTCGACCGCGAAGTTTGACGAGACCATCGAGGCTCATATCCGTACAGGCTGCGATGGACGTCACGCTGACCAGCAGATCCGCGGCGCGGTTGTACTGCCGCATGGAACGGGTAAGCAGGTGCGTGTGCTCGTGTTCGCCAAGAGCGCGAAGGCTGAGGAGGCCGAGGCGGCGGGCGCTGAGTTCGTCGGAGCGGAGGAGCTCGTGCAGAAGATCCAGGGCGGCTGGTTCGATTTCGACGTGGTCGGCGCGACGCCGGATACGATGGGCGTAGTTGGACGTCTGGGTCGCCTGCTCGGACCGAACGGCCGGATGCCGAACCCGAAAGCGGGTACCGTTACGATGGATGTGGCGAAGGCGGTCAAGGAGATTAAAGCAGGTAAGATCGAGTACAGACTGGATAAGACCAATATCATCCATGTGCCGGTCGGAAAGGCTTCCTTCACCGAAGAGCAGCTCTCCGAGAACTTCCAGACGCTGATCGACGCGATCAACAAGGCGCGTCCGTCGGCTGTGAAGGGCCAGTTCCTGAAGAGCGTGGTCATCGCTCCGACCATGGGACCGGGCGTGAAGATCAATCCGATCAAGCTGATGTAAGTCGGACTTGACAGGGGCGTATCGCCTGTGCTATTTTAATACCGTTGAAGATGACTGACCGAAGACAGCAGGTGCTCTTATCCGAGCGTAAGCAGTATACGCCTGCCGAGGAATGCATTCGATTTAAGAATGAATGACGTCCCTCCGTGTCCTGCGGCATGGAGGGATTTTTTTGGTGGTCTCTTTATAAATCTAAGAAGGAGGAAACCATTCATGGCAAAAGTGGAACTGAAGAAGCCGATTGTAGATGAGATTGCCGCGAATCTGGAAGGCGCTGACGGCGTGGTGCTGGTTGACCATTGCGGTCTGACCGTGGAACAGGATACGCAGCTGCGCAAGCAGATGAGAGCGGAAGGCATCATCTACAAGGTTTACAAGAACACCATGCTGAATTTCGCGATCAAGGATACGGAATTCGAGCCGCTTTCCAAACATCTGGAAGGACCGTCTGCCGTTGCGATTTCGAAGACGGACGCGACCGCTCCGGCCAGAATCATCGCAAACTTCGCGAAGACTGCGCCGCAGCTTGAGATCAAGGCGGGTGTTGTCGAGGGCAAGTATTATGATGCGAAGCAGATGGAAGCGATTGCAAATATCCCGTCCAGGGAAGTGCTTCTCGGAAGACTGTTCGGCAGCATGCAGAGCCCGATCGCGAACTTCGCGCGCGTGCTTAATCAGATCGCCGAGAGCAAAGAGGCGTAATCATCAGGAAACTTATTTATCGGATTCAGAAATTATACATTTGGAGGTAAAGAAAAATGGCAAAACTGACTACTGCAGAATTTATTGATGCGATTAAGGAACTGACAGTTCTTGAGCTGAACGAGCTGGTAAAGGCCTGCGAGGAAGAGTTCGGCGTATCCGCGGCGGCGGGCGTTGTTGTTGCGGCGGCGGGCTCAGATGCTCCGGCTGCGGAGGAGAAGGATGAGTTTGATGTCGAGCTGACTGAGATCGGCCCGAACAAGGTCAAGGTCATCAAGGTTGTCCGTGAGGCTACCGGCCTGGGCCTGAAGGAGGCGAAGGCGGTTGTCGACGAGGCTCCGAAGATGGTGAAGGAAGGCGTGTCCAAGGCTGAGGCTGAGGAGCTGAAGACGAAGCTGGAGGCCGAGGGAGCAAAGGTCACCCTGAAATAATTCGCATGCATGGGAAAGAGGATACCGCACGGGCGGCGTCCTCTTTTTTGCACGTAAAAAGTTACGATTCACAGACGCCGGAAAGCATGTGAAATAGCGCGTCAAGCTTGCTTGTAAGCGGTGGTTCACATGCTTTCCAGATGACTGCGAAGCAGTCACTGCCCCGGCATGAGCAATCTTAGCCCCATAAGGGGCGGGAAAGCACGCGAAGCGGGCGAGATTGCGAATGCCGGGCAGGGGCGGCTGTGAACCGTAAAATTTCCGGAGAAATTCCATATTTTGTTTGACATAAAAAGAAGTTTGTGCTAAGATGGAAGATGTATTTATCTGCGAACTAATTAAATTTGAGGGGTGAAATGTCAATGGAAAAGAACAGAATCGTACCTGTCAAATCCGGCAGAAACAGCAGAATGAGCTATTCCCGAAAAAAAGATGTGCTCGAAATGCCGAATTTGATAGAAGTCCAGAGAGATTCCTACCAGTGGTTTTTGGATGAGGGTCTGAAGGAGGCCTTCGCGGATATTTCTCCGATCACGGATTACAGTGGCAAGCTGAGCCTGGAATTCATGAGTTTCAAGCTGGACGTGGCGGGCGCGAAGTATACGATCGAGGAGTGTAAAGAGCGCGACGTGACGTATGCGGCCCCGATGAAGGCGCGGGTACGACTTCATAATAAAGAGACTGACGAGATCAATGAGCATGAGATCTTCATGGGTGACCTGCCGCTGATGACGGAGACAGGTACTTTTGTGATCAATGGAGCGGAGCGCGTGATTGTCAGCCAGCTGGTACGATCCCCCGGTATCTATTATGGCATCGATCACGACAAGACGGGCAAGCGTCTCTTCTCCTGCACGGTGATTCCGAACCGCGGCGCCTGGCTGGAGTACGAGACAGACTCCAATGACGTCTTCTATGTTCGCGTTGACAGAACCCGTAAAGTGCCGATCACGGTCCTGATCCGCGCCATGGGCATCGGAACGAACGCGGAGATTCTGGAGCTTTTCGGCGAGGAGCCGAAGATCCTGGCCTCTCTGGCGAAAGACACGGCGGAGAACTATCAGGAAAGCCTGCTGGAGCTCTATAAGAAGATCCGCCCGGGCGAGCCGCTGGCAGTCGAGAGCGCGGAGAGCCTGATTATGGGGATGTTCTTCGACCCGAGGCGCTATGACCTGGCAAAGGTCGGCCGTTATAAGTTTAATAAGAAGCTTTCCTTCAAAAACCGCCTGCGCGGCCAGGTGCTGGCGGAGGATATCGCTGATCTCTCTACCGGCGAGATCATTGCCGAGGCAGGGACGAAGATCGATGCGAAGCTTGCGGAAGCGCTGCAGAATTCTGCCGCTCCCTGGGTCCTGGTGAAGGGAGAGGAGCGCGATATCAAGGTGCTCTCCAACCGCATGGTTGACCTGAAGTGCTTTGTCGACTGTGAGCCGCGGGAGCTCGGCATCAAAGAGGCTGTCTACTATCCGGCTCTTGAGAAGCTGATGGAGGAGTACAGCGATCCGGAGGAGTTGAAGGAAGCGATCAGCCAGTCCGTCAGCGAGCTGGTGCCGAAGCATATCACGAAGGACGACATTCTGGCGTCCATCAGTTATAATATGAACCTCGAGTACGGTATCGGCAATAAGGACGATATCGATCATCTGGGCAACCGCCGTATCCGTGCGGTGGGCGAACTGCTGCAGAATCAGTACCGGATCGGCCTCTCCCGCCTGGAGAGGGTCATGCGTGAGCGTATGACAACGCAGGATCCGGAGAGTATCTCTGCGCAGTCCCTGATCAATATCAAGCCGGTGACAGCCGCGATCAAGGAGTTCTTCGGCTCCTCTCAGCTGTCGCAGTTCATGGATCAGAACAACCCGCTGGGCGAGCTGACGCACAAGCGGCGTCTCTCCGCGCTCGGACCCGGAGGTCTGTCGCGTGACCGTGCCGGTTTCGAGGTGCGCGACGTTCATTACTCCCATTACGGGAGAATGTGCCCGATCGAGACGCCTGAAGGACCGAATATCGGTCTTATCAACTCGCTGGCCTGCTACGCCAGGATCAATGAATATGGCTTTATCGAGGCGCCCTATCGTGTGATCGACAAGTCCGATCCGAAGAATCCGCGCGTGACCGAGGATGTCGTCTATATGACGGCTGACGAGGAGGACAATTATCATGTGGCGCAGGCGAATGAGGAGCTGGACGCGGAAGGACACTTCATGAGAAATAACGTCTCCGGCCGCTACCGCGAGGAGACGCAGTCCTACGACAAGACGATGTTTGACTTCATGGACGTCTCCCCGAAGATGGTGTTCTCGGTGGCGACGGCCCTGATTCCCTTCCTGGAGAACGACGACGCAAACCGCGCGCTGATGGGCTCCAACATGCAGCGCCAGGCGGTGCCGCTGATGCTGACGGAGGCTCCTGTGGTCGGCACCGGTATGGAGGAGAAGACGGCGGTCGACTCCGGCGTCTGCGTGGTCGCGAAGGCCTCCGGCGTCGTGGAACGCTCGGTGTCCGATGAGATCGTGATCCGGCAGGACAACGGGGTGCGCGATGTGTATCACCTTTCGAAATTTGCGCGCAGCAACCAGAGCAACTGCTACAACCAGAGACCGATCGTATTTAAGGGAGACCGGGTCGAGCAGGGCGAGGTGATCGCGGATGGTCCGTCCACCTCGGGCGGCGAGATCGCGCTCGGCAAGAACCCGCTGATCGGCTTTATGACCTGGGAAGGCTATAACTATGAGGACGCTGTCCTGATCAGCGAACGGCTGGTCATGGACGATGTTTATACGTCGATTCATATAGAGGAATACGAGGCGGAGGCCAGAGATACGAAGCTCGGGCCGGAGGAGATCACGAAGGATGTCCCGGGCGTCGGCGATGAGGCTCTGAAGGATCTGGACAGCCGCGGTATTATCCGCATCGGCGCGGAGGTCCGCGCAGGCGATATCCTGGTCGGCAAGGTGACGCCGAAGGGTGAGACGGAGCTGACTGCGGAAGAGCGTCTGCTTAGAGCGATCTTCGGTGAGATGGCGCGCGAGGTTCGCGATACCTCCCTGAAGGTGCCGCACGGCGAGTACGGCGTGGTCGTTGACGCGAAGGTATTTACGCGCGAGAACGGTGATGAGTTGTCTCCGGGTGTGAATCAGGCAGTGCGTATCTACATCGCGCAGAAGAAAAAGATCTCTGTCGGTGATAAGATGGCCGGCCGTCACGGCAATAAGGGTGTTGTCTCCCGCGTGCTTCCGGTTGAGGATATGCCGTTCCTGCCGAACGGACGCCCGCTGGATATCGTTCTGAACCCGCTGGGCGTGCCTTCGCGTATGAATATCGGACAGGTTCTGGAGATCCACCTGAGTCTGGCCGCGAAAGCGCTTGGCTTCAATGTGTCGACGCCGGTCTTCGACGGGGCGGATGAAAATGATATTATGGACACTCTGGATCTGGCAAATGATTACGTCAATCTCGAGTGGAAGGAATTTAAGGCGAAGCATGGGAAGGAGCTGCTTCCCGAGGTGCTGGATTATCTCTATGAAAACCGGAATCACCGCAAGGTCTGGAAGGGCGTGCCGATCTCCCGGGACGGAAAGGTCCGGCTGCGCGACGGGCGTACCGGCGAGTTCTTTGACGCACCGGTCACGGTCGGGCACATGCACTACCTGAAGCTGCACCACCTTGTGGACGACAAGATCCACGCGCGTTCCACCGGACCATACTCCCTTGTGACGCAGCAGCCGTTGGGCGGCAAAGCCCAGTTCGGCGGTCAGCGCTTCGGCGAGATGGAGGTCTGGGCACTCGAAGCCTATGGCGCAGCCTACACGCTGCAGGAGATTCTGACCGTGAAGTCCGACGATGTGATCGGGCGTGTGAAGACCTATGAGGCCATCATTAAGGGTGAGAACATCCCCGAAGCAGGCATTCCGGAGTCCTTCAAGGTGCTGCTCAAGGAGCTGCAGGCCCTGGGTCTGGATGTGCGCGTGCTGCGTGACAATAAGGAAGTCGAGCTGGTTGAGAACAGCGACTACGGCGATGTGGACATTCGCTCGATCCTGGAGAGCGACAGCCGTCGCTTTAACCGGGAGGATGAGTCTTTCGGAGAGCATGGCTTTACCAAACAGCGTTTTGAGGGCGAGGAGCTCGTGGATATGGATCCGGAAGAGTCGGAAGAGTATAACGCGGACGATGCTGCGAATCTGGACGAAATAAGTGATTATGACGAATAAGGAGGTGCCGCTCATGCCGGAAATGACAAAGAATGATAATTACCAGCCCATGAGTTTTGACTCGATCAAGATAGGGCTTGCGTCCCCGGAGGTAATCCTGAAATGGTCAAGAGGCGAGGTGACGAAGCCGGAGACGATCAACTATCGGACACTGAAGCCGGAGAAGGACGGTCTGTACTGTGAGAAGATTTTCGGACCGAGCAAGGACTGGGAATGCCACTGCGGAAAGTATAAAAAGATCCGATATAAGGGTGTTATCTGTGACTGCTGCGGTGTCGAAGTGACGAAGTCCAATGTGCGCCGTGAGCGCATGGGGCATATCAAGCTGGCGGCGCCGGTATCCCATATCTGGTATTTCAAGGGAATCCCGAGCCGGATGGGACTGATTCTGGATCTGTCCCCCCGGACGCTGGAACGGGTGCTCTATTTTGCCTCCTATATTGTACTGGATCCGGGCAAGACGGAGCTTCAGTACAAGCAGGTGCTCTCTGAACGGGAATATCAGGAAGCAAAGGAAAGTCATCCGGAGCCGGGCGCATTCCGCGTCGGCATGGGTGCGGAGGCTGTCAAGGAGCTGCTGCATGCCATTGACCTTGACAAGGAGGCCCGGGAGCTGAAGGAAGGTCTGGAGCACTCCTCCGGACAGAAGCGCGCCCGCATCATCAAGCGGCTCGAGGTCGTAGAGGCCTTCCGCGAGTCGGGCAATAAGCCGGAGTGGATGATCATGGATGTGCTGCCGGTCATTCCGCCGGATCTGCGCCCGATGGTACAGCTGGACGGCGGTCGTTTCGCGACCTCCGATCTCAATGATCTGTACCGCCGGATTATCAACAGAAACAATCGTCTGCAGAGACTGCTCGACCTGGGCGCGCCGGACATCATTGTCCGCAATGAGAAGCGCATGTTCCAGGAGGCGGTTGACGCGTTGATCGATAATGGCCGCAGGGGTCGGCCGGTCATAGGACCGGGCAACCGTGCCCTCAAGTCCCTGTCCGACATGCTGAAGGGAAAGTCCGGTCGTTTCCGCCAGAATCTGCTCGGAAAGCGTGTTGATTATTCCGGACGTTCCGTCATCGTCGTGGGACCGGAGCTGAAGATTTATCAGTGTGGTCTCCCGAAGGAGATGGCGATCGAGCTCTTCAAGCCCTTCGTCATGAAGGAGCTGGTCGCGAACGGCTCGGCGCACAATATCAAGAGTGCCAAGAAGATGGTGGAACGCCTCCAGCCGGAGGTGTGGGATGTCCTTGAGGACGTGATCAGGGAGCATCCGGTCATGCTGAACCGTGCGCCTACGCTGCATCGTCTCGGCATCCAGGCCTTTGAGCCGATCCTTGTAGAGGGCAAGGCGATCAAGCTGCATCCGCTCGTGTGTACTGCTTTCAACGCGGACTTCGACGGTGACCAGATGGCCGTCCATCTGCCGCTGTCCGTGGAGGCGCAGGCGGAGTGCCGTTTCCTGATGCTGTCCCCGAACAACCTGCTGAAGCCGTCTGACGGCGGCCCGGTAGCGGTTCCGTCACAGGATATGGTGCTTGGCATCTACTACCTGACGCAGGAGAGACCGGAAGCGCTCGGCGAGGGCAAGAGCTTCCGCAACGTGAATGAAGCGATTCTGGCATACGAGAATGGCGCGCTGACGCTGCAGAGCCGCATCAGGGCGCGTGTCACAAAGACGGCGCCGGACGGCACGCTGCTCACCGGCATCGAGGAATCCACGCTCGGACGTTTCCTGTTCAACGAGATTCTGCCGCAGGATCTCGGCTTTGTAGACCGGAGTATTCCGGGCAATGAGCTGAAGCTGGAAGTGGATTTCCACGTGGGCAAGAAGGGTCTGAAGCAGATTCTGGAAAAGGTTATCAATATCCATGGTGCGACCAGGACCGCGGAGGTGCTGGACGACATCAAATCCATGGGTTATAAGTACTCGACGAGAGCGGCCATGACCGTGTCGATCTCTGACATGACGGTTCCGCCTGAGAAGCCGAGGCTGATCAAAGAGGCGCAGGAGACAGTTGACCAGATTACCAGAAACTACCGGCGCGGCGAGTGTACCGATGAGGAGCGCTATAAAGAGGTCGTAGAGACCTGGAAGAAGACCGACGAGGTCCTGACGAAGGCGCTGCTGGACGGATTGGATAAATACAATAATATTTACATGATGGCGGATTCCGGAGCGCGTGGTTCCGACAAGCAGATCAAGCAGCTGGCCGGCATGCGTGGACTGATGGCCGATACGACGGGCCATACGATCGAGCTGCCGATCACGTCCAATTTCCGTGAGGGGCTGGATGTTCTGGAATATTTCATGTCGGCGCACGGCGCGCGCAAGGGTCTGTCCGACACGGCGCTTCGTACGGCGGACTCGGGTTATCTGACCAGACGTCTGGTGGATGTCTCCCAGGAGCTGATTATTCGCGAGACCGACTGCTCGGATGGCAAGGATGAGATCCCGGGCATGGAGGTCGCGGCGTTCAGCGACGGCAAGGAGCTGATCGAGTCCCTGCAGGAGCGTATTACAGGGCGCTTCGCCGCTGAGGACATCTACGATAAGGATGGAAATATCCTGGTCAAGGCGAACCACATGATCACCCCGCGGCGCGCAGCTCTGGTCGTGAAGGAGGGCGTCGACGCCGACGGAAATCTGCTCGAGAAGGTGCGTATCCGCACGGCTCTGACCTGCCGCTCCCACATTGGCGTTTGTGCGAAGTGCTACGGCGCGAACATGGCGACGGGCGAAGCGGTACAGGTAGGTGAGACGGTCGGTATTATTGCGGCGCAGTCTATTGGCGAGCCGGGTACACAGCTTACGATGCGTACCTTCCATACCGGCGGTGTGGCCGGCGGCGATATCACGCAGGGTCTTCCGCGTGTAGAGGAGCTGTTCGAGGCCAGAAAGCCGAAGGGCCTTGCGATCGTGACGGAGATCGGCGGCGTTGCCTCCATCA
Organism: Lachnospiraceae bacterium; assembly: GCA_021202815.1. Taxonomy (GTDB): domain Bacteria; phylum Bacillota; class Clostridia; order Lachnospirales; family Lachnospiraceae; genus Hominiventricola. The sequence goes on along the minus strand of JAJQCG010000116.1, from coordinate 10,732 downwards.
ACGACATGAAGAAGAAACGTGAGGTTATCATCACCAATACAGAGACTGGCGACTCCAAGACCTATCTGATCCCCTTCGATTCGCGGATTAAGATTATGGATAGAGATACTGTGGAGGCCGGCGACGCGCTGACGGAGGGCAGCATCAATCCGCATGATATCCTGAAAATCAAGGGCGTGTGCTCTGTGCAGGATTATCTGCTGCAGGAGGTGCAGAGAGTGTACCGTCTGCAGGGCGTGGAGATCAACGACAAGCATATCGAGATGATCGTTCGCCAGATGCTGAAGAAGGTGTGTATTGAGGACAACGGAGACAGCGAGTTCCTGCCGGGCACTCTGGTGGATAATCTGGAATATCAGGATGTCAACGAGCAGCTGATCGCGGAGGGCAAGACCCCGGCGGACGGCAAGCAGGTACTGCTCGGTATCACGAAGGCTTCGCTCGCGACGAATTCCTTCCTGTCCGCGGCTTCTTTCCAGGAGACGACGAAAGTGCTGACCGAAGCCGCCATCAAGAGCAAGGTCGATCCGCTGATCGGTCTGAAGGAGAATGTCATCATCGGCAAGCTGATTCCTGCGGGCACCGGTATGAAGCGTTACCGCGATGTGAAGCTGAACACGGACTTCATGGAGGACGATGCGCTGACCGTCAGCGAGGAAGACGACGAGGAGAACGCTCCCACGGAAGAGGTGCTTTCCGTCAGTGAGGAAGTTGTCGATGCAGCCGATGCGGCGCCGGAGACGGACCCGGAGGAAGTATTTGAGGCGGATCCGGAGGATACAGAGGAAGAAACGGAAGAATAAAGAAGCAGTAAGGAAAGAGAGACGCGTCAGCGCCTCTTTTTCTTTGCGAGCGGCCGGAAGATGGTCTTCCGGAAGACAAAACAGACAAACTGTACGCCGAGGACCCCGATCAGAATCCCGATGCTGTCGATGCAGACATCCCGCACGGAGGGACCGCGCCCGGCTACGAAGGACTGGTGGTATTCGTCGAGCGCCGCGAAGCCCACGCAGAAGCCTCCGGCGAGAAGCGGCAGCCAGAAGCCCCGCACACCGTAGACGTAGAGCGGAAACGACACGGAGACCGCCAGAAGAAAGTACTCAGTCACATGCGCGAGCTTGCGCACATAAGGATGGATTTTTTCGATATAGAGACTGACTTCGGTCTCCGACCAGTTCATCTCAAAGGCCTCATTCGCGCAGTCCACGATGATTTCGCTTACCTGGTAGCTCAAACCTGCCGAAGCGGTACCGTCCTGGGACGAAAAGGAAAAAATCAGGCACATCATGCAGATCGCCGGTAAAAAAGAAAAGGGCTTCAGCAGCGCCCGCAAAAACGTCTTTATCATATGGAAGAAGCTCCTCCGAAAAATCGAATTTGCCCCATCATAGCACGAAAAATACCGCTTGACAAGGAAGACTGCATTTTATATAATAATCAAGCATGCGTGCCGGTGTACGCATGTATTTTCAGCGAGTCTGAAAACAGCAGTCACCCACATCATACAGGAGGTGAAAGGAATGCCAACATTCAACCAGTTAGTCAGAAAGGGAAGGAAGACCTCTGTAAAGAAGTCCACGGCTCCGGCTCTGCAGAAGGGATATAACTCCCTGAAAAAGAGACCGATTGACGCGTCCTCACCGCAGAAGCGCGGCGTGTGCACGGCTGTCAAGACCGCGACTCCGAAGAAGCCGAACTCCGCGCTTCGTAAGATCGCCAGGGTACGTCTTTCCAACGGTATCGAGGTTACCAGCTACATTCCCGGAGAAGGCCACAACCTTCAGGAACACAGCGTTGTGCTGATCCGCGGCGGCAGGGTAAAGGATCTGCCCGGTACCAGATATCACATTGTTCGTGGTACGCTGGATATGGCAGGCGTCGCGAAGAGACGTCAGGCGCGTTCCAAATATGGCGCAAAGCGCCCCAAAGACGCGAAAAAGTAAGATTTAAACTAGTATCCACAAACAGAACTATGCTTGTTGGCAGCGCGTAAGCGATGCCTTATGCCGGGGTTCATCAGGGAACCTGTGACTGCGGGGTTTTCAGGACGAAGAATACCAGGCATGGACACACGTAGAACGACACATGTGAGTACCGATGAATTAAAAAGTGAATTTTACCGCAGGAGTGCGGTAAACACGTATTAAGGAGGGAAGGAACGTGCCACGTAGAGGACATATTCAGAAGAGAGATGTATTGGCCGACCCGTTGTACAACAACAAAGTCGTCACAAAGCTGATCAATAATATCATGCTGGACGGCAAAAAGGGCGTAGCCCAGAAGATCGTATACGGAGCTTTCACGAGAGTGGAGGAGAAGACCGGAAAGCCGGCTCTGGACGTATTCGAGGAGGCCATGAACAACATCATGCCGGTTCTGGAGGTCAAGGCGAGACGTGTCGGTGGAGCTACCTATCAGGTTCCGATCGAGGTTCGCGCAGACCGCCGTCAGGCGCTGGCGCTTCGCTGGCTGACCATGTTCTCCCGCAAGAGAGGCGAGAAGACCATGGAGGAGAGACTGGCAAATGAGATCATGGATGCGGCGAACAATACCGGCGCTTCTGTGAAGAGAAAAGAAGACATGCACAAAATGGCAGAGGCGAACAAGGCGTTCGCGCACTACCGTTTCTAGACGAGGCAGTTTAACAAGGAGGAATTTTTCCAATGGCCGGAAGAGAATATCCGTTGGAGAGAACCAGGAATATCGGGATTATGGCTCATATCGACGCGGGCAAGACCACGCTGACCGAGCGTATCCTGTACTATACTGGCGTGAACTATAAGATCGGTGAGACTCACGAGGGCACTGCGACCATGGACTGGATGGAGCAGGAGCAGGAGAGAGGCATCACCATCACTTCCGCCGCTACGACCTGTCACTGGACGCTGCAGGAACACTGCAAGGCAAAACCGGGTGCGCTCGAGCATCGTATCAATATTATCGACACCCCGGGCCACGTGGACTTTACCGTAGAGGTGGAGCGTTCCCTTCGTGTGCTGGACGGCGCTGTTGGCGTGTTCTGTGCGAAGGGCGGTGTCGAGCCTCAGTCTGAGAATGTCTGGCGTCAGGCTGACACCTACAACGTACCGCGTATGGCCTTCATCAATAAGATGGACATCCTCGGTGCAGATTTCTACAATGCCGTGGACATGATCAGGACCCGTCTGGGCAAGAACGCGATCTGTCTGCAGCTGCCGATCGGCAAGGAAGATGATTTCAAGGGAATCATCGACCTGTTCGAGATGAAGGCTTATATTTACAATGACGACAAGGGCGAGGGCATCTCCATCGTCGATATCCCGGAGGATATGGCGGACGATGCAGAGCTGTACCACACCGAGCTTGTCGAGAAGATCTGCGAGCTGGACGACGACCTGATGGCGCAGTATCTGGACGATGTGGAGCCCTCCGTGGAGGAGATGAAGGCGGTTCTTCGAAAGGCTACCTGCGAGTGCACCGCCGTTCCGGTATGCTGTGGCAGTGCGTACCGCAACAAGGGCGTGCAGAAGCTCCTGGACGCGATCCTCGAGTTCATGCCGGCTCCGACGGACATCCCGTCGATCAAGGGTACGGATATGGACGGAAATGAGATCGAGAGGCATTCCTCCGATGAAGAGCCCTTCTCCGCTCTGGCGTTCAAGATCATGACCGACCCCTTTGTTGGTAAACTGGCGTTCTTCCGTGTGTATTCCGGAACGATGAACTCCGGTTCCTATGTATACAACTCGACGAAGCAGAAGAAGGAGCGCGTGGGCCGTATTCTTCAGATGCACGCGAATAAGAGACAGGAACTCGACAAGGTGTACTCCGGCGATATCGCCGCAGCGGTCGGATTCAAGCTGACCACGACCGGTGACACGATCTGCGACGAGCAGCATCCGGTGATCCTGGAGTCCATGGAGTTCCCGGAGCCGGTTATCGAGCTCGCGATCGAGCCGAAGACCAAGGCCGGTCAGGGCAAGCTGGGCGAGTCTCTTGCGAAGCTGGCCGAGGAGGATCCGACTTTCCGCGCACACACGAATCCGGAGACCGGACAGACGATCATCGCCGGTATGGGAGAGCTCCATCTGGAGATCATCGTAGACCGTCTGCTGCGTGAGTTCAAGGTCGAGGCCAATGTCGGCGCGCCGCAGGTTGCCTACAAGGAGACGATCACGAAGCCGGCGGATGTGGACAGCAAGTACGCAAAGCAGTCCGGCGGACGCGGACAGTACGGACACTGCAAGGTCAAGTTCGAGCCGATGGACGCGAACGCGGAGGAGACCTATACCTTCGAGTCGACGGTTGTCGGCGGTGCGATCCCGAAGGAGTATATCCAGCCGGTGAGCGAGGGTATCGAAGAGGCCATGAAGTCTGGTATTCTCGGAGGCTTCCCGGTGGTCGGCATCCACGCGAATGTATACGACGGTTCCTATCATGAGGTCGACTCCTCTGAGATGGCTTTTCATATCGCGGGTTCTCTCGCGTTCAAGGAAGCGATGAAGAAGGCGTCCCCGATCCTGCTCGAGCCGATCATGAAGGTCGAGGTCACGACTCCCGAGGATTACATGAGAGACGTCATCGGTGATATCAACTCCCGCCGCGGACACATCGAGGGCATGGAGGATATCGGCGGAGGCAAGATGATCAAGGGCTATGTGCCGTTGGCTGAGATGTTCGGCTATGCGACCGATCTGCGTTCGAAGACGCAGGGCCGCGGCAACTACTCGATGTTCTTCGAACGGTATGAGCCGGTGCCGAAGAGCGTGCAGGAGAAGGTTCTTGCCGCAAAGGCGAAATAAGGGCTTGCAAAATCAGCCTGTTTGAAATATAATCAACCATAGTGGAAAAAATCGAAGTATTATCTGTTTAAGGAGGAAAAACAAGAAAATGGCAAAGCAGAAATTTGACAGATCGAAGACCCATTGCAATATCGGTACTATCGGTCACGTAGACCATGGTAAGACCACTCTGACCGCTGCGATCACGAGAGTTCTCGCTGAGAGAGTTCCGGGCAACTCCTTCACCGAGTTCGACAAGATCGATAAGGCTCCGGAGGAGAGAGAGCGTGGAATCACGATCTCGACCGCTCACGTGGAGTACTCCACCGAGAAGAGACATTATGCGCATGTTGACTGCCCAGGTCACGCTGACTATGTCAAGAACATGATCACCGGTGCTGCGCAGATGGACGGCGCGATCCTGGTTGTGGCTGCTACCGACGGTGTTATGGCGCAGACCAAGGAGCACATCCTTCTGTCCCGTCAGGTTGGCGTTCCGTATATCATCGTCTTCCTGAACAAGTGCGACATGGTGGACGATGAGGAGCTGATCGAGCTCGTTGAGATGGAAGTTACCGAGCAGCTCGAGGAGTACGGCTTCACGGATTGCCCGATCATCAAGGGTTCTGCTCTGAAGGCTCTGGAGGATCCGAGCAGCGAGTGGGCTGACAGCATCATGGAGCTGATGAACACGGTTGACGAGTATATCCCGGATCCGGAGCGTGACAAGGACAAGCCGTTCCTGATGCCTGTTGAGGATGTCTTCACAATCACCGGCCGCGGCACCGTGGCTACGGGCCGTGTGGAGCGTGGTACGCTGCACCTGAACGAGGAAGTCGAGATCGTCGGCGTGAAGGAAGAGACCCGCAAGACGGTTGCTACCGGTATCGAGATGTTCCGCAAGCTCCTCGATGAGGCGCAGGCCGGCGACAACATCGGTGTCCTGCTTCGTGGTGTGCAGAGAACCGATATCGTCCGCGGACAGGTTATCGCAAAGCCGGGCAGCGTGACCTGCCACACCAAGTTCACCGCGCAGGTGTACGTCCTGACGAAGGATGAGGGTGGCCGTCATACGCCGTTCTTCAACAACTATCGTCCGCAGTTCTATTTCAGAACGACCGACGTGACCGGCGTCTGCAATCTTCCGGAAGGCACCGAGATGTGCATGCCGGGCGACAACGTCGAGATGACCATCGAGCTGATCCACCCGATCGCCATGGAGCAGGGTCTTACCTTCGCTATCCGCGAGGGCGGCAGAACTGTTGGCTCGGGCCGTGTAGCTACGATCATCGAATAATCTGTATCTGTAATTTTCAGCCCTCTGGCAACGGAGGGCTGATTTTGTTTAACAGTTCAGAACAGAAAGCTGGTGAATGAGGTGACCGTCAGAAAACACATCCGTTTTTATGGGAGAGTGCAGGGAGTGGGTTTCCGCTATTATTCTACTTACAAGGCGCAGTTCCTCGGCCTGACCGGCTGGGTCCGCAACTGCGACGACGGCAGCGTGGAGATGGAAGTGCAGGGGGAACCGGAGCTGATCAGCGATCTGATTCATTATCTCGATCGTCAGCGCTTTGTACGGATTGACCGGATGGATGAGGAGGAAGAAGACTTGCAGACCGAGACATCCTTCCGCGAGGTGTGGTGGTAAATGTTCAGACAGAGGGAGGAAAGTAATGGCGGCATTTGAAAAGGTAAAATCCGGATTTCCGAGCGTGGATGAGGCGCTGGACTATATCCGGCTGGGTGACAACGTGGTACTGCAGGTCAGCAGCATCGAGGAGTTCCGCTTTTTCGTGGAGCCCTATGTGCGGCAGGCGAAGGCGGATGGGCGGCGGCTCATCTATTTTCGCTTTGCGGGGCATGCGCCGCTGGTAGCGGAGGAGGACGCGGTATGGTATCGTCTGGACCCCGCGGAGGGCTTTGAACAGTTTGCGATCAAGGTGCATCGGCTGATTGAGCTGGAGGGCTATGACGTGTTCTACGTCTTTGACTGTCTCTCGGAGCTGCAGGGCGCCTGGGCGGCCGATCTGATGATGGGCAACTTTTTCCGCGTCACCTGCCCCTTCCTCTTTCAGCTTGATACGGTAGCTTTCTTTCCGGTGATCCGCGGGCGGCACTCCTACGAGACGATCGCGCGGATTCAGGAGACGACGCAGCTCTTTCTCGATATTTATTCCGATGAGGAAAATATGTACCTGCATCCGGTGAAGGTCTGGAATCGCTACTCGGCGACAATGTTCCTGCCGTACCGCGCGAAGCGCAGCGACGGTGTGTTCAGGACACTGACGGACGCGGTTGGTATGAGCCGTTACTATGCGGTCGTGGGACGGTACCTCAGCAGTGAGGATCAGAATCTCGACAGTTGGGAGCGCTATTTCCAGAAATGCCAGCGGGAGTTCGCCGCGATGGATACGGAGGAGATCCATGCGGAGCTCTGCCGGATGATGATGACGAAGGATACGCATGTGGCGCGGCTCTTTGAGAAATTTTACAGCCTGGAGGACTACCTGAAGGTTAAGCGCCGGATGATCGGCAGCGGGCGGATCGGCGGGAAATCCTGTGGTATGCTGCTCTCGCGCAGCATTGTGGAAAACTGCCTGCCGGATGTGCGCTGGCGGTTGGAACCGCATGATTCCTTTTTCATCGGCGATCATGTCTTCTATACTTATCTTGTCTGCAACGGGCTCTGGGATCTGCACGTTGCCCAGAAGGACGGAAAAGGCTATTATGAGCTCGGCGAAAAGCTGTCGGAGGGAATCCTGTCAGGTGAATTTCCGGAGAATATCCGCGTTGAGCTGCGCAGGATGCTCGAATACTTCGGACAGGCTCCGATCATCGTCCGCTCGAGCAGCATTCTGGAGGATGGTTTCGGCAACGCCTTTGCCGGGAAATATGAGTCGGTCTTCTGCGCGAATCAGGGCAGCGATGAGGAGCGCCTCGAGAAGCTGGAGGCGGCGATCCGCACGGTTTACGCGAGCACGGTCGACGCCTCGGCGCTGGAGTATCGCGCGGTCAGAGGACTCGACACGGTCGAGGAACAGATGGCGATCCTGGTACAGCGCGTTTCCGGCTCGCTGCACGGCGATTATCTGTTCCCGTCTGCGGCGGGCGTGGGCTATTCCTACGACACCTACGGCTGGAGTAAGAATATGGATCCGCAGAAGGGCATGCTGCGCATGGTGCTCGGCCTGGGGACGCGCGCTGTCGACCGGACAGACCGCGATTATCCCCGTATTATCCATATCGATCAGCCGGAGCACAGCTATCTCACGACGATGGATGAGCGGGTGCGTTTCTCGCAGCGTTGGGTGGATGTGATTGACCTGAAGAAAAATGCGCTGGTGGAGATCCCGCTCGACGATGTGGTGAAGGTGACGCCGCAGTGGTATCATACGCTGGTGATGGAGCATGATTACGAGGTGGAGCGCAGACTTTACGACCGCGGTATCCGGCGCGACGTCTGCTTTGGCACCTGCCGCGGTTATGTGCAGGACAGACAGTTCCTGTCCGATATGGAGCGGATCCTGTCTGTGCTCCAGCGGGAGTACACCTATCCGGTGGATATTGAATTTACCGTTAATTCCAATAAGGATAAAGAGTACGTCATCTGCCTTCTGCAGTGCCGCCCTCTGCAGACTTTTTCCGCGCAGTCCAGCATTGAGATCCCGGAAGTGCCGCAGGAGAGAACGCTGTTCCATGCGCACGACGCCTCGATGGGCATTCCGCAGGACAAGGTGATTGATGAGGTTGTCTTTGTAGACGCGGCGGCATATTATGCTTACCCTTATGCCAGAAAAGCGACGGTCGCGGCGCTGCTGACCGATATTAATCTGAGCTATCGCGACAGCGGGAAAAAAGTTCTGCTGATGGTGCCGGGACGCATCGGGACCTCGTCGCCGGAGCTGGGCATCCCGGTCAAATTCTCCGGTATTTCGAATTTCTGTGCGATCGTGGAGACGGATGAGGAGGATTCCCTTTATGCGCCGGAACTGTCGTTCGGCAGCCATATGTTCCAGGATCTGGTGGAGGCGGAGATCTTTTATACAGCGCTCTTTCACGTGACGAAGGAGGATGAGCGGCGCCGTGCGGAATTTTTTGAAAGCTGTGGGACAGCTCGCGCGCTGCCGGAGCAGTTTGAGGAGCTGTCCCACATGGTAAAGATCTATGATTTCGAAGGAAAGAATCTGAAGCTCTACTATGATATCAAGAGCGGCGAGGCGTTGTGCGCCCTTGAGCCGGATCAAAGTGTCTTCAGTTCATAGGAACGGGTGCCGAGACCGATCTTTTCCGCCTGATCCAGCGTGGCCTTCCACTCGATGTTCGGGTTGGAGTCCTTGAAATGGTCGTGATGGCATTTCCAGTCCGCCTGCGCGAGATGATCGCTGAGCTGGCTGCCTGGCAGCGGCTGTGCGGCGAGGCAGGCGTCGGCGCAGGCCTGGTCGAGCGCGACCGGGTCAAAGCTGGCGAACATGCCGATATCCGGCAGAATCGGAGCGTCGTTCTCCGCATGGCAGTCGCAGTTCGGACTAATGTCCTGTACGAGTGCAATGTGGAAGCAGGGGCGTCCGTGGCAGACAGCCTGCGCGTATTCGGCCATCTTGCGGTCGAGCAGCTCATTTGCGCTGTCGTTGTCATTGTAGACGGCGTCGAATCTGCAGGCGCCGATGCAGCGGCCGCAGCCCTTGCACTTGTCATAGTCGATGACGGCCTTCTTATTTACATAGGAAATCGCATCGCTGCTGCATTCCTTCGCACAGCGGCGGCACCCGCGGCACAGCTCCTGGTCAATGGAAGGCTTGCCGTCTGTATGCTGCTCCATCTTTCCGGCGCGGCTGCCGCAGCCCATGCCGATATTCTTGATCGCGCCGCCAAAGCCGGTCGCCTCGTGCCCCTTGAAGTGGGTGAGGCTGATGAAGACGTCCGCATCCATGATAGCGCGTCCGATCTTTGCGGTCTTACAGTACTCGCCACCGACCACCGGGACTTCCACTTCGTCGGTACCGCGCAGCCCGTCGCCGATGATGATCTGGCAGCCGGTCGTCACGGTGTTAAAGCCGTTCAGATTCGCGCAGTCCATATGTTCCAGAGCATTTTTGCGGCTGCCCGGGTAAAGGGTATTGCAGTCAGTGAGGAAGGGCATGCCGCCCAGTTCCTTACAGAGGTCGGCGACTACCTTCGCGTAGTTGGGGCGAAGGAAAGCCAGATTGCCGAGTTCGCCAAAATGCATCTTGATCGCGACGAACTTGCCGTCCATGTCAATATCCTTCATACCGGCCGCGACGCAGAGACGACGCAGCTTTTCAAGCTGGCTGACGTCGATGGGACATCGAAAATCCGTAAAATAAACTGTTGATTTTTCCATTTTGCAGTCTCTCCTTTTTATGTAATGGGTAACGTGGAACTATCATTAAAAATCATAGCATAGATTTTATGGAAATGCCACAGAAAAAGACGGGTGACATTCGCAAAAAAAACGGTTGACAAATAGCCGTCTCACTGGTAAAATCATGTTTGTCGCTTATGGAGAGATATCGAAGTGGTCATAACGAGGCGGTCTTGAAAACCGTTTGTCCGTAAGGGCACGTGGGTTCGAATCCCACTCTCTCCGTTACACACGAGAGAGTGTGGCAGAACAAAATATAGTCTGGCAGATACAGGCACTGTGGAGAAATACCCAAGCGGCTGAAGGGGCTCCCCTGGAAAGGGAGTAGGTCGTTAATAGCGGCGCGAGGGTTCAAATCCCTCTTTCTCCGCTCTTTTTTATCGCTGAAAACCGCGTAAACAAACTTTAAAAAGTTTGTAAAAAAGTGGTTGACAGGACAAAAAAGATTTGGTAATATAATGAAGCTGTCGCGCGGGAGCGGACAGCGGACGAACCTTGATAATTAAATAGTGCTTTGAAAAGATCTTCGAAGATTCGAAAATTGCAAGTGCAAGTTGAACACATCCGCGAAAAGCTTCAATAGAGT
>JAJQCG010000061.1 GCA_021202815.1 Lachnospiraceae bacterium | reverse complement strand
TGCTTGAAAAACTATACAAACAACATCCGGGGTTGTTTGAAAAATAAACCGCTATGAAACTCGACCTGTCGACGCTAACGCTTTACGATTACGAGGTGCTACTCCGCGAAGGCTTACTGCTTGAAGCCGACCGGCGGCGGGTCGAGGAGCGCGTAGGCTGTCATTGGGACTATAACTTATGGACGCTTCCGCTCAGTTCGCTCACCGATTTGGAAGCTGGTAGGCTTCCGGCAGTGCTTGAACCGGAAATCCGTGCCGGTGGTCCCCTGACAGTGATGTTACCCCGGATTCTATATGTCCGGAACTTTTTTCAGACGCTACTGGAGATGTTGGAAAAAATTCACCTCGCCCCCCTTCCAGAGGATGCGCCGCTACTGCGCCGCCTGCCGGAAATGAAAGGCATCGAGCGCCCACTCATCGAGGTTCGCGCCTATTTTGGACTTTCTTCCTTTGACGCCGCGGCAGCGGTTCCGCTGGGCGATTGGTTTTTAGCCCGCAAGGACCTTTATAGCGCGGCGTATCTCGAACGAATGCGTTATGAAAGGCAAAAAAGGCAGAGTAAACGAAAACTGAAAAGATAACCCCCTTTATGACAAAGAAACATTTTAAACCGTCCGCCCTCCCGCCGCCTGGCATCGACCGCCCGCATATGCCTTTTCCGTACGGTACAGAGGGCATTGTGCAGAAGCTGAAAAACAGCATAAAGGCGATTGGACTACCGTTCCGGTATGGCACGGGGGAGGAACTGGACGTCCTTATTGGAAACACGCCCATGCCTGCCTGCATGTGTTATCGGATTGACGAGACGGAAACGACGTACCGGAATACGATGCGATGTGAGATTTTTACACCTACGCTTTATTTTATCGACCGCACCAGCCACCGGGCTAACAGCGTAGAACAGGAACGGATTGTACAGCATACGAAAGCCTATGCCGATGCGTGGTTGAATTATGTTCGCCACAGCCCCGATCCCGGCCACGCGTTTGAACTACTTTCCGACCCCACCCTCAGCCGGGTGTATCTGGAGTTTGAAGACATCTTCACTGGTACCGGTGTTCGCGTCCGGCTCGTTGAGTCGCTGGGCGTTTGTGTAGAGGACCCCGCTTTTTACTTCCGCCGGCCGGTTCACGTGGTGGCTCCCGGTTGGAGTGGGGAACATCCCTTCCACAGCGCGCCGCATCCGCACCGGACGGAAAAACACAGCAAACCGCCAGGGATAAAAAGAGATGAGCGCGCTCAGTGATTACATAAAAAAAGAACTCGAACGGGCGCGGGACGAAATAAAGGCCTCGCTTTCGGGACAGAAGATAAACGCGAGCGGCCGGAGTGCCGACGGGTTTCGGGTGCGCACCACGGACACCCGCGCACAGCTATACTACAGCCGCGATGGCGGAGGGGCTCCGCTTACGACACTCGAACACGGACGCCCGGCGGGGGCGGTGCCCCGGAACTTTACGGAGATTATCGAGCAGTGGAGCCGGGACAAGGGACTTCGGTTTACGGATGAGAAGGAACGCCGGCGTTTTGCCGGGGCGGTGGCTTATGGAAAAATAAAACGGTTCGGCTACGGGCGCCCCTCTCCCGCCCGGTATGGAAGCCGCACGTATAACTGGACGCTACCCGTTCAGGAGGCCGGCGACCGCCTAAAAAAAGGCCTGCCCTGGTATACAAAGAATTATATAACTGATTTAATATACAAATAAAATGCCATCTAGCAACGAAACCATACTGATTGACGTCTCGTTTGAAACGAACGACTTGGAGGCACGGGCTGCCAAAGTCCGCTCAGAGCTGTCAGCCCTTCGCACAGCCAACAAAGAGTTAAAAAAGGATGTAGATGCGATGACGGACACATCGGCTGAGAGTGCCCGCCAACTGGCTTTAAACGAAGAGGCTATCCGGATGGACCAGGCGGCGCTGAAAACGCTGGACGCCCAAATTGTCGACGCGACGAAAACCGGCGCGGATTATGGGGACAGCCTGAATGAAATGCGCGCCTCGCTCGCCTCCCTACAGCGCTCTTACGCCTCCCTTTCCAAAGAAGAGCGGGAAAGCGCGCGGGGAACAGAACTGCTTAGCCATATACAGAACCTTCGCGGCGAGGTGGGCCATCTCGAGAGCTCGATGGGCGACGGCCGGCGCAACGTGGGAAATTATACCAGCAGCATCGAAGAGGCCTTAAAAAACATGGGGCAGGCGGGCGGCGTCCATCTTAAATCCCTTACTGGCTCCGTGCAATCCTTTGGCAAGGTCTTCGTTACCTATCCGCTGAACGTAATTACCGCCCTGCTTGCGGCAATTATGGCGGTAATAAAAGGTGTAACGGATGCCTTTAAGAAGAACGACGACGCGATGACGCAGCTGCAGGCCGCTTTTTCCGCCTTCGAACCTATCTTAACCCTTGTCAGTGATGCGTTTCAGTATCTTGCGGGGTTACTGGCGAAAGTCGTTACAGCGGTCGCAAATGTCGCCACTTCTATCATCGGGAAACTAATTCCCTCCTACAAGCAGGCGGCCGACGCCGCGCGGGAATTGGTATTGGCGCAGGATGAGTTAGAGGAATCGGAACGAAAGTACACCGTAAACAGCGCCCAGCGTGCGGCCGAGATTTCCCGCCTACGAAACGAAGCACAGGACAAAGATAAAAGTTTAGACGAGCGAAGAAAAGCGCTACAAGCGGCGATAGACCTTGAAAAAGAAGACCTAGACGAACAGCGCCGCAACGCGAATGAACGGCTCCGGATTGCCACCGGACAGGCAAAACGGGAAAAGGATACATCGGACGCGACAAAAAACAACTTAGCTAACCTGCAGGCGGCCGTTTTTACCGCCGAAAAAAATTACGAAGACGGCATTCGACGCCTTCAATCCTCCCTGCAGTCTTTTAACGAAGCGGAGGCAAACGCCACAAAAACCGCCGTAGAGGCAGCCGCCGAGCGGAAGCGTGCGGCGGAAGAAGCTGAGAAGGCCGAAGCAGACGCTTACGCTAAAGAGGTAGAAGAATTAAATAATAGGCAGCAGGCAGCTGCTATCGAAGCCGTCCAGCTCCGGCTAAATGAAACCCAGCGGGGAAGCGAAGAAGAATACCAACTCCGATTGCAACTTCTCGATATGCAGCGGAGCGCGGAGCTACAAAACACGGAACTCCTCGACACTGAAAGAGCGAACATCGAAGAAAAATACCGCCAGCAGGAAGAGCAGGCCTCACGCACACGGCAGGCAGGCAGACGCGCCGAGCTGCTGGACGACATGCGCGCGACGCTGGAAGAACAAAACGC
>JAJQCG010000149.1 GCA_021202815.1 Lachnospiraceae bacterium | reverse complement strand
GGGCTGGGCCTTCGGGGGCGGCGCCTTCGACTTCTCCGGTGGGAAGCTCTTCCAGCTCCTGGAGCAGCGCCTCCGCCTCCGTGCGGAGACTCGCCGAGTTTTTTTCCAACCGGATCACGTACCAGTGGCAGTACTCATAGAAACGAGCCGTCCATCTGGTCAGATAAGGGCTGTTCAGCTCGCCGCTTTCGTCCAGGGCCGCCACGCCGGTCCTCCCGGCGACAAAGCCTCTGGTGAGGGGGACGAGGCGCGGGATCCAGAGACCGGGCATTTTGGGCATTTTAGTATTCATGGTGAAGGACTCCTTTCCTTAGATTGCTATAAGTGGAACGGTGGGGGAATACCAGAAGGTTTCGGAAGTGGCTATCCCCTCTTGATGATTGGATTATAACTGAAAAATAAAGTGTTGTCGTCCAACCACAGGTTTACAAATTGTTATTTGCAAGAAAAATATGGCGAACACTGTAAATAAAAATGCAAAAACAATCGGGCGGACTGCCCAGAAAAAGGGCGTCTACCCGATTGTTTCCGCGTTTATGCAGCCTTCTCGCCGGTTTGGCATCGGCCCGCCTCGGTTGGGGCGCTGAAAACAAGAGGAAAAAGAAGGGGACGAGCCGCCCCCGCGCCATCAGGACCATCAGAATCAGATCCTTGAAAGCGCACAAGCAGCTCGTCGATGGTGCAGTTGTACAGCCACGCCAGGAATACCACGTGGTTGAGGGACAGGGTCTTCCTGCCCGTTTCCCATCCACTGATGGCGATCCTGCTCGCCGTCTCGACGCAGTACTCGCAGATGAGGTCAGACAACGACTGCTGCGTGAGATGATACGCAAGCCGCTTGCTGCGCAACTGCTTACCAGTTGCAATGGGGTCGATCTCCGCCTCCCACGGATTTTCCCGAAGGACAAACCCATGGCCGATATAAGTCTTGCTCATATTCTTTTCCTCCTTGGTGTTGGTAGTGGACCCGAAGGCCCCAATATAACAACTCCCAACGCTAAGGATGGCGAAAGACTCCTAACAACCACTTTTAATATAGCAGGCAAGGAACAGAATGTCAAACCTAAAGTTTCATTCAATACACAACAGCTAATATTTCAGGGTATAACCTTGAGAAAGATTATCAGGCAGGCGGAAAAACAAAGCAAATCGAGCGATGTTTGAAGGCTTATTTTAAATAGCCGTACAACGTCATGATCAGCCCCTCCACCTCGTGGGTGTGGTGGAAAGCTTCCATCTTTCCGACGCCGACGACCTTAGTGTAGCACTCCTTCGCGCTCTCCCGGTCCAAAACGGCGGTATGTCCGGCGGGGTTACGGTAATCCTCCCGAATGTTTTCGCATTGCTGAACAAAATTGTCGCTCTTGTCCGGGTCGGTAAAGGCTTTCACCGGGTCCCCGCAATATTCCTCGCGGACAACGGTACGGAGATATTCTCCCATCCGGTTGACAAGAATTTCCTCTTGCTTGGCGTTCTTGTCAGAAAACAGGTGGAGCAACGTCCCAAGCGTGAAATGATCGTTGAGAGACGGCAGTTCGGCCTCCCCGCTGGCTGCCTCCTGGCGATACCTCTTCTTTGTTTTGGACAGCAGCTTCTCCGGCCAGACCTGATAAGTTTTGTTCGCGTCCTGCTGTGTCGGGTCCCCATAGTGTTCGACCATATACTGTTGAAAACCCGTGTAAAACACCCTTTTCAGCTCCGATTCCAGCGCCGAGGTCGCCGTTATCACAATGCCGCTGTAGTCAAACCGCTCCGCAGAAATATCGGTGCACAGCTTCCAGAGAACCCCCGCAGAAATCAGGCTGGACTGGGTTTCCGGCAGCAGCCGGTTCCAGGTGCCGCCGAAAATGCCCTGGAGATGGGTTTCTTCTTCCCCCACCTCCCGGTCGGAGGCCCCTATATGCTTGTTGATGTGTTCCGCCGCTTTTTGAGCAAACTGCTCGATGAGTTCATCGTCATCCACGCGGGGGCGCTGGTCCGCCAGCCATCGGCGCTGCTCCGCCAGCCAGGTCTGCAAGTCGGTTTTCACGAAACCCACCAGCGACGTGACCCTGCGGTTGGTATCCTCCCCTGTCTCTATGGCCGTGTCTACCTTCTTGTCGACCTTGTCTACCTTCTCGCCGACCTTGTCTATCTTCTCGTGGAGCGCACCAAGGGATTCTATAATCTCGCCCCCACCTGGGGTGCTGTCCGCCGGTGGCTGGGCCTCGTGGCTGTTCGCCGTCTGTTTGGGTTCGTTATTCTCCGCCGTTTGGCTGGCCGCGGCGCTGGCCGTCCGCTCCTCAATCACAAGGAAATTCGGGTCGTACCGCTCTGACTGTGGATCTATCTTGCTTAAATCGCCCCGAACGGGTGAAGCGGGGGCGCCGACGATAGCCAGCTCTCTGGAAGCGACCACGCGCTTTACGTCGCACTCATTGAAGGCCCACCGGAAAACGCCGGTCACATTGTCCGGCGCCCGGTACGCCTCATCGGGCCAGTGCAGCGGAAATTCCACCAAAGTCGCCCCATCGTCCGCCCAGACGATGCCCGCCTCATCCACCGTAAAGCCCCGGATCAGGTTCCGTTTGTGCCTGCGGGCATAGGTTTCAAAGGCGTCATTCTTCCCGTTCAGCAGGAACAGGGGCGGCACAAAGGGATCTTCCCAGCGTGCGCTAAACCCTGACATATCGATTTCGATGGGAGCTTCCGCAGGAGCGTCCGGTATCTCTAAATTCCAAATATCAGCATAACCGCCAGACAGGTTTGTCCAATGAATCTTCCGCAGGCTCCTGGGAAGTGCTAAATGATGGATGCTGCATATTTCAAACGCGGATTCTCCCAGAATCTCCAGGCCCTCCGAAAGGGTGACTTGTTCCAAAAATTCACAAGAAGAAAAGGCTACCCGTTCAATCGCTTTGACCGAGGAGGGCAAACAAACCCATCGGGAATGGCGAGAATACCGTCCTCGCGCTTTCTCAGTACTTTTTTTGCCATCTCCCGGTTGAATACAGGGGGCTTTAAGGTGATTTCCTGACGGTAATGGGCGTCGCTGTTCGGTAGTACCTCGTCCCCATATGCGGTCTCGAAAATCAGCGAGAACTTTTTGCTATCGGTTCGCAAATAACACCAGTCGCTTTGCTTGTGCAGCGCCTTTGTCCCATCAATTTCAGCAGGTTGGTCGTCCCAGGAGAGTTCAGTGAATAGGTGGTCCTTGGAATCCAGGTATATTTTAACGTTGTCTGTATATGCGCTTACAAGATAGTGGTAGCGGTACGAGTGGCCCCAGGATTTCCAGCCGTA
>JAJQCG010000075.1 GCA_021202815.1 Lachnospiraceae bacterium | reverse complement strand
AGGCTAGCCCGTCCGATGTCTATGTGTCCTTGCATGCAAGCATGCAGTCCACATAGCCGCCGACCGGGACTTTTATTACACGTTTATTTCCGCTTTCACGCCGAGCAGTTCTTTATTTTCCTCAAGAATCGGATTCACGACCTCCCGCAGGAAATTCTCCACCTGCAGCGGCGCGCGCCCGACATAGCGGGACGGCTCCATACAGGCCTCCAGCTCCTCGAGACTCAGATTGAAAGAGGGATCCTCCGCAATCAGTTCGAGCAGATTATTCTCTTTTCCTTCCACCTTGACATTCCGCCCCGCCTCCATCGAAAGCGTGCGGATCTTCTCGTGCAGCTCCTGGCGGTCGCCGCCGGCCTTCACCGCGTCCATCATGATATTCTCGGTCGCCATGAAGGGAAGCTCGCTGCGCAGCCGCTTCTCGATCACTTTCGGATAGACGACCAGGCCATCGACGACGTTCAGACACAGGTCAAGGATTCCATCGACCGCGAGGAAGCCCTCGGGAATCGAGAGGCGCTTGTTTGCCGAATCGTCAAGCGTTCGCTCAAACCACTGCGTCGCGGAGGTGATTGCCGGATTCAGCGCATCTACCATCACATAGCGCGAGAGCGAGGCGATACGCTCGCTGCGCATCGGATTTCTCTTATATGCCATCGCGGAAGAACCGATCTGCGATTTCTCAAAGGGTTCCTCCACCTCCTTCAGATGCTGCAGCAGGCGGATATCGTTCGACATCTTGTGCGCGCTCGCCGCAATGCCCGCGAGCACGTTCAGCACGCGCGTGTCCGTCTTTCTCGAATAGGTCTGACCCGAGACCGGCACGCATTTTTCAAATCCCATCTTTCTGGCGATCATCGGGTCGATGCGGTCGATCTTCTCCTGATCGCCCTCGAAGAGCTCGAGGAAGCTCGCCTGCGTACCCGTCGTGCCCTTCGAGCCGAGCAGCTTCATCGAGCCGAGCACATAGTCCACGTCCTCGAGATCCATGCAGAATTCCTGCAGCCAGAGCGAGGCGCGCTTGCCCACGGTCGTCGGCTGCGCCGGCTGAAAATGTGTAAAGGCCAGCATCGGCAGCTCCTTATATTCGTCCGCGAATTTTGCAAGCTCCGCGATGACATTGACGAGCTTTTTCTTCACGAGCTTCAGCGCCTCGGTCATAACGATGATATCGGTATTATCCCCTACATAGCAGGAGGTCGCGCCGAGATGGATGATGCCCTTCGCCTTCGGGCACTGTACGCCGTAGGCGTAGACATGCGACATGACATCGTGGCGCACTTCTTTCTCACGCGCCCGTGCGACGTCGTAATTGATATCGTCGGCATGCGCCTTTAATTCCGCGATCTGCTCATCCGTGATCGGCAGCCCCAGCTCCTGCTCCGTCTCGGCCAGCGCGATCCACAGCCTGCGCCAGGTGCGGAATTTCATATCCTGCGAAAAAATATACTGCATCTCCCTGCTCGCATAGCGCTCAGAGAGCGGGCTTACATAACGGTCTGTGCTCATAATAACCTCCTATTTTTCGTAGTCTCCTCTGATGTCCTCCGTCGGCGGAGCCATCGGGTATTTGCCGGTAAAGCAGCCGTCGCAGTACGCGAGTCCGTCCACCATCTCCCCCAGACGCTCCAGCTTAAGATATGCCAGCGAATCCGCCCCGATGATCGCGCGGATCTCCTCAACCGAGCGATGATAGGCGATCAGCTGGTCGCGCGCCGGAATATCCGTTCCGAAATAGCAGGGATGCAAAAATGGCGGCGCGGCTACGCGCATGTGAACCTCCTTCGCTCCCGCCTCCCGCAGCATCCGCACAATGCGGTCACTCGTCGTGCCGCGCACGATCGAATCGTCGATCATGATCACGCGCTTTCCGTCGACCGCCTCCCGAAGAGCGCTCAGCTTCACCTGTACGCTCGATTCACGGCTGCTCTGCTTCGGCTTAATAAAAGTCCTTCCTATATAACTGTTCTTCACAAAGGCCGTGCCATAAGGGATGCCCGACTGCAGGGAATAACCCAGCGCCGCCGAATTGCCGGACTCCGGCACGCCCACGACCAGGTCGGCGTCGACCGGACTGTCGATCGCGAGATATTTTCCCGCGCGAATGCGGGAGGCATATACACTCACCCCATCGATCTGGCTGTCCGTACGTGCAAAGTAGATATATTCAAAAATACAGCGCGCCATCTTCTCCTTCGGGATGCAATGGCTCCTGTCCGACTCAATCCCGTATTTCGGAGAAATACTGACAATCTCGCCCGGCTCCACATCGCGCACGAACTCTGCGCCGATCGTATGCAGCGCCGCCGTCTCCGACGCGAGAATCCAGGTATTGTCGCGTTTGCCGATGCAGAGCGGCCGGAATCCGTAGGGGTCGCGCGCGCCGATCAGCTTTCGCGGCGACATAATCACCAGCGAATAGGAGCCCTTCAGCTTATCCATCGCATTGGCGACCGCCTGCTCCACCGTCTTCGTCTTCACGCGCTCCCGCGCAATGTGATAGGCGATGACCTCCGAGTCGATCGTCGTCTGAAAAATCGCGCCGCTGTACTCCAGCTCCCGCCGCAGCTGCGGGGCGTTGATCAGGTTTCCATTATGCGCCACTGCCAGCGTCCCCTTGATGTAATTCAGCACCAGCGGCTGCGCATTCTCCCGCGTGCTGCTGCCTGCCGTGGAATAGCGCGTGTGTCCCACCGCGATATCACCGTGCATGCTCTCCAGCATCTCTGGCGTGAACACCTCGTTCACCAGACCCATACCCTTCTGCGTCACCACCCTGCGCGGGCCGTGCGTATCCGCCACCGCAATGCCGCAGCTCTCCTGTCCCCGGTGCTGCAGCGCCAGAAGACCGTAATAAACGGAGGAAGCCATATCTCCTCCGTCAAAATCGTAAATACCGAATACACCGCACTCCTCGTGCAGGCCATCCAGAATCTCATCCTGTTCCATCAATTTTCCGTACTCCATTCGTCCTTAGCCTTCCAGATTCTGCTTCATAAACGTCAGGTTCGCTATTCAGTATAACTGCTGCCCGCAAAAAAAGCAACCGCAACAAAAAAAGCCCTGAAATTCAGGACTTTTGAAGAGCGACAGACGGGACTCGAAGTTTTACACACGATTAAAAACCCTATAAATTCAAGGAGGAAACCGCGCTGCCTGCCGTGTGTCTACCGATTGTCTACCGCTCGGTGATTTCATTTTGCTCTCACATTCTGAAAACTCTTTTTTTCAATTTTTTCTTTCTTTTTTCTCCCATCGCATCATACTAACCATGTAATACAAATTTCAAAGGAGACAGCAGACAT
>JAJQCG010000153.1 GCA_021202815.1 Lachnospiraceae bacterium | reverse complement strand
GGTTTTAAGCCTTGGCTTAGCACTACTTTTTTAATTCAACTCTCAAAGTCAGGTACTATAATCCGCCCTCAAATTCAACGACTTTTTTCCGACACGCTTCGAGTGAGGCCTAAGTGACGCCCGGCAGGATAGGTCCCGTTATTGGCGAAGAGCAAAGTATAAATTCTTCATGGCGCAGGCTCATCAAGTGTCAGCGTATCTGCTTTAACAGCATAGCTGGTAATCAGGCACATACCAGAAAACGCAGATATCATAAACATACGAAAAGTAAAAAAGTGATGAACATAGGAATGATTGCTTACAACCAGACACCACAAAACCGGCAGAAGACAAACAGCCAGATACAGCATCCACTTCATATCACGCAGTCTTTCTTTTGGACAATGTCTGAAAAAATGAACGCCGACAATCAAAAAATAAGCGGCAGCGACGACAGACATCGGATTTTTATAATTATACGCCTGGCGCCTGAGCGTACCAAAAAACGTGAAAGAAACTCCGTCATCATCATGTGTTGACATACGATTCAGAACCTGCTCGACTGCATCCATAATAATATTGGTGTTTCCCAGAAGGGTTCCCAATATCCATTTTCCTGCCCACATTCCTATATATCCGAATCCCCATGCTGTCAATATATACATCAGAGTTTTCGCAGTGTCCTTCACAGATTTTTTCGACATGCAAAGATAGAATGTCGCGGGTATTCCAAAGGTCAGCAGCGGAGCTGTTAAAAAATCTATATAGCTCGTCACGCAGCCTGTAAGCACAAAGAAAATGACCAGCCTGTCAATCGATTTATCCAGATAGTCCTTTGCGAGAATAAGCACAATAGACGCAATCGTGTAAATATAATAAACGGACGAATATTGCAGCGATTTGGAAATGGCAAACGGGTCTATCAGGAAAAGCGAAATGATATAGGGAATACTATATATGCCCAGTTTTTTCCGGCACATGACCGCAATCAATACGGTGGCCAGGGCAAAGACAAAGAAAAAATTAAGCATCCTGATCTGGTCATATGTAATAAAGTACAACAGCGGTTTGAGAACTACAAGATATCCATGCCAATATCTGGCATAAGAAACTGCGGTACCCTCTTTTCCATCAGCATAATGAGCCACAAGCGTTCCGACTGAGCTTTCTCCTTCGACCGTTAACCGATTGACCTCTATTGCCCTTTCAAGGACACTGCTGTCATCGGAATAGGCCGCATTAAGCAGCATAATGGCATCCGTAATATTGTCGAGAAGGCTGCGCCTGACAACGTACAGTTCCGGGTAAGGTCCCTCCTCTGCAAAGGTTGCCGCAGACGCGGCGACATTTTTCTCAATTCTATCCGTGGGTATGGAAAACGCCGCGAGCAAAAGAACCCCCCCCCAACAAGGCGCAGACATAAACAGTTCCCACTGATTTAAAGAACAGCTTCACGTAGTGCTTCATACAACTTTCCTCTCTCACCTAATCAGGCATCAGCATTGTATCATTGTCTACAAACCAGTGCAATATCTGATTAACGCCTCCCGCATCTGCGGGGACGGCGACTTTCACGTACTCGCGGGTGTAGCCGACGAGATATGGCGCACCGTCGATCGTGCAGGCTTCCTCGAGAAGCACCTCAACCTCGGTTCCGATCAGCCGCTCGCGGTAGGTGCGGCTGTTCTCCTGCGAAAGGGCCAGGAGAATGTCGCTGCGCTGTGCCTTCACGGACGCGGGAATCTGGTCAGGCATGCGGTCGGCGCGTGTCCCTTTGCGGCGTGAATAGGGGAAGACATGCGTCTCGTAAAAACAGATTTCTTTCAGGAAGGCGAGTGTTTCGGCGAATTCTTCGTCCGTCTCGCCGGGGAAGCCGACGATCACATCGCTCGTCAGCGCCGGATCAGAGAAATAGCGGCGCAGGCGCGCGCAGCACTGCCGAAACTGTTCTGTATCATACTTGCGGTTCATGCGACGCAGCGTCGCGTCGCAGCCGCTCTGCAGCGACAGGTGAAAGTGCGGGCAGAGCTTCTCCTGCGCAGCCAGCGCGCGGACAAAGTCCTCCGTCATGATGCGCGGCTCCAGCGAGCCGAGGCGGATACGGCGGATACCGTCGATTTCATTCAACGCCTCAATTACCGTCAGCAGGCTCTCCCCATCCAGGTCGACGCCATAGGAGTCGAGATGGATACCGGTCAGAACCAGCTCCTGACGGCCTCCTTCCGCCAGCCGCCGGGCTTCCGCCAGGATGTCCGGCAGACAGCGGCTGCGCACGCGCCCACGCGTGTAGGGGATGATGCAATAGCTGCAGAACTGGTCGCAGCCGTCCTGTATTTTTACAAAGGCCCTCGTATGCTCTCCTGTTCCGCTGATGGCGAGCTCTTCATAATTGTGTTCGCGGCTGAGGTCGCGAACCGTCCCCGCAGAATGTTCCTTCTCCCAGGCCTCCAGAAGCTCCGGCAGGCGGCTCTTTTCATTATTGCTGATCAGGATGTCAACCGCCGCGTCTTTGAGAAGCTTTTCGCCCGCGGACTGTACGTAGCAGCCCGCCGCCACGACGACGGCTTCCGGATTGCGCCGCTTTGCGCGGTGCAGCATCTGCCTCGATTTTTTATCCGCGATATTCGTTACACTGCAGGTATTGACCACATAGACATCCGCACGCTCCTCAAAGGGCACGATCGCATAGCCATGCGCTGTCAGCAGCTCCTGCATGGCCTCCATCTCATAGGCGTTTACCTTGCAGCCCAGATTGTGAAAGGCAGCTGTTTTCATACTCCCTCCGGTTTTTCGTTCCCGCATTACGCACATTTTCATTGACTTTCAGGCAGTGAATAGATATTATATAACTGATCAGACCCTGTTGCTCTGAGCAAAGCAAACACAACCACCCGAAGGAGGACATGCAATGAAAACGGTACATATTTCTTTAAATTCGATTGATAAAGTAAAGGCGTTCGTAAACGAGATCACAAAGTTTGGCAATGACTTCGATCTGGTGTCCGGGCGCTATGTGATCGACGCGAAATCCATCATGGGCATCTTCAGCCTGGATCTTTCAAAGCCGATCGAGCTGAATATTCACTCCGAGAGCAACGCGGACGAGATTCTCGCCGTACTCGCTCCCTACATCGTGGACTAAAGCACCTGCAGTTTCCGGGCTGTCGTACTGTGTACGGCAGCCCTTTCTTACTCTACCACACCGTGATCACTTCATCCTCCGCGAGCGCCCGCTCGACCATCTCATCGATTTTCTCCGACAGCTTCTTCTCCGAGCGGCGGATGACCTCCACCCGCGGCTTCGTCACCGGATGCTTCGCCACGAAGGTCGTACAGCAGTCCTCATAGGGAAGAATGGATATCTCATAGGTGTCGAGCTTTTTCGCCACCTGAACGATGTCCTCCTTGTCAAAGGCGATCAGCGGACGGTACACCGGCAGCGTGCAGACATCGTTCGTGCACTGAAGGCTCTGCATCGTCTGGCTTGCGACCTGTCCGATGCTCTCGCCGGTGATGAGGCCCAGGCAGCCGTTCGCAAGCGCCAGCCGCTCCGCAATCCGCATCATATAGCGGCGCATGATGATCGTCAGCTCATCGTGCGGGCACTGATCATAGATATACATCTGTATTTCCGTAAAATTGATGACATGAAGCCGGATCTGCCCGGTATATGCGGCGATCTTCCTTGCAAGGTCCACGACCTTCTGCTTCGCGCGTTCGCTCGTGTAGGGCGGCGCGTGGAAATAGACCGCGTCGATGCCGACGCCGCGCCTGGAAATCATGTAACCGGCCACCGGGCTGTCGATACCGCCGGACAGGAGCAGCATGGCCTGTCCATTGGTGCCGAGAGGCATACCGCCCGGTCCGGGAATGATCTCCGAGTAGAGATAAATCTTCCCGCGTATTTCAATGTGCAGCACGACCTCCGGATGATGAATATCCACCCTCATCGCCGGAAAGGCGTCAAGGATCCTGCCGCCGAGCTCGGCGCTCAGCTCCATCGACTCCATCGGGAAGCCCTTATTGGCGCGACGCGTATGCACCTTGAAGCTCATGCTCCTGTCCCCGTAGAGCTCGCGCATAAAAGCGAGCACGTCCCCGCAGAGCGGCTCGACTCCCCGATTCGGCACAATCACCACCGGGCAGATCGCCACGATGCCGAAGACCTTCTGAAGCGCCTCTACCGCCTCGTCGAAGTCAAAGTCGCCCGCGGCCTCCACATAGATACGCCCCTGCTCCTTCGTCACCTGAAAGTTGCCCTCCGCTCTTTTCAGGGCGGAACGAATCCGGCTCACAAGCGCGTCCTCGAACACATGACGGTTCTTTCCTTTGAGTCCGATCTCTCCGTATTTTATCAGAAATGCCTGATACATCACACTTTTCCTCCCTATCTGCGCACGTAGCGCCGCAGCTGTCCCATAAGCTCCACAAGCGCCTGAAGGCAGTAATCAATCTCCTCCTGCGTCGTTTCAAAGCAGAAGCTGAAGCGCAGCGTGCTGCCCGCGCGTTCCTTGTCAAGACCCATGGCGCCAAGCGTCGGACTGACAGCCCGCTTGTGCGAAGAGCAGGCTGATCCCGCGGAGGCATAGATACCCCGTTCCTCGAGCGCATGCAGCATCACCTCGCTGCGCACGCCATCAAAGCTGACGCTCACGATCTGCGGCGCGCTGTCGCGTCCCGTCCGCCCATTGACGGAAGCTCCGTCAATCCTGTCAATGCCATTCACAAAGCGCTCTTTCAGCGCATAGAGGCGTTCAACCTTTTCATCGAGATTTTCATAGCACTCGCGGGCGGCCTCCGCCATGCCGGCGATGCCCGGCACATTCTCCGTGCCGGAGCGCAGTCCCTTCTGCTGGCCGCCGCCATAGAGAATAGAATGAATCTTCACCCGGCTGTCCACATAGAGCAGGCCGACACCCTTCGGCCCGTGCAGCTTGTGGCCGCTGACCGAGAGGAGGTCGATGCCCTCCTTCTTCGGATAAATGTGATATTTCCCATAGGCCTGAATCGCGTCCACATGGAACAGCGGCTTCTTCGCGCACCCTTTCAGGATCTTCGCGATCTCATCAACCGGCTGCACGGCTCCGACCTCGTTGTTCACATACATGACCGAAACAAGAATCGTCTCATCATCCAGGGCTTCTCTCAGCGCGTCGAGAGAGACAATGCCGTCCCCGTCCACCGGCAGGTACGTGACGCGAAAGCCTTCTTTCTCCAGATACTTCATCGTGTTCGCAACAGACGGATGCTCCACCGCCGTGGTGATCAGATGATTCCCGGCGCGACGGTTCGCCTGCGCCGTCCCGATGATCGCCAGATTGTTTGACTCTGTCCCACCGGACGTAAAATAGATTTCCTTCTCATCCACCTTCAGATTTTTCGCGAAAAACTGCTTCGCCTCCAGCACATAGTGTTCCGCCTCCACGCCTCTCTGGTGAAGTGCGGAAGGGTTGCCGTAATCCTCCAGCATGACCTTTTGAACCGTCTGGGCCACACATCCGGAGCAGCGCGTTGTCGCGGAATTGTCCAGATATGCCTGCATCATGTTCTTTTATACCTCCAGCTGAAACATCAGAATTGACAGAATGCTGATCGCCGCCGTCTCCGTGCGCAGAATCTGCCTGCCAAGCGTAATCGGAATTACACCCGCCTCTGTCGCGGCTTCGGCTTCTACGCTCTCAAAACCGCCCTCCGGGCCGACAAACACACCGATTGACTGCCCCTTTCCAATACCGGAAAGTATCCCGCGTGTGCGTTCTATCGACGAAGACTCTTTCTCATAGGGAATCAGCCGCACATCGAGCTCTGTCGCGCTTTGCAGCGCTTCCGGAAAGCTCTGCACCGGCTCCACCGTGGGAATCTGCGAGCGGCCCGACTGCTTCGCCGCGCTCCTGGCGATTTCCTGCCAGCGCTGCTGCTTTTTCCGGGCTTTCGTCTCGTCCAGCTTCACAACACAACGCGCCGAGGAGACCGGCACAACCGCCGCAGCTCCGAGCTCCACCGCCTTCTGGATGATGAGCTCCATCTTGTCGCCCTTCGGCAGACACTGATAGAGCACCAGCCTCGACGGAAGCTCCGCATTCGACGCCAGACGTTCTATAATCGCCGCCCGCGCCGCCTCTTTCGTAAACGACTCCACCCGGCAGTGATATTCCCGTCCGGAGCCGTCGTTTACCGATATCTCCTCCCCCGCCCGCATGCGGAGGACATTTTTCATATGGTTTACATCGTCGCCCAGAAGCTCTACATAGTCCTCATGCACCTGGTCCGGCTCCACAAAAAAATGGTACATGCTATTCCTTCCGCGCTGTCACCGACACCCACTCGCCCTGCCTGGTCACCTCCAGCACGGTAAGATGCGCATCCCGGACTGCCTGCGCGACCAGCTCCTCCTTTTCGGCGAGGATACCGGAAGTAATATAGACCGCGCCCGGCTTCATCTGCCGCACGATGACCGGCGTCAGCGGAAGCAGCACCTCCGCGAGAATATTCGCCGCCACGATATCATATTTCTCATAACCGGCCGCATCCTGTACGGCGTTGTCGTCGATCAGGTTTCCGAGCCGCATCTCATAGTCCGTCTCGGGAATCCCGTTGACCTCCATATTTTCCTTCACCGCGCTGAGAGCGCAGGGGTCGAGATCCGTCAGAAAAGCGTGCCCCGCTCCAAGCTTCAGCGCCGCAATCGAGAGAATGCCGCTGCCGGTGCCAACGTCCAGGAATTCCGCACCCGCCGTCATATATTTCCGGATCTGACGAATACAGAGCTGCGTCGTCTCGTGCAGGCCTGTCCCGAAAGCAGTCCCCGGATCGATCTCGATCAGCAGCTTCCCCTGATCCTCCGGCTTCAGAGTCTCCCAGGAGGGCTTGATCAGAATATCATCCACGTAGAACTGATGAAAATATTCCTTCCAGTTATTGACCCAGTCCTTGTCCTCGGTCTGGGATGCCTCGATCGAGGCGCTGCCCACATCGACGCCCCAGCTGCGCAGCTCGTCGAGCCCGGCCATCACCGCCGCGAGAATCGCCGCGTTGTCCTGCTCCGGCTCCAGATAGAAGCTGATCCGCGCCGTTCCATCGTCCTCTCCCGCATCCGGCAGGATGTCCACAAACATCTGCGCCTTCTCGCTCTCGGAGAGGGGTACGCGATCCTCGATCTCAATTCCCTCGATTCCGGCCTCCATCATCATGCTGCTAACCAAATCCTCCGCTTCCACCGTCGTGCTCAGCGTGTATTTATTCCATTTCACAGCTGCCGCTCCCTCCTGTTCTACAGATTTAAAGCACTTCTGCCCTCACTCATAATCCATTCATACGCGCCGTCCAGCCCTTCCTCCGAGAAGGCGAAATCCTTCGAAACCTTCTGTTCGTCCGGCGTATGCTTCAGCGCGAAGGGCTCCGGCCAGACAATGGCCCGCAGGACGGTCTCCTCATTGCCCTCCGTCTTCCCGATCCAGAAACGCAGGCCCCGGTCGGAGCCGGTGAAGGCCTCCTTCTTATAAAACGGCAGATGGAAAAGATCCGCGCGCTCCACCATGGAAATCCCCTCCTATAAGGTCTTGTCCTTCAACGTCACCGTAACCCAGCCGGAGTCATAATTGAAGCCCAGCTCCACGCCCACCGGCGTGTAGAAAACCACGCGCGTCGTGTCGTCCGTCAGATATGCCAGCAGCTCCTCGTCGGACATCGCACTGAGATCGCTGATCGAGCAGTTCTGCGTCTCACTCTGCGAACGGAAGCGCTGCGCCAGCGTCCCGTCATCCTCCTCTTCCAGGATCTCACTGTAGGGGATCGTCTCGCCCGTGCTCATGTCATAGTTCACAGCGGAAAGCCAGTACAGAGACGAGTCAGAACCATAGACCTCATAGTTGAACAGGACGCTCAAAAGCTCCTCATCCATATAGGTCACATAAGCCGTGACATACACGTAGGCGTCTTCATCCGTGTAGTAATCTTCATAGAAAAAGGCAAGCTCCCGGAGCTCATCGCTGATTGCTTCCAGCAGCTCCTCATCGTCTCCCGTCAGCGTCGGGTACTCCACGCTGAAATAGCCGTCGGAGAGCTCATCGTCCGGGTAAATCGTCTCATAATGCCAGTCCACTGAATAGCTCAGTCCCTGTGCCGTAGAGTTCACAAACTCTTCATAGTAATCGTCGTCCGCGCTCGGCACATACTCTTCATAATCGTAGTCGTAATCATAGTCATAAAGGTAATCGTCGTCGCTGTCCCCGCCGTAGAAATCGAAGAAGCCCTCTGTGAGATCCTCCGTCCCGTTGCTGCTGCTCGAAATCGAACGGTAGCCGGCAACCACGCCGAGTACCACAAAGACAATCAGGAGAATAAGCAACACCACACAGACCACCAGAACAATCTTCACGCCGGTGGACATGCCTTTTCTGCGCGGCTCAGTCTCTCTCCAGTCCGCCTCGGACGCCCCTTCCTGACCCATCTGCTTTGCATAACCGCAGCTCGGACACTTTCCATTCTGCATCAGGGCTCCGCACTTCGGGCAGAAGCCATAGTCATACCGCTGTTCATCCATCGTCCTTCCCTCCTATTCCTTATCGTCCTCCCAGACATAAGGCGTGATCTGATAGACATAGTAATTGAGCCAGTTTGTGTACAGCGCGTTCGCGTGCGCCCGCCACTGCAGGTTCGGGCGGTTCCGGTCGTCATTATCCGGGAAATAATCCCGCGGCAGCTGGATATCCAGACCCTTGTCCTTATCGCGCCGATACTCCTTCGCCAGCGTCACGCGGTCATATTCCGGATGGCCCATGACGAAAATCTTTCTTCCGTCCTCCGCCATGCAGAGGAAAACGCCTGCCTCCTCCGACTCCGCCATAATCTTCAGCTCCGGCGTCGCGGCAATCGCGTCCCGCGAGACCGTCGTATGCCGGGAATGCGGCGCAAGAAAATAATCGTCGAAACCGCGTACAAGCGGTTCCTTCCGGTTCATGACCTTATGCCAGTAGAGTCCGAACAGCTTCTGCGGCAGCAGCACCTTCTCAAGCCCATAATAATAATAGAGCGCGGCCTGCGCGCCCCAGCAGATGTAAAGCGTAGACGTCACATGGGACTCACACCAGGCGAAGATCTCGCGCAGCTCTGTCCAGTAGTCCACCTCTTCAAACTCCATCTGTTCCACCGGCGCGCCGGTGATGATCAGCCCGTCGAAGCGCTTCTTGCGCACCTCCTCGAAGGTCTGATAGAATTTATTCAGGTGGCTCATATCCGTGTGTTTCGACTGATGATTGGAAACCGTGATAAAGGTAATATTCACCTGCAGCGGCGTATTGGAAAAGCTCCGCAGCAGCTGGAGCTCCGTCTCCTCCTTCAGCGGCATCAGGTTCAGAATACCGACCTTCAGCGGCCGGACTCTCTGACTCAGCGCGCGGGTGTCGTCCATGACAAAGATATTCTCTTTTTCAAGTATCTCTTTGGCAGGCAGATCATTCTGAATTCTGATTGGCATCTCTTATCCCTCATTCTCTCGTCAAAAAATTTACTGCATCTCCTATCATGCCATAAAAATTCGTTTAGGCAAGCAGGACTTTTGCTTCACAGCCCTCCACCAACAGGCTGTGGATTGCAACATCTGTTAACACCAGATCATGCCGCCTCTGCCACCCAGGCAGCAGAGATTGCAGATCATGTTCGCGATGCAGAGCCTGATGCAGAGATCATTTCCCATAAATGTCATACCGCCGTAGGGTCTGCTCATCTCGTCATACCAGCTGCCGCCGCCCTGCAGCTGCTGCAGCAGGCTCTGGTATTCCATGCGGTTTGGCTCCATCTCGACCGCCTTCTTCGCATGCTCCAGCGCCACCACGTTATTGCCGAGGCGGTTGTTGGCGATCGCGCTTAAGTAATACCACTGCGCGTTCCGCTCCTTCATGCCCGCCAGCACGTTCAGCGCCTCGTTGTAGCGCCCGCCGCGGATATAATTCGCCGCAGCGTTCAGATAACCGTCGTCGCCGCTCTGGCCCGCGCGGCTTCTCTGGCTCTGGCCGTAACCGCCGTAGCCCCCATAGGCTCCCCGGCTGCCAAAATCTCCATAGCCGCCGTAGCTGTTGGTACTGCCGTAGCCGCTGTAGCCCTGCTCCTTCTCCTTCATAATCTGGTCGTAGGCGGCCTGCACTTCCTTGAATTTTTCCTCCGCCTGCGCCTTGTTCGGATTGTTGATATTGGCATCCGGATGATATTTCCGGCTTAGAGTCCGATATGCTTTTTTTACTTCCTCGTCCGACGCCCCACGCTCCAGGCCCAGCACCTTATATGGATCTGACATCATGATTCTTTCTGTGATTCCTTTCTGCTGCAGCGAATCTGTCCATATTTCGTCCAGACGCCGGCGTATAAAATATTTCGCAGGATCTCCGCGTCCTCCAGGATCGGAAGCTGCTCAAAAGCCCGGGAGGTCTCCACCATCATCATCTTCAGGATCTCCTGCGCTTTTTCCTCAAAGTCATCCTTCCGGTACAAGTCTGCCAGAGGATTGTATCGCCCGTGTTTCAGGTCGCCCTCGATATCCTCGTAGGCGTCCATCAGGTAGATAAATTTCCCAAAATAAAAGCCCATGCGGCGGAGCGTCTGTTCCCACTCATCCTGTCGATATGCGAACAGCTCCGCCATGATTTCTCCAAAATGTCCCGCGGCTCGGTCAATGTCGCAGACGCCCTCCTGCTCCACCCGGGACAGCGCGTCGAGCTCTTTCTGCACACGCAAGGCCTTTTCCGGGTACAACCTGCGGATCTTTTTCATCTTCGGCCGCAACGCCTGCGCGAACAGCCAGCGGCTCACCTTTCGCTCATCGTGCCAGTCGTCCAGGCATTTGTACCAGGTGAACATGACATTCATATCCGCTGCATAATCAAAATAAGGGTTTTCCCGATAGTGGTGCACCTGCATCGGATGCGCCAGGCAGCGCCCGCTTCCGCTGTGTGTCTGCGGTTCGTACAGACCCGTCAGCAGGAGTGCGATAAAGGTCATGTCGTAGCTCAGCGTCATCTGACCGATCCTGCCGTGTCTCTTCTTCAGACTGCGGCAGAGTCCGCAGTAGCTGGCATGGTAAGTCTCATACTCCCGAACCTTCAGCTCCGGCTGATGCACCGTGATATAACCGAACATGGCTCAGCTCCTCCTCTGGAACTCGCAGCGGCACTTCGGGCAGCGCACCATGACCCTGCCCTTTCCTTTCGGGATACGAATCTTCTGTCCGCATTTCGGGCACTTGTAAATACGGTGATACTTGCGCTCCTCATGGAGCTTTCTGCTCTCTTCTAGGCGATGGCAGATGCCCGCCGTCATATCCAGAAATTTCTGATTCTCACGGTAACGCGCCTGATAATTTCTCGAAAAAAGCCGGAACAGCGCCCAGATCAGCAGCGCGTACTCCAGAAGCGCCAGGAAATTCTTCTTCACGAACAGATTGACAACCAACAGGATCAGTGCGGTGATCAGCTGAAAACGATAGAGCTCATCCGCCCCGTTCGCACCGTACCTTCCCTGCATAAAACGATAAAATCTTTCTCTCATCAGGAACACCTCTTTTATAATTTGTTGTTGCACCATATTCTTTTTTACACTCGTTTTATAAAGCCATTTTAAACGGGTGTTATGAAAATTTCATGAATTCTCAAGAAATGCCCTGATTTTCTTCATTTTTTCAAGTGCATCCCGATAACCGAGCTGGTATACGCCCTGCACCTTATCCGGCCTGCGCTCCATCCGCCCGATGCCCGGGTCACGGCTCGGGCGAACAACAAGAATCTCACCGGACGCTTCCATGCGTTCGATCTCATCCATCGTCTCGTTATATTTCCGGTAACGCTGCTCCATCGCGCGGACAAAAGCCGGATATTTCCGATACAGCACGCGGCCGGGGCCCGCACCAGAGGGCTTCTTGCGATAACCCGCCGGTCTGGTCAGGACGACGACGCAGCGATCGTAGCCCATGCCACGGAACGCGGCGATCGGTACGCTGTCCGTCACGCTGCCGTCAAGTAGCTTATAACCTCCCACCTCGACGATTTCAGAGACCAGCGGCATCGAGGCGGAGGCGCGCATATAGTCGATCGCGTCCTCCCTTTGATCCAGGAGGATATATTCCGGCTCTCCGGTCTCCACATTGCTGCAGGTCACGTAAAAATCCGTCGGGGAGTCGAGAAAAGCTTCCCAGTCAAAGACATCCAGCTTCTCCGGAATTTCGTGGTAACAAAATTCCGTCTCCACCAGATTTCCGGTCTTCAGAAGGGAACGGATACTCATGAAACGCGGATTGCACATGTATTTCATATAGTAACGGATACTCCTGCCGTGCTGTCCGGAGACGTAAGAGCAGCCGTGCAGCGCCCCCGCCGACACCCCGATGACGCCGTCCACATGAATCTCCTGCTCCATCAGCGCATCCAACACGCCCGCCGTATAAATACCACGCATCGCGCCGCCTTCCAGCACCAGCCCCGTCTTCATACTGTTCTCCTCCTTAAAAAAACAGGCGGGATGTCCCGCCTGTCTCTTCCAAACGAAATCACAGAATCTCTTTGATCCAGCCCTCGGGCGCCTCGATGCGTCCCATCTGAATGCCGGTCAGCGTATCGTAAAGCTTCTTCGTGATCGGCCCCATCTCCTCCATGCCGCTCGGCAGGCAGATCTCCTTGTCGTGATCCACGATCTTTCCAACCGGAGAGATGACCGCCGCGGTGCCGCACAGACCGCACTCCGCGAAATCCGTCAGCTCATCAAGCCGCACCGGACGCTGCTCGACCTCGAGCCCCAGATATTTCTCCGCCACAACCATCAGAGAGCGGCGGGTCACGCTCGGCAGGATGCTGTTCGACTGCGGTGTCACGACCTTGCCCTCCTTCGTCACAAAGAGGAAGTTCGCCCCGCCGGTCTCCTCGACATAGGTTCTCGTGCCCGGATCGAGATACATATTCTCATCGAATCCCTTATTGTGTGCGTCCACGATATTGTGCAGGCTCATCGCGTAGTTCAGGCCGGCCTTGATGTCGCCGGTGCCATGCGGCGCCGCACGGTCAACATCGGACACATGGATCGTGATCGGCTTCGCGCCGCCCTTGAAATAGGGGCCTACCGGCGTCGTGAAAATGCGGAACTGGTACTCGTTCGCCGGCTTCACACCGATGATGGAATCATAGCCGAACATAAAGGGGCGGATGTACAGCGTCGCGCCGCTGCCGTAGGGCGGCACATAGGCTGCGTTCGCCTTCACCGTCTCCACGACCGCCTCCACGAAGCGATCCTCCGGGAAGGGCGGCATCTCCAGTCTGCGCGCGGAATCGGCCATACGCTTCGCATTGAGATCCGGGCGGAAGGTCACGATCCTGCCGTCCTCGGTCGTGTAGGCCTTGATCCCCTCGAATACGGTCTGCGCGTACTGCAGGACACAGGCGCACTCGCTCATTGTAATGTTCGGGTCGTCGATGAGCGCGCCCTCATCCCAGGCGCCGTTCTTATACCAGGACACATAGCGCTTGTCCGTCTGCGTATAGGCAAAGCCCAGATTACCCCAGTCGATGTTCTTCTTTTCCATCTTTTTTTTTACTTCCTTTCGCTCATATGTCGATCCCTGTTTACGGGACTCATTTTCATTATGATACGCTTTTCCGATTGCGGTGTCAAGCGTCAGGAAAAATCACGATATCTCAATCGTAGCAGCACATTCCGGTTCTTCCAGATCATAATCAGAAGTACCACGAGCAGCAGGTAACGAACCCCGACCCAGCCGTAGATCAGTGGGAAAACGACCGCAGAGACGACGACCAGCGCGGAATTCAGGGTGATACGGTCCTTTTTGTATATTCTCTCTCCCAGAATCTTCGGCAGAATCATATAGGTTCCGATGTACTGAATGAAATAGCTTATCAGCGTCGTATAGCCCGCCGCCAGATAGCCAAAGCGTGGGATGAGCAGGAAATTGAGCACGATGTTTAAAATGGATGTGAACACGCCCACATACGTGACGTACTTCTGTTTTTTATTCGCTATGATAGGCGCGGAGAAAATCGTATAGCCGGTATTAAAAAAGGTACCCGCAATAATCGCCGGGACCGCGTACACGCCCTCACCATAACTCGACGGAGCCAGGAAGCGGATCACCTCCGGCGCCAGCGCCATGACTGTGACGCAGATGATACCGAAAAAGGTCTGCAGCGGCATCAAAATATCCGAAAGCGTGTCCATGCGGTCTTCGCGGCAGCGCTGATAAATGAGCGGCGTCATGGCCGAGATGATGGAACTCCAGACAATCCCCACAATCGCCGCCGCGGTATACGCAATGCTGTATACGCCCGCAGCCGAATCGCTTACCATATAGGAAATCATAATCCGATCGCTGCAGTTCAGGACAAAGGTGGAGATCATATAGGGAAACAGCGGCAGATTGAAGGTAAAGGTGTACTTCCAGTACCGGAAATTCACCTTTCTGCTGCTCCGATACCACTCCAACGCGTAACAGCATATACCAATCACGATCGTCACGAGCTGCGCGCCGATGATCCGCGCCTCCACCTTGCTGTCCGGAAACAGAAAAATCCCGGACAGGGCAAAGATCGGAGAGCCGATCATCACCAGAATGGCATAGATACAGGCTGCTTTATAATGGTACTTAAATCTCTGCTGCGTCTTCCAGAACTCAAATGCCGGTTCAAACAGGAAGCAGAAGAACATAAAAAAGATCAGTGTATCTGATATCTGTAAAAACCGAAAAACATAATGGTTGACAAGCCACACGACCAGGAATGTCAGACAGGTCATAAGATTGGAAAAGCGCAGCATCGAGAAGGTCAGGTTCTCCCGGTCATGCTCGTATTCCAGATAACCATTGTTGTAGACGCTGTCATAGACGTTGAACATCGCGAACATTCCCAGGATCTCAACCCAGGAGGTGTAGACGGATACCTTTCCATAATCAGCGGTTGAAAGAACTCTCGTGTAAATCGGCGAAGTCAGAAAAGAAATCCCCTTCTGCATAAAATTGACTGCCATATAGGCAATCGAAGCCTTTAGAGCCGGGGGAGCGGTTGTAATATATTCCTTTAACTTTTTGTAATTCGCCTTTAAAAAATTCATGTTCTTTATAATATGCTTTTAGTATTCCGGTGTCAAGAAGCTTTGTCCGGGAAAGGCAGGGGCCAACATATATTTTTTCCGGAACCGTGAATCTTCCCACACTCACACAGTCAGATTCAGTATCTGTAAATGCATCTTCTTCAGCATCCTCTTCAGGTCCATCACTCCCAGAGTTCTGCATGAGCTCTCGACTATCTTCCATGCTTCAGAAGAAAGCACCTGTTTTAACTGACGACCTGCCTCCGGCTTCTGCCCTGTCTTTCTATACTGTTGATATATCCGGACAGACAGATACATTCTGTCCCAGTATAAGGCATAATAAAGCTTTTGGCTCTCCTGATCCCAACATCCCAGACCTTCCAGCACTTTTCGCAGCTCTGCAAATGTCTCCTGCTGCACCTGAAAAAGTTCCGCATGCCAGGAATGATCAAGGCTTCCCTCCCGTTCCTGATAATAATACAGAGGACATGAAATCAACTGATACATCGGTGGGGAACAAAGGAAATATTTTAAATTAAACAGCAAATCCTCACCCAGATTTTTACCCTCGTCAAAACATATCCCATTTTTCACAATACGGCTTCGTAGATAGAGTTTATTCCATATTGGGTTCAGATAATTCTCGCAGAAAAGCTTCATCAGATCGCTCTGTGTGTAATATTTTCTTTGCTCCTCCCATCTGCTCAGGTAAGAACAGTCCGTCTGAAATGTGTCTCCCTCATTTTCGCAAATTATAATTTCATCCTTTTCCAACGCCAGCATATAAATCTCTATCAGTTCCCTGTGCAGCCAGTCGTCAGAATCCGCAAAGATTATGTATTCCCCCTCTGCATGATTGATTCCCATATTGCGCGCAGAGGAAACACCGCCATTCCTTTTATGCAGCGCCTTCACACGTCCATCCATTCGGGCATAGGTATCAATGATTCCGCCACTGGCATCTGTTGATCCGTCATCGACCAGAATGATCTCAATATTCTCCCATGTCTGCGCAATCAGCGAATCTACACATCTATTCAGGAACGTCTCTGCGTTATATACAGGGACAACGATGCTGACCAGATTTTTTCCCTTCATAGGTAATTTACCCTTTCATATAGATGGAGGCTTTATACTTTAATTCCAGAGATTCTGCGGATATTTGCCCGCATCCTTCAGCGCCTGCAGCGCGGCCACAACGACCGGCTTGTCCTCCTTGTAGGTGACCCCATGCCAGCGGTCATGAGACTGCAGGACGCTCACCTCCGCCCTGCCCTCGCGGATCAGCCCGTCCACAACAAACGGAAGGAAATATTCGCATTTCAGAGGATTTTCTTTAAGTCCCTTATCCAGAAATACCGGAAAGCGTGCCTTCAGCTCACGCAGAATGCCCGGCGTAAAGCCCCACAGGTTCATCGAGACCGGTGCGTCCTCCGGCAGAGCCTGCCAGCTTATTCCCTCATCCTCGGTGTAGGCGGGGCCTTCCGAACGCTTCTCGATATGCGTCCTCTCCGTGATCGCAAGAAGTTTTCCCTCCTCGCTGGTCTCGCAGACGCCGCGCGCCACGTGCCCGTGTTCGGTCAGCGTATTTTTCAGGAGATAGCCGACCATCGCATACTGATATTTCTCCCCGTCCTCATGGCTCACAAGAAAATCATGGATAAGATGAAAGGCCTCCTGCCCGTAGTAGTCGTCGGCATTGATAACCGCAAAAGGTCCGTCTACCACATCAATGCACGAGAGCACCGCATGTCCGGTTCCCCAGGGCTTCACGCGTCCCTCCGGCACCTCGTAGCCCTCCGGCAGATTGTGAAGATCCTGGAAGACATATTCAACCGGAATCTGCCGCGCCATGCGGTCCCCGATACTCGCGCGGAAATCCGCCTCATTCTCCTTTTTAATAATAAAAACGACCTTTCCAAAGCCCGCCTGCACGGCGTCGTAGATCGAGAAATCCATGATGATATGACCCTGCGGGTCGACCGGGTCAATCTGCTTGAGACCGCCGTAGCGGCTCCCCATCCCGGCGGCCATGATGACCAGTGTCGGTTGCTTCATACTGTATGTACCTCCTGCTACCGTTTTTATAAACATAAATATGCTGATACCAAAGAGCTTAAAATTATCCGGAGCCTTTACCAGAGATAACGGTATTTTCTCATCTGCATCGTAAGGATGTAAGCCACGCGCGCCTTCATTTCCTCCGGATAGTAAGGTTCCTCCGAGAGAATCCTTTTCAGGTCATTTCTTTCAAATGAAAACCGGATATGTTTTCCATATAATTTCTCCGCCGTGTCCAGCTGCTCATCAAAATCGGGGCACAGAGTCTTCGCCCTCACACGTCTCATGCAGCTATCCACATCCGCAGACAGAGGATAGTCCATCGTCATGTCCGACAGCAGGGCAGCTCCGTTATCAAAGACAGGGCACTCGTGAAAATTTCCCATCTCATCCATAAGCACGGCAATATTGTGCATATGTCTGTCCTCATTGAGAAAGAGTGCGTCGAGCGTAAGCAGTCGGCTGATATAGATTCCAAAATCACGCAGCCCTGTCATGCGCTGCGTCTCCTCCACCAGAAACCGAAGGCGATCTTCTGTCTCCGCGAACTGATAAATCTGTCTGTACAGGCTCTCCCCGCGGCAGCTGTGAAACAGACGCTCCAAGGTAATCATCTGCCAGCCCTGCGGCAGGAAATCATCGCTGACGCAGCCGCGGTACTTCGTATCGCGATACTGTATTTCTTCTGTATCATAAGCGATATAGGATTTTTTGTCCAGTGTGGAAAAGTCCATCAACCGCGACGAGACATATTCTGCCAGGCCCTCATATCCGGCGTAATCTGCCTTATACCACCTGTGACCGTTCTTCCACTTTAACTGGTTTCCTTTGGAGGACTGTCTGCCTTCCTCAACCTTTTCCCTCTCAAAAAGCTGCACCATATTCCCTCACCTCTCAATACGGATCCAGAACTCGTCGTCCGCCATGCGTCCTTCCGTCTTTTCGATAATCAGCAATGTGTCATAAAACGGCACGCCGAGCTCTGCCAGCTGTAGTTTCAGCTTGTCCCTGCTGCGGGGAAAACAACGGCTCTCCATAAACTCCTCATACTGCTGATAGGTGGGGTGTTCTGTCCTGCCAAATGCCCGGAAGAGGAGATCATCCGTATAATTATAAATTCTGATCTTCTGCCTTCTCTCATCTACATCCAGCAGGGTACAGGCTTCATTCCGGTACATATACCAGAGCCGGAGCGGGTATACTTTAGCCGGGATGCGCATCCGTTGTTCAAACTCCGGATAGGTCTGCAGCATGCGGATCAACGGAACCACCGGGCCTGTCACCTCCGCCCCGCCGGATTCCCAGCGCTCCACAGTCTTTTTTGAGACATTGACCAGTTCTGCAAATACGGCCTGTGTCAGCTTCAATTTCTTACGGATTTCTCTGATCTCCTCCGCCGTGATCCGCTCCGCCATCGCATATACTTCCCGCGTCATTCCCGCTCACCTCCTGTCATTATCAGTATACCCTCAAATTACGGGTAAATCAAGCTATTTTTACCCTTAATTTGAGGGTTTCTCTCTTTCTGTGAAATTTTCGAAAAAAGGAGCCGGCGAAAAGCCGCCGACTCCTTCCTTTGTATTGACTGGTTTTAGCCCGAATTACTCCGCCTTGTCCGCGCCGTAGAGCGTCTTCAGCTTGTTCAGGTATGCGTAACGCGCCTTCGCCTCGCTCTCGTTCTTCGCGAAGAGCTTCGCCGCGCGCTCCGGATTCGCACGCTTCAGAGCATTGTAGCGGACCTCGCCGTCCAGGAACTCCTGATAATCTCCGGTCGGTTCCTTGGAATCCAGGGTGAACGCATCCTTGCCCTCGGCCGCAAGCGCCGGATTGTAGCGGAAGCAGTGCCAGTAGCCTGCCTCGACCGCCAGCTTCTCCTCGGTCTGCGCCTTGCTCATACCCTTCTTGATGCCGTGGTTGATGCACGGAGCGTAAGCGATGATGAGCGACGGTCCCGGATAGGCCTCGGCCTCCGCAATCGCCTTCACGCACTGGTTGTAGTTCGCGCCCATGGAAATCTGAGCGACATATACGTAGCCATAGCTCATCGCGATGGAAGCAAGATCCTTCTTCTTCGTCTCCTTGCCGCCCGCAGCGAACTGCGCAATCGCGCCGGTCGGGGTAGCCTTGGAGGACTGTCCGCCGGTATTGGAATATACCTCGGTATCGAAGACCATCACGTTGATATCCTTGCCGGAAGCGATCACGTGATCCACGCCGCCGAAGCCGATGTCGTAGCCCCAGCCGTCGCCACCGAAGATCCACTGCGATTTCTTCGCGAGGAAGTCCTTATTCTTCAGGATCTCCTGGCACTCGTCACAGCCGCAGGCCTCGCAGGCCGCGATAAGCTTGTCTGTCGCCGCGCCGTTCGTCACGCCGACGCTGAAGGTATCGAGCCACTCCTGAGCGGCCGCCTTCACATCCGCGCCGCAGCAGTCGCAGTCGATCGCCGCCTGGACCTTCGTCTTCAGGCCGTCGCGAATCGCGTTCTGCGCAAGCAGCATACCATAGCCAAACTCTGCCGCATCCTCAAAGAGGGAGTTGGACCACGCCGGTCCCTTGCCCGCCTGGTTCACGGTGTAAGGCGTGGACGGTGAGGAGTTGCCCCAGATCGAGGAGCAGCCGGTCGCATTCGCGATATACATATGATCGCCGAAAAGCTGGGTGACCAGTTTCGCGTAAGGAGTCTCGCCGCAGCCCGCGCAAGCGCCCGAGAATTCGAGCAGCGGGGTCTTGAACTGCGAACCCTTGACCGTCGTCTCCTTGAATTTCGCAATAACATCTGCCTTCTCAGGCAGCTTCACCGCATAGTCGAAGCCCTTCTGCAGGTTGAGATTCGCCTCGAGTCCTTCCATCGTAAGAGCCTTCGCACCCTTCTTGCCCGGGCAGACATTCGCGCAGGAGCCGCAGCCCGTGCAGTCCAGAGCAGACATCACGATCGCGAACTTCTTGTCCGGCATGCCGGTCATCGGAAGCATCTTCATGCCCTCCGGAGCCGCAGCCGCCTCTTCCTCGGTCAGCGCGACCGGGCGGATAACCGCGTGCGGGCAGACGAAGGAGCACTGTGCACACTGGATGCAGTTGTCCGGATTCCACACCGGAACGTTGACCGCGATACCGCGCTTCTCATAAGCGGAAGCACCGGACGGGGTCGTGCCGTCCACATAAGCCTTGAACGCAGACACCGGAAGGGTATTGCCCTCCTGGGCGTTGACCTTCGCCTGAATCGTGTTGACGAACTCGACAACATCCTCTCTGCCCTCAGTGGCGACGGTGACATTGAGTCCCTCGTCAGCCGCGCTCTTCCAGCTCTCCGGAACCTTGATCTCGACAACCTGCTGTGCGCCGGCGTCGATCGCATCCCAGTTCTTCTGCACAACGTCGTCACCCTTGCGGCCATATGTAGCCTTCGCAGCAGCCTTCATCAGATCGATCGCCTGCTCCTCCGGAATGATGCCGGTCAGCTTGAAGAAAGCGGACTGAAGGATCGTGTTGATCCTCGTCGGTCCCATGCCGGTCTCGATACCGATCTTCACACCGTCGATCGTGTAGAACTTGATATCATGATTTGCAATAAAGGCCTTCACCTGTCCCGGAAGATGGGTCTCCAGACCTTCCATATCCCACGGGCAGTTCAGAAGGAAGGTACCGCCGTCGACCAGTTCCTGCACCATGTTGTACTTGCGTACATAGGACGGATTGTGGCAGGCCACGAAATCAGCCTTGTGAATCAGGTAGGTGGACTTGATCGGCTTCTTGCCGAAGCGCAGATGGGACATCGTCACACCGCCGGATTTCTTGGAGTCGTAATCAAAATACGCCTGCGCGTACATATCGGTATTGTCGCCGATGATCTTGATGGAGTTCTTGTTCGCGCCGACCGTACCGTCCGCGCCAAGGCCCCAGAACTTGCAGTTCGTCGTGCCCTCGGGCGTCGTCACCAGCGGAGCGCCGGTCTCGAGCGAGAGGTTCGTCACATCGTCCACGATGCCGATCGTGAATCTCTTCTTCTCGGTATTCTGATAAACAGCCACGATCTGCGCCGGGGTCGTATCCTTGGAGCCAAGGCCATAGCGTCCGGTGAAAATCGGAGTGTCGTTGAACTTCGTTCCCTTGAGGGCAGCCACAACGTCAAGGTACAGCGGCTCACCAAGGGAGCCCGGCTCCTTCGTCCTGTCGAGAACACTGATCTGCTTGACCGTCTCCGGAATCGCATCCACGAGAGCCTTCGCGCAGAACGGTCTGTAAAGACGTACCTTCACGACGCCGACCTTCTCGCCGGAAGCCATCAGGTAGTCGATCGTCTCCTCGATCGTGTCACAGACGGAACCCATAGCGATGATAACCTTCTCCGCGTCCGGAGCTCCGTAGTAGTTAAAGAGCTTATAATCGGTGCCTATCTTTGCGTTGACCTTATCCATGTACTCCTGCACGATCGCGGGCATCGCATCGTAGTAGGGGTTGCATGCCTCACGCGCCTGGAAGAAGATATCCGGGTTCTGCGCGGAACCTCTCTGGCAGGGATGATTCGGATTCAGGGCATTTTTGCGGAACACGTCGATGGCGTCCATGTCCACCATATCCTTCAGATCCTCGTAATCCCAGGTCTCGATCTTCTGGATCTCATGGGAGGTGCGGAATCCGTCAAAGAAGTTGATGAACGGGATCTTGCCCTTGATCGCGGAGCAGTGTGCCACAGGCGTCAGATCCATGACCTCCTGCACGCTGGACTCGCAGAGCATCGCAGCTCCGGTCTGACGACATGCGTAGACGTCGGAGTGATCTCCGAAGATCGACAGCGCATGGCTGGCAAGCGCACGAGCGGATACGTTGAAGACGCCCGGGAGTCCCTCACCGGCTACCTTGTACAGATTAGGGATCATCAGCAGCAGACCCTGGGAAGCGGTGAAGGTCGTCGTCAGAGCGCCCGCCGCAAGAGAGCCGTGCACAGCACCCGCCGCACCGGCCTCAGACTGCATCTCGGTGATCTGTACAGTCTGCCCGAAGATGTTCTTCCGCCCCTGAGTCGCCCACTCGTCGGCAGCCTCCGCCATCACAGACGACGGGGTGATCGGATAGATCGCAGCTACGTCCGAGTACGCAT
>JAJQCG010000128.1:1415-3340 GCA_021202815.1 Lachnospiraceae bacterium | reverse complement strand
ACCCGATCCTGAAAAAAGCCGCGCGTCTGCTGGCCCTGGTCCTGTGCTGCGGGATGGTGTTCACCGCCTGCCGGCCCAGCACCGCCCTGTATGAGCTGCACGACTGGCAAAATTGGAAAATAGAAGTAGAGGCTGACCGGGCCACCACGGAGGAGGATTCGGACAAGGAATACATCATGGACGAGCTGCAGCAGCAGGAGGAGGACGCCCCGGAGGAGGAGATGCCTGACGAGGTCACGGCCGGCGTGGCGGCCGAGGAGGAGAATACCGCCGAGCGGGCGATCCTGTCGCTTTACGATGCGCTGGAGCTGGAGAGCAGCGTCGCCGCGGCCCTGGCCAATCCGGAGAACGCCGAGAACACCGGGGACGAGACCACCGCCTCCGACAGCCTGACGGGGGACAACGAGGACAGCGACTCCGTGACCCCCGGCGGCGCGGTCAGCGAAGGGGGCAGCACCGGCACCGGCTCCCAGGGCGACGGGGGCGGCAGCCTCCAGCTGGAGGACAACAACGGCGAGGCGGAGGACCCGGACATTGTCACCAAGCCCACCCACGAGCAGGCCGAGGAGGACGAGGAAAAGGACGAAGAAAACGAAGACGACGAGAACGACGACGGAGGCGACGAGGACGACGACAAGGACCTGGAGATCTACGACGAAGAGACCGAGGAGACAAACGAGATCACCACGATCAGCGGCGCGGGGAAGGGGGCCGCCGTGGGAGAGGCCGCCGTGCTGGTGTGTATGCTGGACGGGGTGGACCGCCTGTGCGCCACCAGCGAGAGCCTGGTGGAGAATACCCTGGCTCAGAGGGCGTTCCCCGTGGACGAGGACGAGTGCGCCGTGCTTTGGAGCGGCGACGGGGGGGATGCCCTCAGCGAGGAGGATTTCCAGACCCTGCTGGACATCAACCCGGATATGTGCTTCTACCTCTCCGGCTCCAGCACCTTTACCAATTCGCAGATCGCCCGGCTGAAGGAGGCGGGCATCGTTGTGACCAGTCTGCCCGATCTGACCACCATAGACGGGATCGAAAAGGCGGTTTACAACCTGGGCGTCGTTCTGGGAGACGAGGCCCAGGAGAAGGCAAACGACTATCTGGACTGGTGCGCCGATTTGGAGAGCGAGCTGTCCGGTCTGGATGAAGTGGATACCATTTACATCTAGGGCTGGGACGACACCGCCGTGACCACCGTACCCGTGGAGGGGACCACGCAATACGAGATCCCCGGCCACAACGCCAGCGGCAGCGCCACCAGCTTCACCGCCGCCGACGGGACCGAGGTCTGGGCGGAGTTTCAGGACGGGGCCGCCCTCATCCGGGTGGGGACCGACTGGGACCGGGTGTTTTTGGAGTACGCCGTGGAGTACGCCAACATCACCGACCGGGGGGAGGATCCCACCCGCTGGTACAGCGACTCGGACAGCAGAAATTCCGACGCGGCGGAGGTCTGCAC
Organism: Lachnospiraceae bacterium; assembly: GCA_021202815.1. Taxonomy (GTDB): domain Bacteria; phylum Bacillota; class Clostridia; order Lachnospirales; family Lachnospiraceae; genus Hominiventricola. The sequence continues at coordinate 1,884 of JAJQCG010000128.1, read as the reverse complement.
CCCGGACGGGGAGCTGTGCCTGATTTCCGCGCTGTACGGCGGCGTCTACTTCGACACCGTTCTGACCGGCTCCTACGACACTCTGCTGAACGCCTCCGGCAAGACCTCGGACGGCGAATACTACTCCGTGACCACCCGGGCCTTCGACCTGCTCTTCGGCCTGGGGGACGTGAGCTTTCCCGCCGTGATCGTCAGCAGCAGCGCCGTGGCGGAGAAGATTGTGGGCAGCCAGCTTTGGAACCTGGACACCTATTCCCTGGAGTATTCCAAATGGGTCACGTCGGATTACAACAGCCTGATCGTACCCGTCTACACGCTCCTGGAGCCTGACTACAACCCCAACACCTTCCGCTTTGGCTCCCCCTATTTCGGCCCGTGGTATCTGTGCTACTCCAACATCCTGTCCAGCTACGGGATTCTGGTCAACCCCGTCGGAGGCATCGGCAGCTGGACGGACGGCTCGGCGGAG
>JAJQCG010000128.1:0-1405 GCA_021202815.1 Lachnospiraceae bacterium | reverse complement strand
CTGGAGTCGGTTTGGGCGGCCAGCAAGCTGTCCGGATACAGCGAGAAGAAGATGTACGAAAAAATCGAGGAGTTTTACTCTACCTTCTACGGCCTGGAGTTGACCGACGTGGAGGTCGACCTCTACGTCCTGGCAGGGCGATAGACAGATCCATTCCGCGAACCGCTGCACCGGCGCAGGCCGGAGAGAGGGGAGGTGAAGGACAATGTACGTCAGCAGAATATACCGCGTGCGCGACCCTCCGAAGGAGTGCGCGCGCCCGGAGGGGCGACCTCAATCAATACAGGCGAAAGCGCCGAGGGGCGGCTTTCGCAGAAAGGAAAATCAATGAAACTAAAACGAATTCTCAGTCTGCTGCTGTGCGCGGCTATGCTGGCCGGTATGGTGTGCACCACCGCCTTCGCGGAGGACGCGGAGGAGGAGGAGACTGCGCTGACGCAGGTCAGCGTGAGCACCGCGGACGACCTTGTCACATACCTCCAGAAAGAAGGAAACTACGAAATCACCATCACTGCAGACCTGGAACCCTCCGCCGCGCTTACTCCGACGCTCGGCACGGGCACCAAGGTAATCAACGGACAATCCCATACCAGTAGTAAAAACATCACCCTGACCTGCGATGCGGACACCAGCCTGGAGGTGAAAGACTTCAGCGTTTACCGTATTAATGTCAGCGGGTCGAACGACGTTCTGACCCTCTCAGGGTCGGCAGCGGTGACTTACCGGGTCTACCTGACCAACACCGACAACAGCACCACCCTGAATGTGCAGGACATGGCGAAAATCGCCTCGGTTTATACCGGCTACGGTACGATCAACATCCAGGACCAGGTGACGGTCACCACCCTGCGCAACAGTTATGGTCCCGTTACCGTCAGCGATGAGGCGACGGTGGGGACCCTGACACTCTCCTCCTCAAGTTCCACCCTGGTTATCGGCGATCAAGCCACCGTGACCACCTCCACGATCTCCAGCGGGGCCACCGCTGCGGTCAGCGGCAGCGCAAGCCTGGGCTCGATGACCGTGACCGGCACCGCTGACATCAGCGGCAATGTGACCTCGAGCGGTACCCTGACCGTCAGCTCCGGCGGCACTGCCAACGTCAGCGGGGATGTGGCTTTGGACATCGTCACGGTCAACTCCGGGGGCACGCTGAAGCTCAGCGACAATGTGGCCGTCAGCGGTACGCTGACCAACAAAGGCGCGGCCTATTTGGACAACACCGGCGGGTCCGTGGAGACCCTGTCCGTCCAGGGCACCGAGACCAAGGTGTCCGGGGGCGTGACGGTGAACAATGTTGCATTTGCCTCCACTCTGGCCACCCTGACACTGGCCGGAAATTTCAAGTTTACCTCCCTGACCCACGCCAATTCTTCCTCTAATTACACGGTCACCACTCCTTACC
>JAJQCG010000141.1 GCA_021202815.1 Lachnospiraceae bacterium | reverse complement strand
TGGTTATACCATGCAATTCCGATTCAAGTTCTGTCAAGATTACTTCCACTCCGGCTTTACAAGGTCTTAAGGACTTTGACCCAAAGCTTGAATATGGCGGTAAAGAAAAAGGAACTTTCAAAGTAATGACCGATACTCAGAAGCAGATGGGGGTTATCTCGAATCTGATTACTGACATGACTTTGCAAGGGGCTACTCAGGATGAGCTGGCACGAGCTGTTCGCCACAGTATGGTTGTCATTGATGCAGCAAAGCATGAGCTTGATTATAAGCAGAGCGAGCAGGACAATGGTATTAAGGCTCTTAAAGAAAAGTATCAAGGTCATATTGGAGAAGATGGCAGATACCATGAGGGCTCCGCCACTTTAATATCCCGTGCCAAATCACAGACCTCTGTTGACAAGAGACAAGGTAGTCCCACCACAGATCCTGAAACCGGAGCCCAGATATGGAAAGTCGCAGATGACCTCTACTATACAAATAAGAAGACGGGAGAGCTTACCAAGAGAACTCAAAAGAGTACCCTCATGGCGGAAACTCAAGACGCCTTCACCCTCGTTTCCGATGATGACAACCCCATCGAACCAGCTTACGCCACTTATGCAAATAAGATGAAAGCTTTGGCAAACGATGCTCGTCTTGAGATACTGGCTACTGGCAAGATACCTTATTCATCATCTGCAAAGGCGACCTATCAGAAAGAAGTAGACTCCCTTAAATCCCAACTTAACGTGGCTTTGATGAACGCCCCCAAGGAACGGCAAGCTCAAACCATAGCTAATTCCCGTGTGGCTGCACTTAAGCAGGATAACCCCACCATGACAAAAGCCGACGTCAAGAAAGCAAGTCAGCAAGCTTTGACTCAAGCCCGCAACGAAGTTGGTGCTAAGAGGGAGCTTATCAGCATTTCAGACCGGGAGTGGGAAGCAATACAAGCGGGGGCTGTCACAGAAAATGTCCTCAAACAAATCATCAATAATGCAGACATTGATGTGCTTCGTCAGAGAGCAATGCCTAACACAACCAATGCTGAACTCAGTTCTGCCAAACAAGCAAAGATTGCTTCAATGGCTGCTTCTGGTTACACAACTTCTGAAATTGCAGAAGCAATTGGTTGCTCTTCGACAACTGTTCTTAAATACTTGAAATGAAAGGAGAAATTTGGTTGAATGATTCTTGTGCTTTGACAACTTTTGACAATCCTTTTGATCCATTTACTCAATTTGTTGATTGGTTCTTGTTCGACACAGAAAAAGGGTACAATTCCTGCGCCTATCTTGCCCGAATCGCCAAAACTTCTGAACAACTTTCTGATCAAGAAAACAATCAGGAAATTGAGCGAGCAATTGACGAAATAATTAAGAATGATTTCATGAATATGTACAAGAAAGTGAAATGTTCTGCAAAGTCTGAAGCGAAGCAAAATGCAAAATGATGAAAGAATTGTTAAGTTTTTGCCTTTGTTTTGGCTTTTGAAAGCGAAAACTTGCAAAGAAAAAGTAAAAGTTCTTGAATCTACAAGGTTTTCTTTGTGATTCAGAAGGTAGGGAGGGGGTTCGCCAATGAGCCACCCCCTACACATCGCGGCGGTCTTCAAAAATTCCCCGGGGGTGATATTTTGGAGGCGGTATTGTTATTATAAGAACTCATGAGGTTGGGTCGTGTTGTCCATTTAAAACCTCCTTGTCATGTTTCTTTTCTTCTCCTTTCGGTTACCTGATGAAAGATCGACTTCATGAGTTCTCATAATAACAATACCAAAAATGCTGTGATTATAGCAGAAAACAATTGAAATGTATTTTCAAATGGGTGTGGTTCTTTTCTGAACTGCACCCATTCTTTTTGTCTTGCAGAGAGGAGGCAAAGAAAAGATGCCAAAAGGTAAAGCGGCAAGCTCTTCTGAAAAGCAAACTAAGATGAGACCGGCTTTATCTCCGGAAGCAAGAGAGAATCAGCTAATTTCATTGGCTGTGGATCTTGCTGAACAGCAATTACGAGATGGAACTGCCTCGTCTCAAGTTATTACACACTACTTAAAGCTCGGTTCAACTAAGGAAAAAATCGAGAAAGAAATTCTTGAAAAACAAAAAGAGTTAATTGAAGCGAAGACCCAAAACCTCCAATCGGCAAAACGTGTTGAGGAATTGTATGCCAATGCGCTTGATGCAATGCGAAGGTATTCCGGCTCCGCCACTGAAAGAGATGCTGAAGATGAGTATTAGAACCTATTCCGAATTATCTCAACTCAAAACTTTTAAAGAACGGTATCAGTATTTAAAGTTAGACGGAATTGTTGGGAAAGAAACCTTTGGCTTTCAGCGATGGTTGAATCAGAATTTTTATCACTCCAAAGAATGGTTGAGTTTTCGAGACAAAATTATTATCCGAGATAATGGATGCGATTTAGGAGTCGAAGGCTTTGAAATTTATGGGTCGGTGCTTATTCACCATCTTAATCCGATTACTTATGATGACATTGTGAAGAGAAATCCCTGCATCTTTGATCCTGAAAATGTAATTTGCACAAAGCATCAAACTCATAATGCTATTCATTATGGGGATGAAAACTTGCTAATTATTGCACCCATTCAAAGGCAGCCAAACGATACCTGCCCTTGGAGAAAAATCGAGAGGAGTTGATTACAAATGGATAGCATACTCACGTCAATCAAGAAATTGCTTGGCATTACCGAAGAATATGAATACTTCGACGTTGACGTTATCATGAATATCAATGCAGCATTTTCGGTTCTCAGGCAACTCGGTGTTGGACCTGATGAAGGTTTCAGTATAACTGACTCCAGTGCCGTATGGACTGATTTCTTATCTGATGATACCCGACTTGAACTCGTAAAAACTTATGTCTATCTGAAGGTAAAACTGACTTTTGATTCAACTTCTTTGACTTCTGGTGTTATCGACTCTATCAATAGACAAATTAGTGAACTTGAGTGGCGAATCAATGTTATAGCAGAGGAGGAATAGTATGGAGAATCACGAATTATGTCATCACGGAATTCTTGGGCAGAAGTGGGGTATCAGACGTTACCAGAATGCAGATGGCACAAGAACTGCCGCTGGTAAAAAGCGGGAGCAGGCTGCGAGGAAAGCAGAACAATCCTCTACCACTACCACAACTTCTGTCAAGGATCTTTCGGATGATGAGCTTAAGCAGAAGATTTCCAGACTTGAGTTAGAAAAGAAGTACAAAGACCTTACTAAAGAGCAAAAGAAAGTATCTACAGGAAAAGCTTTTGTGGAGGATGTTCTCAAGAAATCTGGAAGCAATATTGCAACTCAGCTAACCACCTATGTTATGGGAACAATAATCAATAAGGCGGCGGGTTCAGACATCGTAAATCCCAAGAAGGGG
>JAJQCG010000056.1 GCA_021202815.1 Lachnospiraceae bacterium | reverse complement strand
CTTCCGCCCCCCCCCATCCCTACGAGGCCTCTTCCGTGATGCCCGCCAGACCCATAATCCATGCGACCCCCTCACACACCGCAGAAAATTCTTTCGTTGTGACCCACTCGCCTGTGGAAAACGCCTCCGCAGAGCCGGAGAGCGACGGGGTCTTGAACGTGATATTCTCACCTTCTGTCTCCAGGTCAAAGCCAGGGTCGGAGAATTTCACCTTGTGCAGCCATGCCGCCTCGTAGGTGACAGTAGCATCTTCATCCTCCTTGTTCGAGACACAGCCAAGGCCGACATAATTCTCCACGTCTTTGCTGCTCCTGACCACCTCATTGTCATCCCCGACCGTACGGCCAAAAAAGACGCTCTGTGCCTCGATCGGCAGCCTTGTAATGCCCAATGTCACGTTCGCGTTCTTGAACTTCTTCTTGTACATCACACGGTGGTTGTCGCCGTAGACGCTGCCCTCCGCGTACTGCGGGGCAATCGTGACAGTCATGCCCTCGCCAACCTGGAAGCCATCCGAGTAGCTTCCACTGGAGCTGTTATACTTCGCCGCATAGATATTGGCCAATCCTACATAAATTCCGCTCATGGTCTATTCCTCCCATTCTAAAAAGTTTTTGATTTTGGTTTCAAAAATAATGCGCCTCTTATGAGTGTCCTCTTCGTGTTCGATCGTCACCTCCGGCCATGAAAAGCCCGCCTCCCTCAGCTGCACGCAGATCTGCAGCTTCTCCGTCTGATAAGGCTCCTTATCATCCAGATACAGGTGCACCTGGACGTAGACGATCGTCCGGCGCGGTCGGTTGTCACCGTACAGCGCGCCGACCTCATCCGGGTAATTGAAGGTCAGGTACTTTGACTCATCTCCTTCGTAGATATCCGGATACACCGGGCCGTGGCCGGAGAGGGTATCGATCAGCAGCTGGTTGATATTCGTCACAGCCCCGCCTCCTTCTCAAATGCCGCCTGCATCGCCTTCACGGCCGACGTCTCCGCTCGGTTGACGATCTTCGTGACGATGCCTGTGGCGCGCTGCTTCGACGTGCCATAATGCAGGTACGCCAGCTTCTCCATGTTGCGCACACCCTTCGCGTCCTTGCCTGTCGGCCTCGTGACCACGAAATAACCCTTGTCGTTCTTCGCGGCCTTCGTCGTCTTCACGCTGTTCACCATGCTGCCGGTATCCCGATGTGAAGAAAGCTGGCCCTTCATCTGCTTTTCGACTTCTGCGCCGCCTGCAGCCAGAATATTCCCGAGCGCGGCGTCCTCACCGGCTCGCTGCAGGGCAAGCAGCTGCTTTTCCAGGTCTGCGGGAAAATTACAGGTAAAACTTGCCATTTCAATCACCACTCTCCTTCACAGTCCCCGGAGCCCGCTTCCGACAAGACAGGGAGACCAGCATCGACTTGTCCGCGGAGAACGCGCGCACCACCTCGTACACGTCGCCGCTGTCCATATCCACGACAAACTGCTCGCCATTGTAGTTGCACGCTGCGATCGCGACTGTCCGGTCTACCGTGTAGCCGCTCTGTGCCGCAAGGATCTCATCGTTCCGCGTGACGTCCTGGAAGCTCGCCGGGATGTTTTCCAGCGTGACCACACCGAGGCTTTTTCGAAGCCCGTCTTCATTCGGCTCCTGCTCCACGTAGGACATCAGCTTCACACAACTGTTCCACATAGCGACACCTCCTTACGCGTCCTCTTCCTCAGCGGCATCGTCAGACACAGTCTCTTCACTGCTCTCCTCCGTGTCAGAAGTTTCCTCCTCTGCCTCTGAAGAATCTGTTGTCTCGGATGTATCCTCTGTCTCTACGGCTTCGTCTGTCTCCTCGTCCGCCTCTTTCAGCATCAGCCGAAAGGCTTTCTGGCGGTACAGGTTCATGTACTTTTCCGTGTCGGAACGGTCGTTTCCGAGGTACGCCTTGACGTACAGCGTGACTGCTGTGACCACGCACGGCGCTTCCTCCGTCAGGAGCGTAGAGGATACGCCGGAGTCCTTTAAGTCCTCCAGCGCGTCCTCGATATAACTCTGGATGTCGTCATCATACACAGTCACCGCGGCGGCAATCCCGCAGCGGGTTTTAATCAAATCCAGCATGGTATCTCACCGCCCTGTCTTTTTACGCTGCGTCCTCATCCTCCGTGGTTTCCTCCGTGACCGTGAGCTGTCCATAGACATACGCCTCGGAATCCTTGATTTTCACATCTTCACGCTCGATCGCGCGGAACAGCGTCATGTCCTGCTCGAACGCATTAAAATCGCCCACGGACGCGATGTTCGACGTCATGATCGTGAGCTGCTTCCGGTCGAAGAACTTCACAGCCTCTTTCAGGTCTCCGATGATCATCGGGATCACCGTAGTCCCGGCCGTGGAAGTGTCGGACGGCATGTCCGCGTTCGGAATCACCGTGATCGGCACGACCGTCGCCCCGGAGCGCAGCACGATCTTCGCGGGGGAAGTCGGATCCGGCTGCAGCAGGTCACGGCCGTTCGCGTCCTTCAGCGTATCCAGATACTGGAGACCGTCGTCGTTCGTGACGATCCTCGAAGTCGGCTTGAACGCCTGGCCAAGCGTCACGTTCAGCGCGTACTTGATATCGTCAAGACCTTCCAGCGCAGTAGCCTCCTTCGTAGCCAGCGCCTCGAGGATCAGGTTATTCCTGGTCACACGGGACTCGTCGCCGATCCACGCGATCAGGGTGTTGGAGATATTCGCGTCGGAATCCTCCAGAAGCTCATTCGTGACCGGAAAGTAACCGGCATACTTGGCGATCTCATACTCGAGGCGTTCAAACTGCGGCGTCCCCTTGCCGGGGATCGCGTTGCCCTCGCCAACCTTCGTAAATCCGGTCTGCTGCGAGCGCATTTTGAAGGTGCGTGCCCCTTTGTTTGTAGACACCGCCTCCACATCAACGAGATCGATCAGAGAAGCCTTCACCCCGCGGTACTCCTCAATCCGGGTCTGGATGTCCTCCGGCACCGTATAGCCGCCGTCCGGAGAGCTTCCCTCCGTCATGGCATTACGGAATCTGGCGCGCGCCGCGTCCGCGAAGGCCTTGATGGAATCCTTCGGTTCCGGATCCACCGGCTCTTTCCCCGGCACACTACCGGTTTCCTCCAGCTGATTCCTCGCGTTATCCAGCGCCTCATCCTCAATATCTTTCAGAAGGTCAAATTTCTGCTGCAGCTCCTGCAGCTCCTTCTTCGCCTTCCCGGCGTCCTCGATCTTCCCCTGATCTGCCAGGTCGCGGACCTCCTGCTTCTTCGCATTGATATCATCCAACAGTTTCAGCAGTTTCTTGTTCATTTTCTTCACTCCTTATATTTTTCGAAAAAGAGTAAATCAAGAAACGCTCATATCCCGTATATGGGCGTTTTTCT
>JAJQCG010000045.1:11045-23038 GCA_021202815.1 Lachnospiraceae bacterium | reverse complement strand
TTCATTTGAGCCTATTTTTTAGACTCAGGTTTTTCATAGATTACTTGACACTACCCCCTGTGCCGCTTTCTTTGCGCGGCAGAAGATGAAAACCATCCCGCCGGCGGCTGCAAGGAATGCTCCGCCATACAGGAACAGTGTCATATTGTCACCGGTAGGTCGGACAAGCATCCGCTGCATGGTGATCACGACGATCTTGGAGACAAACTGTCCCGGCGTGATCATCTGATCATTTTCATATTCTGACCAGATTCCGTTTTCGTCCACTTCATACTCATTAACGCTGATCTTCAGCCTTCCGCTCTGGAGGCTGGCGGTCGTTTCGCCTGTCCCGGAAGAGGAAAAGAACGGGAAGGTACAGGAATAACACGCAGCCGTGTTGCTGTTCCATCCGTCTGCGTTGGCCGCCGTCATCTCTGCCGCCTCAACCGTGACGGTAATGGAAAATTCTTTATTCTGGACAGCCTCCGTCCAGGTTGTCGGGAAGGTCACGCCCTCGATAAACGTGATGGAATCGCCGGACTTCACCGGATATCCATAGTAATACCAGCCGTCCTCCTGTTTTGCGCCCCAGCCTGCGCTGAATGTGATCCGCTTGTCATTCAGCCGGGTAATTCCGCTATCGTATGAATAATCAATTCTTGCCCGGATCCATCCCTTTGCCGTAGTACTGAGTCCCACGGCCTCCACAGGCCTGACCGGGAGCTGCAGGAGCAGCGAAAGCATAAGGGTGGCAAGTACAAAAAATCTGCATTTTCTAATAAACCGCATTTTCTCCTCCTGCGCCGTTCTGGATAAAGTACACGTCCCAGATGTCCGCGAGTTCTCCTTTTGTCAGGCTTTTCTGCTTCATATCCGCCTCTGTCAGCCCGGAGATGTTCTCCGCCTGGATTGCATAGGCAAAGAGGGGAATCTCCTGTGTCGTATTGTCAAGCTGATCCTCGACCAGGTTGACCAGCCGTACCACGTCAAACAGAGAATCCGTGGTCTGACCCACTTCAATCACATTCGCATAGCCGTATAGTCTGCGGCAGATCGAAGCCTCCTCCTTCGTCGTCTGCTTCTCGTCTTCGTCCAGATAGACGGTTGAGAGCAGGCGCCAGCTGTCGTCGACAGAGTTGTATTTGCCATTCGAGGTACGGAAGCTGAAGAGTTCCAGATTTTCTTCTGCCTGACGATTGCCCGCTTCATCTGTCACGATCACGGACGCCATCGGAATATCTGCCTGCAGAAAGACAATGGCCCGGTTCTTTCCGGAGTTGTAAATCTGCGGATCCTTTGGAATCTCCTGCAGCGCCACCAGATCTGTTGTTTTTTTGGAACCATTGCCGGGATAATCCGGCTCCAGAAGTTTTATCGATACCTCGCCGATCGAAAAAGTATTGCGGACCGTTTTTGTGTCCGTCAGGTACGCGGCCGCGCCGTGCACGCATGCAAGGCAGGCGAAGAGGCATGCCAGCGTGACCGTGATGATTCTTTTTTTAGACATTCAATATTCCTCCCTTTATGCCTTGTCTGGGAATCTGTTTATCCTTCATCTGGTTCTCACAGAAGGCATAATCTGCAAGATTCAGCGCCAGAAGAGTACAGATCAGGCCGCATACCGGCAGCAGAAGAGGAGCTTTCAGCCCCTGCAGGAAATACCCGATGCCCGGTATGGAAAACACATACAGACCGAGGATGGATTCCTCCGGGACGGGCGTCCCGTCCGCAGCTTCGTTCGAGTCTCCTTTGGTGATATAATCACCGGTCTCCTCGTCTATGCCCGCAATCCGGTGGATGACTGCCGTCCCATCGCTCAGCTTATAGGCGATGATACTCCCCACCTGCCATGTTCCCTTCGCAGTGGAGACATATGCCAGAGAACCGGTCTTCACCGCCGGTTCCATGGAGCCGGACAGTACCACATAGGGGCAGTATCCGGCGAGCTTCGGCGCCACCAGCGCCGCGGCAAGGAGGAGCGTGACCCAGGTGATAACAGACGCCGTAATATGGAAAATCTTTTTTGCCATTTGTCATGCCTCCTCACTGGTAATCCGCCAGATAATTTTCCCACGCGTCCGCGTAGTCGCTGCCGAAGTAGAACGGTACGGATTCCTCGTACACATACAGGTAATAGGAACGCATGTCAACCGGCCCGTCGAAGATCGTTTTCATATACCGGACCAGCGGAGTCGTAATAATCGGCGCGGTGTAGAAATTTGCATCCTTGTAGTAATATTGTCCATCCGATTCATCATAGGTGAGATCCTTCGCGTATTCTTCCCAGTCCCCGGCCTCCAGAATGGCGGTGTAGTAGTAGAAGCCGTCCGACGAATTGTAGACCCAGCCTTCCGGCAGATGGCTGCTGTAAGCGCTTACCGGATAATAATTTGCCGCATCTGAGGAGAAGGAGGCCTTCGACTCCACGTCGCTGTCCGAAAAGACCAGCTTTACACGGATATATTCGTCTACGTAGCCGGTGTTGGCCACCTGGATGAGCTTCGTATAATCAATGGTATTTGCGCTGCCTGTCGGCTCCGGCTGCACGGAAGGATAATATTCGACCAGCGTAGATACACTGTCCAGTGCGATCGTCGTGCGGTTGAGGAGCGGCCCGGTGATATCTGTCTGGTAGGCCAGCGCCTCCTGCGCACCTGTGACCGCAAAGCACAGGACGAGAAGCGCGGCGGCGCCGCGGAAAATTACAGAAATCTTTTTTCTCATGTTGGCTGACCTCCTCATAGCTGATCGGCGTTCTGGTTAAAGAACACCCGGTAGATACAGGTAAGCTGGTCTTCCGTCAGTTCCCCTGACGTGTCCATCGCTTTCCCGTTCTGATAGATCTCGTCGGCCTGGATCGCACAGGCTTCGATCCGGATGGTTTCCGCTTCGTTTGCCGATATGGTGCGGCTTCCGTATTTTTTGTTCTGGATTTTGTCGAACAGATTGCTCGTCGTCTCCCCGGCGGCGAGCCGGACATGGTAGCCAAAAATGTAGGTGTATCCCTTATTTTCCTCGTTCGTTCCATCACAGGTGACGAACTTCCCGTCCAGTTCGGTGAGCTCCACCCAGTTTTCATCCCAGTGGTTTGCGTGCTCGTCCGCAGAGTCCTCCGCCTGCTTAAAGTAGAACAGATCGACGTCCGCCGCCGCGTGCCGTGTTCCGTCGTCATCGATCACCGTCAGCTCCTCGACTGGTGATGTGATCCGGAAGAATACGATACAGTCGTTTGTCCCGGTATTCCGGATCCGAGGATCCTTCGATACCTCATCATATGGCACCAGCAGCTCGCTCTCGTCCGGTATGCCGTCCTCGTCCTTGTCCTCGGTGGGCCAGTTCGGCTCCCACGCACTGATATGAACATCGCCGATGGTCACTTTATTGACGGATGCGTCCCTGGCGGTTAAATACGCATAAATTCCGCCGATCGCCATCGCCATACAGAGAATCAGCGCGATGCACATTGTCATAAGTCTGAATTTCCGCAAAAATACATACCTCCTCTCTTTTTTACTCCCAGGATTCGCGCAGAATTTCGATTCCGTGTACCAGAAGTCTCTGATCTGACCCTGACGCGCCATAACAGGTGGAGAGTGTCACGAGCCGCGCGCCGCCCAGAGCCGCATCCCATTCCTCATCCGTGAATTCCAGCTGGCCGTCAGTCGAGCCAAGCTTCAGCGCCTCCTGGATATATTCTTTCTGCTCCGTCTCCTCCATTGCTGCCGCAGTCATGGCGCTGTTTTCATCTGTCACATACATGGCGATGACGCGGTACATCATCCTCTCATGGTCTTTTGTCCAGATGAAAAACCAGGGGAATTCATTGTTTTCCGGTTTTTGATACAGGGTTTTCAGCGACCCGAACATGGAACCGCCGCGCATATTGTGTCCGTGGATAAAGCTGTTGTAAGCCGTGAAATCCTCCGTGGCATCAAATGGCAGGAACAGGCAGCCCGCGCAGCTGGTCAAACCGTCGAATGACGTTGTCAGGTATTTGTTGATCTCCTCATAGCTTTCCTGCACGATTGGATGGTTCAGCTTTCCATCCGCATAATAAATCCATGCGGTAAAGTCTCCGTTTTCTGCCAGAAGCCTTTCCACGTCAAGGCTGATGTCGGGGAACGCCCCGGATGCATCCGCGACCTGTACCTCTTCCTGCAAATTTTCATATATTTCAAGTCCCTCGCCTCCTTCCCGCAGCGTCTTTAAGAACAGAAAGCCGCTTGCCAGGAGAATCGCTGCCAGAAAGGCAGGGATCAGACGTTTTTTCTCACTCATCCGCGCCCTCCTGTACAGTGAAATCTTCGGCATCGACCGGCTCTTCCGATTCATAGGAGAAGGAGAAGCCGTCAAGCAGCCCGCCATAGATGTCATAGGTACCTTCCTCTGCCAGCTCATCGTACGCGCTGCCGATCTGCTGGCCCACATACCAGCGACCGCGTGTCTTTACCAGCGGGACGAGGATGGTCTGGCTGCCCTCTGTGCCGTTCATGCCCGTGATGTGAACCTCGGCAGTCAGGATGGAAGCCTGTCGGAAGCCGACATCGCCGACGCCTGTCATCTCGTAGTTGTAGTTCAGGTCTTCGAGATCCTCTTTCGTATATTGATATCGGTCGGCGATTTCGAAGGAATATTGCCAGCCTTCCCCGAACAGGGTCTCGATGGTTTCCAGGGAAGCTTTCAGGTCGCTGCCGACAAACTCCGGAATCTCAGACTCCGAATCCACAGACGAGATCGTGTCAGACAACAGCCGCTCGTATAGAGAGTCCGGGAATATGGCAAGGATCGCGTCGATATCCCCTGCATAGCTCGCCTCAATGAAGGCCTCTGCCTTCCGGGACTGTCGCAGCCGGTCGCTTCGTATCTGCCAGATACGGAAAAAGAATAAACAGATCCCGGTGAAAGTTATGAGTCCGATCAGGATCAAGAAGTAATATTTTCTTTTCAATTTATGTCCTCCTTGGATTTTTGCGGGAATTCAGCTGATTTTGCCATCAAGGCTGCGCAAAGCTGTCTGGCAGGGACAGATTTTCACGGATGGATTCTGGCTGAGTGAAATTGTGAAAAGGGATGGTTTCGGGGATAAAGGCAGAATTTTGAGATAGAAAGACTTCTCTTCTGCAGGTGAAAAGTGTTACATATTGTCTGTATACAGCAGTTTTATCGTCGGAATAAATCCCGAAACGGGACGCCGAAAATAAAGATGCGCTATGCAGAAAACGCGGCGGCAATGAACGCTGTCTGTCTGGCGTGTGTCCAGAATACCACGGAATCGCGGAATAGACAAATAAATTTTTAATAAACGAATAATGAACAAAATGGTCGTCTTTATAAATTTCCTGTGCTATACTGATAATTAAAGTCTGAAGAATGGGATCGCGCAGGAGGACAAATCTGTGGAAACGGAAGAGATGCTGGATGAAATCAGGAGCAGGGCGCAGAAGGACGAGAAGCTTCGGGAAGAGTTTCTCCGGACAAGGGAGCAGGAAAATCCGCTCTCAGCTTTCTGCGCAAAGTGCCGCGAGCTCGGCTACCCGGTGTATGAAATGGACGTCATCGCGGCAGGCGAGGAATTCTACGCAGCAATGAAGCGAAGCACAAACGGAGGCGGGGAGAATTCGCCGATGCTTGAGGCGGAAGACGATTTTTATGAATTATTTTTTGCCGGACTGTGATCAGCAAAAGCTGTCTGGAAGAAGCAGTTGAAAATCAAGGAAGGTTGTTTATTAAGTTGGAACCCAATGTGGCTTGAGGGAGCCGAAAGAGAACTGAAATCCCGGGGAGGTAAAATCATTGATATGTTTTCATAATCCGGAAGAGCAAAATGGATATTTGAGTAATTGGTATCACTCTGCATTTACAGTTGATGAAATTACTTTTTCGTCAATGGAACAGTATATGATGTATGAAAAGGCAATCCTGTTTTGTGATCATCAGACAGCGGAAAAAATTCTGGAGACAGATGATGTGGCCGAAATAAAGGCATTGGGCAGAATGGTGCGGCATTTTGACGAAAAAAGCTGGAGTAAGAAGAGAGAAGCAATCGTCTATAAGGGCGTGCTCCAGAAATTTCTTCAAAATCCTGAGCTGGCTGAAAAACTGGTGGGGACAGGAGAACAGATGATTGCAGAATGCGCAGTGAAAGATCGCATTTGGGGGATTGGTCTTTCTATGCGGGACGAGGGCCGATTTTGTGTAGACAAATGGAAGGGACAGAACCTTCTGGGAAAGATTCTGATGCAGGTGCGGGATGAGATATCTTCAAAAAATGCACCTCCTTTTGTACTTTAAATTCTTGCAAAATAATGAAATATATGACAGAATCTTAAGGCAGGAAAGTGAAAAATTTAAAGGAGAAGTCTGACATGTCTGTTGACAAGGTAAAAGCATATTTTGCACAGTACGGGATGGAAGAGCGTGTGATGGAGATGGATCACTCCAGCGCGACGGTGGAGCTGGCGGCGGAGGCGCTGGGCTGCGAGCCCTGCCGTATCGCCAAGACGATGTCATTCCTGCAGGGAGACAGGGTGATTCTGATCGTGGCGGCCGGCGACGCGAGGGTGGATAACAAGAAGTATAAAGCGCAGTTTCAGACGAAGGCGAAAATGATTCCCCGCGACGAGGTGGAGGAATGGATCGGCCACGCGCCGGGCGGCGTCTGCCCCTTCGCGATCAGGGAGGGCGTGGCCGTCTATCTGGACGAATCGCTGAAGCGCTTTGATATTGTCTATCCGGCGGCGGGCAGCGGAAACAGCGCCATCGGGCTGAACCTCGCGGAGCTGGAGCAGTATTCGGGCGCTGTCGGCTGGATTGACGTCTGCCGGTATTGAGGCGTCAATTTCCTTCCTGTCAAGTACAGTATATTTCGTTGTGCTTTGTGAGCTTCAATGGTATACTTATGGAAAAGGTGTGGGGTGAAAACATGGGACTTTATTTAAATGGAACCGGCGCTTACAGATTATTTCAGAACGAATGTAAGCTCCCGTACTATGTGGATAAGACGCGTATTCTGGAAGAACTGGTTGCGGTTGTGGATCCGGAGTGCGTTCGCTCCGGGGACGTGACGCAGCTCATTAAGACGAACCCAAAGTATATCAGTCTCACGAGGCCGCGCCGCTTTGGAAAATCGCTTATGGCAAATATGATTGCGTCTTATTTTGGAAGAGGCGTGGACAGCAGTAAGGATTTTGATTTTTTGAAAGTATCTTCTTTTGCCTGGTATAAGCAGCATTTGAACAAGCATAACGTGATTCATATTACATTCAGTGAATTGCCAGATGCCCCTCTTTCGTATGAAAAGTATATTACAAGGATTAGAAAGAGACTGATGACGGATCTCAGGCAGGCTTATCCTGACGCTGAAATTGAAAAGGACGATGCGCTGTGGGATGCTCTCACGAACGTTTACGAATACTGTGGGGGAGAGCGGTTTATTTTTGTGCTCGACGAGTGGGACTATATCTATCACCAGAAATTCGTGACGGAGGAGGAGAAGGACAGTTTCACGAAATTCCTGAGCAATCTTCTGAAAGATAAGGCCTATGTGGAGCTGGCGTATATGACAGGAATCCTCCCCATCTCGAAGTATTCAAGCGGTTCAGAACTGAACATGTTCTGTGAGTACACGATGGTGACAGAAGAAAAGTTTTCCGAATATTTCGGCTTTACAGACGCGGAGGTTGATGAGCTTTATCAGAGATACCTTGCACAGAAAATTCCGCATAGAAACGTCACGCGGGAAGGTCTGCGTCTCTGGTATGACGGATACCATACGAAATCGGGAGAACGGGTTTATAACCCGCGATCTGTGGTTCTGGCGCTGACTAATAATAATCTGGGCAGTTATTGGACGAGTTCGGGTCCTTATGATGAATTGTTTTATTATATTGGTGCGAATGTGGATCAGGTTAAGGATGACGTTGCCCTGCTGGTGGCGGATATTCCGGTTCCGGCAAAGGTACGGGAGTACGCCGCAACCTCCATGGAGCTGAAAACGCATGATGAGATTTTCTCGGCGATGGTCGTCTATGGATTTTTAAATTATGAGGACGGCTATGTATCTATTCCCAATAAGGAGTTAATGGATAAATTCGCGGAGATGGTTCAGAAAGAAGAATCACTGGGAAATGTGTATCGGCTTACGAAGGAATCAGGGCGTATGCTGAGAGCCACAAAGGCAGGAGACACGAAGACCATGACGGAGATTCTGCAGTTTGTCTATAATACAGAAAGTCCGCTGCTGGCGTACAGCAATGAGGCGGAGTTGGCCTCGATCGTTCGTTGGATCTATCTGGAGGCGATTAATTATTATCGGATTGAACGCGAGGAAAAGGCGGGAGTCGGGTATGTGGATTTTATCTTTTATCCGTTTAAGAAGGATGATGACGCGATGATTATAGAGCTGAAGGTAAATCACACGGCTGCAGAGGCGATTCAGCAGATCAAGGACCGCCAGTATGCCCTTCGTTTTGAGGGAAAGCTTGGGCAGGAGCCGGAATACACGGGACGCGTGCTCGCGGTTGGCATCGCCTATGACAAGGATGATAAGACAAGGCGACACGAGTGTAAGGTGGAAGTGCTGAGGGAGAGATTAAGCTGATGGCAGTGGAAATGCACCAGCCGGAAAAGGCGATTTTCATGAATATGTGTATGCTGTGCGAGGGGGACAAGGTGCTCGCGCTCGACAAAACGGGCAGCAGCTACAGCGGGACAACCTTCCCGGGCGGACATGTGGAGGCAGGTGAGACATTCGCAGAGGCGGTGATCCGGGAGATGAAGGAGGAGACGGGGCTGTGCATCCATCACCCGGTTCTGAAGGGGATTTACCACTGGTATCGGGACGGCTTCCATAATATTGGGCTGCTCTACCGCGCGGAGTCTTACGAGGGCGAATTGAAGAGCTCCGAGGAGGGCCGCGTCTACTGGATTTCCAGAGAAGAATATGAGAAGAAAGAGCTGGCCGGTGGAATGCGGGAGGTCCTGCGGATCATGGATGATGAGAATCTGACGGAGTGCTTCGAGGAAGCGCAGCCGGACGGCAGCTTCCTCGCGCACTTATCTTGAGAATGTAGTTGAAGGTAGCAGTTGGTGCAGTATCCGAGGATCGATGTCCCGGGCGCTCACGAAATGAGCGCCTTTTCGCACAGTTGCAGCATTTTCTCTTTCATCCCCTCGATATCCAGCACCCCACAGGCAAATCCTTTTTTCACCAGCGATTCGGGCAGATATTCGTCGTACTTGTCGAAAATCGGCACCTCGCGGGGATAGACAAGGCTCATCGGATCGATGGGCTTTTTCAGTTCTTCCGCCAGGATCTCCCAGAATTCCCGCTCGGAAACTGACATGACGAATTGCATGAAGTAAGGGCGGGAGGAGTCCAGTCCCTTGACACCCAGGCGCTTGCCGCAGCGGATTTTCAGAAAGCGCTCCAGAGCAAGGAAAGCGTAAGTCCCCAGCCAGGGGAAGAGACAATACATATTGCCGCCCAGGCAGATCAGGTTTTTGTCCTTCAGACCTGAATTTTCTGCGGAAGTACGGGCAGTCTTCAGCCGTGCCACCGCGTTTTTCATCAGGTATGGATAGGACTTCTCCTCACAGAGTACACTCAGCATCCGCTCCAGGATGTGAGTATGAATATCACCTGCCACCTCGCCGAAGTAGGCGGGGACTTTTCCCTTGATCATCTCACAGTAAACCATGTGCCGCTTGTGATCGACCTCGTCCACCAGCCAGACATGACCGGCGATGGCAAGCTTCTCTCCGGCGGGCGGCGGCTTCACTACCGTGCCCAGCTCCTCCGAACCGGCGCGGACCGTGTATTCCTCATTTTCCTGAAATACCGCGTAGAATTTATAATTGTTGATGACGCGTTCTCCGGCAAGTCCCACGATGAGGCCGCCGCCCTCTGTCCGCTGGATATGATCCGTCTCCAGCAGATGGCGCAGCAGAACCCGGAAATCTTCCTGCGATACACGCTGAAAATAGCGAAGCGAAAGGACGCGGGAGGCGAGCTGGACAGGCGTCATCTCGCCGCAGGACGCCAGTGTGCTCATGGTCTGGTGGTACAGAAGGCTGTAGGACAGCGCATCCAGCCTCGGCGGCTCCACCCAGCGCTCCTCGAGATAGAGCTGCACCAGCGCGATGCCCTGGATCAGCTTCCACGGAATCGTGACGGGCAGCAGGGAGCGCGCCTCCGGCGGCTCTTCACGCATGACGAACCACATCTCCGGCGGCAGCTCGCGCCGCCCGGTGCGCCCCAGGCGCTGCAGGAAAGCCGAGACTGTGAAGGGCGCGTCGATCTGAAAAGCCCGTTCCAGTCGGCCGATGTCGATGCCAAGCTCCAGCGTGGCGGTCGTCACTGTGGTCTGGAACTGCTCCTCGTCCTTCATTACCGCCTCCACCGTCTCGCGGTAGGATTCCGAAAGATTCCCGTGATGAATCAGGAAACGGTCCGGCTCATGCCGGGCCTCGCAGTATTGCCGCAGCGTCGTCGTGACCGCCTCACATTCCTCCCTGGAATTGACGAAGACCAGACATTTTTTGCCTCGGGTGTGTTCAAAGAAATAGCCGATGCCGGGGTCCGCCTCCTTCGGGGCGGTGTCTGTCTTCAGCGCGAGCGCGTCGTCCACCGGCAGCATTTCTTCGACAGGTTGATTGTGGATTTTCGTCGGAGCTCCGGGGTTTGTCGGTGGAAAAGTATAGAAATGTTCCATGGAGAGCCGCCACCTGATGTTGCCCTGCGGCAGCTTCGGCACAATCGTTCGGCGTCCCGTTCCGGCGGAAAGAAATTCCGCGGCATCCTTCGGATCGCCGATGGTCGCCGAGAGACCGATGCGCCGGGGGTTTACATTTGCCAGGCGGCAGAGGCGCTCGATCAGGCACAGCGTCTGGCCGCCGCGGTCCCCGCGCATGAGGGAGTGCAGCTCATCGATCACGATAAAGCGCAGGTCGCCGAAGAGCTTCCCAATGGCGGAATGCCTGCGCAGCAGCATGGCTTCCAGGCTCTCCGGCGTGATCTGCAGAATGCCGGAGGGATGCTTCATCATCTTATTTTTGTGGGAGGCCGACACGTCTCCGTGCCAGTGCCACACCGGAATATGCGCCTCCTGGCAGAGGTCGTTCAGCCTTGCAAACTGGTCGTTGATCAGTGCCTTGAGCGGGCCGATGTAGATTGCGCCCACCGAGGATGGCATTTCTTCTGTAAAGAGTGTGAGAATGGGGAAAAAAGCGGCCTCCGTCTTGCCCGATGCGGTGGATGCCGTCAGCAGCAGGTTTTCATCGGTATTGAAAATGACGTCCGCCGCGGCGGCCTGGACGGCCCGCAGATTTTCCCAGCCATTCTGATAAATATAATCCTGAATGAAAGGCGCATAGCGGTCAAAGGTGTTCATGCGCGCGCTGCCTCCTTACAGTGTAAACTCCGCGTATTCTCTCAGCTCATCGGCTGCCTGTTCCTCCAGCGGCGTCTTCGCGTAGGAGAAATTCTCGGAACCCATGAGCTCCGCAACTTTCAGCTTCGGATTCTGATACAGAATGTCCAGAAGCTCGATGAAATCACGGATGATTTCCCGCGGCGTGATATGAGAATCTGCCCCCACGCGGCTATACTCGATCTGGATGAAGGTTATGAAATCGTCCTGCGTGAGACTCTGCTCATAGCCGAAGAGCTGCGCGTGAATGTCCGCCAGCTTCTCCACCAGGATCAGCATCTCTTCGTTGGTCAGCGGTGAGAGCCGGATGATCGGCGCCAGCATATCACGGGTATCTCCGCTGGAAAAACGCCCTTCCGTCAGCCGGGAGCGCAGGGCCTCGTAGCTGTAGATACCCCTGCGTGTGTCCTCGATGCACTGCGGCGTGCCACACATAATGATGCCGAAGTATTTCGCCTTGCCCTGCAGGGTGTCGTTGTACATCGTCAGAATTTTTTCATAATTATATTGCCGGGTGATGGAGTTGGGAATCTTATAGATGTTCACCAGCTCGTCGATCAGCACCAGCATCCCGGCATAACC
>JAJQCG010000045.1:0-11035 GCA_021202815.1 Lachnospiraceae bacterium | reverse complement strand
CGCATTTTTCAGGAAGGCGGCGAAAATCTTGATATATTCATACCAGTCGTCATCGGTGATGATCACATTCACGCCAAGCTCCTGCTTCGCCTCGGTCTTTGTCGCGTACTCGCCGCGGAACCAGCGGACGACCCTGGCCTTGGTGTCTTCATCGCCGTCCAGATAGGCCTGATAATAGAGCGTCAGGAGCCGCGCAAAGTCAAAGCCATGCACCAGACCGTTCAGTTCGCCGATAACCGCAAAAATTTTCTGCTGTACCAGCCGGGTAAATTCCTCTGAGGAAAAGTTGAGGCCACTCTCCATTGCCACTGAACTCTGCACGCCGCTGATCCACTTATCCAGCACCAGCGGCAGCGCGCCGCCCTCCGGCCGGGTCTTCGTGGACATATTCTGGATCAGTTCGCGGTAGGTGGCGAGTCCCTGCCCCTTCGTCCCCTGCAGGCGACGTTCCGGGGAGAGATCGGCGTCCACCACCACAAAATTTTTGTCCATCACATAATTGCGGATCGTCTGCAGCAGAAAGCTCTTGCCGCTGCCATATTTCCCGCAAATGAAGCGGAAGGTTGCCCCGCCGTCGGCGATGATCTCCACATCGCGCAGCAGCGCAGTGATCTCCGGCTCGCGCCCGACTGTAATATAAGGAAGACCGATGCGCGGCACGACGCCGCCCTTCAGGGCGTTGATGAGAGTGTTCGCAATTCTTTTTGGAATCTTCAACTTGGCATCATTCCTTTCAGATCGTCCAGGTAATCCTCCACGAGGATGGGGGTATTGCCATCAAATTCGATCACCGTGTCGGCGAATTCATCGTATAGCTGTTCGTTGACCGCCTCCGCCAGGACGGAGGCCATCAGGTGCTTTTCCGAGAGAAAGCCCTGCAGATCCCCGCCGTACAGGAGGAGTTGTGTAAAGCGCAGCTCGTCGCCGGAGAGGACGCAGGCGGGGGATGTGGGCTGCTCTGCCGCTGTGCTATCCCGAGCTTGCGTTATGGACAGATCAGGCATTGCACTATCCTCAGTCTGAGATGTGCTCGGAGCAGTCTCAATTTTCCTTATGGTCTGCGGAGCGGACGGCTCCACATAGCGCTCCTCCTCCGTCATGAGCTTCTGCCCGACAGCGTCCGAGCTCCGGCGGATACCGGACAGCTTGCTCAGGTCAAACTCCACTTTTGGAACAGCCGACTTTTTCTGTTCCTCGATGGCCTCGGAAATAAAGCGTATCATGGTTTTGCTTTCCGCGCCCGGTTTCAGGCCTGGCTTCACATCCCAGGCTTCCCTTGCGAGACGGTCGGCACCCCGGACAAAGACGCCCAGCGCGCGGTCTCGCTGTGAGGAGAAATAGCCCCGTTCCACGCTCCATCGATTTCGCTCACAGTGGCAGCACTGTACGGGACTGACACGGTATTCATAATGCTCATGCCTTGTGTGCTCGAAGAACACCGCGGAGCGAAAGGGAGTATACGGTACTCGCGCCGGATTCCCGAAGAGCTTCTGTGAATAGGGGCGATGATAGCGCCCGGCGTATCGGTCGTTCAGCCTGCGATATGCTCTGCAGAGCACCTGGGAAAGCTCATCCGGGTATTTCTTATAGACTTTCGACTTCTCCAGATGATAGAAAGAGAGCCGCATGATGGCTGGAAACAGCGTCTCATCGTCCACCGAATCACAGTCGCGAAGGGCGATCAGAGCCTCGTCAAAATCTGCGTTTACATAGTCCTTGATCAGCTCCACAGGCAGATCATAGTAGATGGCATAGTCCGCGATCCACTGCCTGGCGTAGCGTCGGATGCCCGGATCGAGGGCGCTGTAATGCTCATAGAACCACAGCAGGGCTTCCAGCCCGTCCTCCTTTGTCTCCGAACCGATCTGGTGCAGGAGCTCATAGAGATAGAGGTAGGCGTAGCTCAGAGATGTCTTTTCCAGCTTTCCCAGGCGCAGTCTGGTCCGCCAGGTGAAATACCCGCGGAGCTCCGCCATGGACAGGCTCTGGTAGGTGGGAAAATAGTGCAGCACCTCCCGCTCATAGGGACAGTCGTCCTCGAAATGCTCCATGTAGCGGGCCTGCAGGTAGAATATTTTGGCATCGTTGTTGCGCGAAAAAGGCGAACCGAAGGCAAGCTCCCGCATTTTCCGGTATTCCTTTGGCAGGAGGCTCCCGGCCCGCTCCGGCGTGAGCCGGATGGGTTCATCCTCATAATAATATTCCTGATTATCCACCCAATTCATGCTGCAAGTCCCAACTGGCGATTCGGTAAATCTGTTCAAAACCAAGTATAATCAGACAGCCGATGGAAATCAAGCAGAAGATAAAAAGAGGCCGCGCCTGTCAGACGCAGCCTCCTCTCTCCGGAATTACGCCAGGTTCGCTTTGCGAAGCTGTCTGCGTACCTGCACGCCGAGGAACATGGCTACCACGATCTTGCAGAGGTCACCGATGATAAACGGAAATACGCAGACGCCCAGCGCGTAGGCGATCGTGCAGTCCATCAGGTAGACGAACCAGGCGGTGCTGAGTGCATAGCAGAGCGCCGTTGAAGCGATGTAGGCGATGAAATGCAGCGCGTAGTTCTCCGGCCAGCGATCGATCACGAAGCCGCCGATCAGCGCGATGAAGAGGAAGCCGATGATGTAGCCGCCGGTCGGCCCCATGAGCTTCGCCGGCCCTCCGGAATAACCCGAGAAGACAGGGAGCCCAATGAGCCCCAGCAGCAGGTAGACCAGGAAGCTGATCGTGCCCTTCTTCATGCCGAGGATGTAGAGCGAGAGATAAATCACCAGAGTCGTCAGGGAAATCGGAACCGGTCCGATGGGGATGGACATGGGCGCCAGGATGCACAGCAGCGCGGTGAAAATGGCGATCTTTGTCATGTCGCGAACCTGGATCATTCCGGTGGCGGTTACTTTCTTTTCCATAAATAAAAGGTCTCCTTTCGGCGGCACTCTCTGAAATGTAAACCATGCCGACGAAAGAAGTTTACATTTAAAAGACGAAAATGTCAATCATTATTTTCCGTATTTTCTATTTGACGAAACGTATTTCAGGTGATACGGTTTTATTATAAAAATTTCCCGATGGATAGAAGGAGAAGGGGAGGGATATGATGAACATTTTAATTCTGGATGTGGGCACTTCGAGTATGCGGGGCATTCTGTTCCGGGAGGACGGGACCACGCTTCATACGGTACAGAAGGAGTATCGTGTGATTGCGATGGACGACGGTTGGGTGGAGCAGAACCCGCTGGATTTTCTGGAGAGCATGACGGAGATCGTGAAGGAGTCTGCGCAGTTCGCGGCGCAGACGAAGGAGGCGATCGACGCGGTGGCTCTGACCTCACAGCGCTCCTCGGTGATTCCGGTGGACCGCGAGGGCAAGCATCTCGGAAACGCGCAGATGTGGCAGGACAAGCGCACGGTACCGCTCGCGCACGCGATGGAGGAGTATCATCAGGAGATTTTCGAGCTCTGCGGTTCCCGGGTCAATCCGGTCTTTTCCGGCATCAAGATGAAGTGGCTCCGCCAGAACCAGCCGGAGCTCTACGAGAAAGCTTATAAGCTGATCGTGATTCCTGATTATCTGGTATATCATATGACCGGGGAATTCAGTACCGATTATACCTATGGCAGCCGTTCGCTGCTGATGAATCTGAAAAGCTGTCAGTGGGACGACCGGCTTCTCGAACTCTTTGAGGTGGACAGGGAGAAGCTGTGCAAGCTGAAAGCGCCGGGCAGTGTTCTGGGACGCACGACGAAGGACTTCGCGGAGCTCACGGGGCTGCCGGAGGGGACGCCGGTCATCAGCGCGGGCGGCGACCAGCAGTGCGGGATGCTCGGGCAGGGCGTTGTGAAGCAGGGACAGGTTTCCCTGACGCTTGGGACGGGCGGTTTCCTTCTGACGACCTGCGAGGAGATTCCGGAAAATCTCGACTGGGACGTGATCTGCAATGCCTCCTCGGACGCGGGCGCTTACATACTGGAGGCGAATATGCTAACCTGCACTTCGGCGATGGAGTGGTTTAAGCGGAATTTCTACCGGGAGGAGACAGATTTCTATGGAAAACTGGGCGATATTCTCACGGAAGTTCCGGCGGGATCCCACGGCTGCCGGGCGCTGCCCTATTTCCAGGGACGTTCCACGCCGGACTGGAACAGCGACGCCACCGCGCAGTTCAGCGGACTGACCCTGAACACTTCGCGGGAGGATATGCTCAAGGCGCTGCTCGAGAGCATCTGTATGGAGATCGGAAATAATCTGGGTTCCTTTGGGAAATATATTCCGCTGGAGAAGATTCTGATCAGCGGAGGTCTTTCCAAGAATGACGTTTTCAACAAGATGCAGGCGGATATCTATGGGAAGCCTGTGGTTCGGATGGAGAATCCGGAGAGCACGGCCATCGGCGCGCTGATGGTGGCCGCAGTTACGATGGGCTGTTATGAGAATGTGGAGGCTGCCTTTAACAGGATTCGCCGCGGCGCGCCATCCCGGGAGTATCTGCCGGATCCGGAGACACATCGGTTCTACGAGGGTCTGCAGGAGGAGATGAACCGGCTGTACCGGTGCAGGGCGGATTGAGGCGTCGTTCGAAAGAGAAAATATCCGGTGTCAAATCCTGAGGGATATGCTATACTATGAGAGGTTTTATGGAATTTTTTTATGAGGTGCAGTGTAATGAAAAACTATTCAGAAGATCCAACGAGACAGTATCACATTCAGGTGGCGAAGGGCGAGGTGGGACGCTATGTCATCCTGCCGGGCGATCCGAAACGCTGTGCGAAGATTGCGCGGTATTTTGACGAACCGCAGCTGATTGCTGACAATCGCGAATACATCACCTATACCGGCACGCTGGACGGCGTAAAGGTCAGCGTGACCTCGACAGGGATCGGCGGCCCTTCGGCGTCGATTGCCATGGAGGAGCTGGTGAACTGTGGGGCGGATACCTTTCTGCGCGTCGGCACCTGCGGTGGTATGCAGCCGGATGTGGAGAGCGGCGATCTGGTGATCGCACAGGCGGCGATCCGCATGGAAGGGACGAGCCGCGAGTATGCGCCGATTGAATTTCCCGCGGTGGCGGATTTCGGCGTCACTGCTGCGCTTCTGAGCGCGGCGAAAACGCTGGGAGCACGGGCGCATGCGGGCGTGGTGCAGTGCAAGGATTCTTTCTACGGGCAGCATTCCCCGGAGACGAAGCCGGTGAGCTATGAGCTGCTGAATAAATGGGAGGCGTGGAAACGCCTTGGCTGCCTGGCCTCTGAGATGGAGTCGGCGGCGCTGTTCATCGTGGCGAGCACGCTGCATGTGCGGGTCGGGAGCGCCTTTCTGGTGATGGCCAATCAGGAGCGCGAGAAGCTGGGACTGCCCAATTCGGTGGCGCACGACACAGATCTGGCGGTGCGCACGGCAGTGGAGGCGGTACGGAAGCTTATCCGCGAAGATGCCGAATCGTAGAGCCGCAGGCATGGACGGCTTCGTATTGGATGTGGATGAAAAAGAAGGAGGAAATATTTCAGATGGAAAAATTCAGGAGAGTTTTTGTGGTGGTCATGGACTCCCTCGGCGTGGGCGCCATGCCGGATTCGGCGGACTACGGTGATGTGGGCGTAAATACGCTGCAGCACATTTCGGAGTCGGTGGACAGCTTTGAAATTCCGAATCTGCGCAAGCTGGGCATGGCGAATCTCTGCCCGCTGAAGCAGGTGGAGCCGACGGAAAAGCCGCTGGCATATTATGCGAAGCTGCGTGAAAAGAGCTGCAGCAAGGACACGATGACCGGACACTGGGAGATGATGGGACTGGAGGGAAAGACGCCGTTCCAGACCTTTACGGAGACCGGTTTTCCGCCGGAGCTCATCCACGAGCTTGAGCAGCGCACCGGACACAAGGTTATCGGAAATAAGAGCGCCAGTGGTACCGAGATTCTCGATGAGCTGGCGGAGGAGGAGATCGCGACCGGGCATATGATCGTCTACACTTCGGCGGATTCGGTTCTGCAGATCTGCGGCAATGAGGAGACTTTCGATCTGCAGGAGCTGTACCGCTGCTGTGAGATCGCGCGCGAGCTGACGATGCGGGACGAGTGGAAGGCCGGCCGTGTCATCGCGCGCCCCTACGTGGGAAAGCGGCGTGGTGAGTTTGTGCGCACGAGCAATCGTCATGACTACGCGCTGAAGCCTTTTTGCAGGACCGCGATGAACGTTCTGCAGGATGCCGGTTTTGATGTGATTTCTATCGGAAAAATCAACGATATCTTCGCAGGGGAGGGAGTTACCGAGGCGCTTAAATCGAAGAGCTCCGTGCATGGCATGGAGCAGACCATTGAGATGGCGAAGCGGGATTTCCACGGGCTGTGTTTCGTGAACCTGGTCGATTTTGACGCGCTGTGGGGACACCGCCGTAATCCGCAGGGTTATGCGCAGGAGATTGAGAAGTTTGATGTGAATCTGGGCGTGCTGCTGGATACGCTGCGTGCGGACGATCTTCTGATCATTACCGCGGACCACGGAAATGATCCTACCTACACAGGGACAGATCACACGCGGGAAAAGGTGCCGTTTCTCGCATACTCCGCCTCGCTGGAGGGCAGCGGCGAGCTGCCGGAGTGCGAGACCTTCGCGGTTATCGGGGCGACTGTGACGGACAACTTTGGCGTGAAGATGCCGGAGGGAACGATTGGAGAGTCGCTGCTGGGCCTGCTGAAATGAATTGGCGGCGTCTGCGCCTGAGAGATAGTTACATTTTGTGAGCGGAAAAGTGTCGTCCGGCCTGCATCGGATGCAGCCGGGCGACGTTTTGTCCCGCCGATGCCTCGATTTTGCCTGAAATCTGTGGGTTTATAAATTATATGAGGGAAAAATGAAAAAAATATAAAAAAGGGCTTGCATTTTTACAAACAGTTGAGTATAATAACTTTTGTTCGTGAAGCGAACATAAAAAATGCATCTCTAGCTCAGCTGGCAGAGCACCTGACTCTTAATCAGGGTGTCCAGGGTTCGAACCCCTGGAGATGCATGCAGAGCACTGTTTTTGGATTTGTCGTCCGGGGGCGGTGTTCTTTTTTTGTCTGTTATTCTAAACGACAGCAGAACATTTTTCCTTGCCAATCCGCTTTTCATACGCTAAAATAAAAATAAGAATTATTTTCAGAAGGAACGCGACATGGCTTATGTTTATATGCTGCGCTGTGCGGATGGTTCCCTGTATACCGGGATTGTGCATGATATCGGAAAGCGGATGCGCGAGCATTTTTACAGAAAGAAGCCGGCTGCGAAATACACGAAGAGCCATCCTCCCGTGGCGCTTGAGGCGGTGTGGGAGACGGAAGACTGGTCCGGCGCCGCGCGGCTTGAGTATCGCATCAAGAGACTGGAGAAAGCGCAGAAGGAGCAGCTGCTGCACCGCCCGGAAAGCGTGGAGGAGCTTTTCGGGGAGAAGCTGAAGGGTGCGCACTACGAGGTGCGAAGGGATCTGCGGTTTGCGGATCTTCTGGAGGAGCCGGAGGGAAAAGGCGTGGATACAGACAGATTGCAGAGACAGCTCGATTTTATTATGGAGCTTGATAAAGAGAAGGAGATTGTCCGTCAGACATATCTGGCGGACGGGAGCAGGAAGGAGACTGATGCGGAGCATGCCTGGCATATGGCGATCATGTGCTGCATTCTGAGCGAGTACGCGAATGAGCCGATCGATGTGGCGAAGACCGTGATGATACTCCTGACGCATGATCTGGTGGAGATAGACGCCGGCGATACGTATGCTTACGACGAGGCGGGAAATGCCACGAAGAGCGAACGCGAGCGGAAGGCCGCTGACCGGATTTACGGGCTGCTGCCGACAGAGCAGGCGAAGTATATGCGCGGCCTGTGGGATGAGTTTGAGGCGATGGAGACACCGGAGGCGAAGTTCGCAAACGCGCTGGACAAGGTGCAGCCTGTTCTGCTGAACGACGCTTCCGGGGGAAAGTCCTGGCGGGAGCACGGAGTACATGAATCCTGGATTCTGAAGCGCAACACCAGGACACACGAGGGCTCCGAACGATTGTGGGAGATCGTCCGTGATCTGGTCACGAAAAATATGGAAAATGGCAACATTCAGAGCGATCAGGACGAAGGAGGCGCGCTTCCCAGCGGCAGATAGACCTGAAATTCACTTCCCTTGCCGAGGGAGGAGCGGACATGGATCGAGCCGCCGTGCGCCTGCACGATCTTCTGCGCGATACTGAGGCCGAGTCCCGCGCCGCCTTCCTTGTGGCTGACGAAGGGCTGAAAGATCGTCTGCTGCTGTTCCGGCGTGAGACCGCAGCCGTTGTCCCGGACCGTGATCAGCAGTCTTTTTTCATAGGCGAAGACCTTGAGCGTGATCCGGCCCCGCCCGGAGATGGATTCCATCGCGTTCTTGAGCAGATTGAGGAAGACCTGCTTCAGGCGGACAGGGTCTCCGTAAAAATCCGGATAGGTATCGTCCAGCTTGATCAGGAGCGGAATATGGCGGCGCAGCAGTTCCGGAAGCAGCGTGTCCTTCAGATCAAAGGCGAAGGCGCGCGGGTCGATGGGAGCGTATTTCAGCGGTTCCCGGCTGTTGAAGGTGCAGACGCCGTCCAGCAGCGTTTTCATATATTGCAGATCGTTCTTGATCTGTCCCCAGAATTCAAAGCTTTCCACCTCCGGGTGCATCTTCTGTATCGACTGGATAGAACTGTTTACATAGGTGAGAGGATTCCGGATCTCGTGGGAAATCTGTGAGATCATCAGGCGGTAATTTTCCTCTGCGGTTCTCTCCTGTTCTTCATACATCAGCATATGATCACTTCCTGATTGGAAATATACCAAAGTTGTCATATATTGGCAAATAAATTCGTTCGTCAAATTCGGACAAAAACGGCAAAGGAGGCTTGTAAAATGAAGGATTGCAACTGTATTTTCTGTAAAATCGCGAATGGCGAGATCCCGTCGACGACACTCTATGAGGATGAGGATTTCCGGGTGATTCTGGATATGGGCCCGGCAACGAGGGGACACGCGCTGCTCCTGCCGAAGGAGCATTATGCGAATCTTTTTGAGCTGGACGATGCGGTGGCAGGGAAGGCGCTGGTGACGGCAAAGAAGGTCGCAGCGCGGATGAAGGAGGCACTGGGTGCAGACGGCTTTAACCTTGTCCAGAATAATGGAGAGGCCGCAGGGCAGACGGTCATGCATTTTCATATCCATCTCATCCCGCGCTATGAAAATGATCAGGCGGGAATCCTGTGGACGCCCGGCAGTACGACGCCGGAGGAAATGAAAGAAATCAGGCGGCTGGTACAGAACTGATAACGGGAGGCCGCCGCGAAGAGCGACCGTCTGGACGCCGTTTTTAACAAATATCAGGATATGGTGATCCGAAACGCATATCTGGTCACAAAGGATTACTATGCGGCGGAGGACATCTGCCAGGAAACCTTTGTACGGCTGAATGCGAGGCTGGATCAGATACCGGACGAGAACGTGCGCTCCTGGCTGCTGCGCACGTCGAGGCGTCTGGCGCTTGATCATCAGAGGAATGAGGAAAGGCGCGGCGATTCCCCGGCGTACACGGAATGGGAGGAGGAGATGGAGGCGCACGTCGCTTCGGAATGCTTCGACCTGAGCGAGCTTCTGGAGAAAAGGGAAGAAATCAGGGCTAGAAAAGAGACGCTGATGCTTTTGAAAGAACAGCGTCCGCTCTGGTATGACGTACTCCTGATGAACTGTGTAGAAGAAATGTGCAACGGAGCCATTGGCCTGCAGCTGGACATCACCCCTTCGCTCGTCAGCAAGTGGAAGGAACGCGCGGGGCGCTGGCTGCGCGAGTGTTATGAAAAGGACTATCTTGAAGGGGAGTGAGCGCGCGCCGCTTCATCGAGCAGGGAGAAGATCGATTCGACTGCGTCGGAGAGCGGGGATTCGCTCATGGCGTTGATATAGTCCTGTCTGTGGTCGTAGAGTTGCCGGACGGCTTCGGTGAGCTGCCCGGCTGTGAGGGTTTCTTCCTCCAGTACCATGGAAAAACCCTGGCGCGCGAAGGATTCCGCGTTCAGGAGCTGGTCGCCGCGGCTCGCGCCGGACGGCAGCGGGATCAGCAGCGCCGGTTTGCGCAGTGCCAGAAGCTCACAGATTGCGTTGGCCCCGGCCCGGGAGATGACGATGTCGCTCAGGGCGAACAGGTCGGCGAGTTCCTCCTGGATGTATTCATACTGGACGTAACCCTTGATATCGGTCAGGGAAGCGTCCAGTTTTCCTTTTCCGCACAGATGGATGATCTGCCAGTCCTGCAGCAGCACGTCCAGCGAGTCGCGGACAGCCTGATTGACCGCGGCGGCTCCGAGACTTCCGCCCATGACCAGAAGAACCGGTTTTTCGTCGGAAAAGCCTGTCATTGCGCGCGCGGCTTCGCGGCTGCCGTTCAGCAGCTCCCGGCGGATCGGACAGCCGGTCAGAACCGCTTTCTCTGAGGGGAGATATTGCAGGGTTTCCGGAAAATTACAGCAAATCTTCGTGGCGAAGGGCGCGGTTAGCTTATTGGCCAGGCCGGGCGTCAGGTCGGACTCGTGGCAGATGACAGGAATGCGGCGGCGCCTGGCGGCTACTACCACCGGAACGGCCACGAAGCCGCCCTTTGAGAAGACGACGTCCGGCTGCAGCTCCTTCATCAGCCGCAGCGCCTGGCCGCAGCCCTTCAGCACCCGGAAGGGATCGGTGAAATTCTTTACATCAAAATAGCGGCGCAGCTTGCCGGAGGAAATGCCGTAATAGGGGACGCCCTGCGCCTCGATCAGCTGTTTTTCCATTCCCTGTTCGGAACCGATATAGGAAATCTCATAGCCTGCGCGGCGAAGACGGGGGAGAAGCGCGATATTCGGCGTGACGTGTCCCGCGGTGCCGCCGCCGGTGAGAACGATTCGTTTCATGTTTCAAGCCTCCAATTCTGGAAACGTTGTGATACAGAACAGCAGGCCACAGGTCTTCGCTTCGCTCCGGTCCGCGCAAAGCAGACGTCCCCCGGACGTCTTGCGCCGCCTTCTGC
>JAJQCG010000042.1 GCA_021202815.1 Lachnospiraceae bacterium | reverse complement strand
TATTGAAGCTTTTCGCGGATGTGTTCAACTTGCACTTGCAATTTTCGCAAAAAAACAGGCGAATTTTATGTGGGGCGTGGATAAGCGCTCTGATCAACGGTTTCAGGAAGAATTGGCATCTACACGGATGCCAATTCCCTTTTAGAGAGTAGAAGACAGTTTATGGGAATAAATAAAAAAGAAATTTCAAACACAACTTCAGATCAGGAGAAGTTTGTATTGTTGCATCCCCGATATTCTTTTGACGATATCGTATTGACACATGTTGTCAAGGAGCAACTTAAGGATTTTATTTCTTTTTATAAAAACCGTGGTCTTTTGTTCAATGAATGGGGACTGAGTAAACGATACAAAGATCGAAACAATTTATGCCTGAATTTTTATGGCGATTCAGGTTCTGGGAAAACCATGACAGCGCATGCGCTTATAAATTTTCTCGGGAAAGAGGTTTTGCAGGTCAATTATGCGGACATCGAATCGAAGTATGTAGGAGAGACTTCCAAGAATCTACAGGAGCTGTTTCGCTTTGCCTCAGAGAATGGCGCAGTTATTTTGCTCGATGAGGCCGATGCACTTTTGAGCCGCCGGGTAACGGATATGAGCAGCGCGACGGATGTGAGTGTGAATCAGACACGTTCAGTTTTGCTGACTCTGCTGGATATGTATGATGGAATTGTAATATTCACCACCAATTTCATCAGTAATTATGATGCCGCGTTCATGCGGCGTATTCAGCATCATATTCATTTTGAACTCCCAAACTGTGAACAGAGAGAAGAGCTCTGGAAATTTTACCTGGATACAGGGGTTCCGCATCGCGTAAATATGAAAGAGCTGGCTGAAAAATATGAGGGAATCTCTGGCGCTTATATTTCGTACGCGGTGTTTCAGGCAGCGATTACCACGGCGAGAAAGGCAGAAACTGTGATGTCACAGGACAATCTTGAACACGCCGTCAGGCAGATTATGGAAAGTAAGCGGGCTCATGATCCGCAGATTAAAGTGACAAAAAGAGAAGTTCCGGAAGAATATGTCCGGGAACAGACAGGAGGGAAAATACAATGATTGCTACCGCATTGATCCTGGGTGCAACACTGCTTGTCGGCGCGACACTGTTGGCGAAATACTGGAACAGGGTTGTGGATGTCTTAAAAAAGGCCATACAAAAGTTACAGTCCATTGTTGCCGGGACGCTGGTCGGAAGTGCGGTATTTATCAGCAAACTTGGCGCTCGGTATCAGAACCGCACAAAGCACTATTCCAAAACAAATCTTGGAAAATGGGAAGAAACGATCGTTTCCTATGAGCAAACTGCAGAGGAAATTCCAGAGGAATATCGGAACTCGGCGGAGAATGTAAAGGAGTATGATCTGACGATGGAACTCGAATTACAATTAAGAAACAGCAGGTGAAGATATGGGACTTAAGTATATAGAAGAAGATAAAAGTGGAACGATCAGCGGCACCGTATCAGAAATCAAAAAATCGGTCAATTATCTTTTCCAGTCGATGGCGGGTAAGGACAGTCTAGACAGTCTCCTGCAAAGACTGGGAGAGTATACGGATTCCATCATAGCACAGCGCAGAGATGAAGGGAAAGAATTTCAGGAGGGCGTCTGTACGTTGAGCGTTGGCGCTGATCCGGATATAGTTGACATTGAGCTCTTCTTCGTGTTTGAGAATGAGCAGCATGTGACGGAGACGCGGAGGCTGAAAAATCAGATGTCGCGATCGGCGCTGACAGATGAAGCATTTGAAACAATACAGACAAAAAATGCAATGAAGTTTGAAATCACGGGTTAGCGGCCATGCAGTATTTATTTATCATTCTGGTTTTGATTTGGAATTTTCTGAGCTGGCTTGTTCCTCTGTTAGTTCATTTCGTAATAGCAGTATTCAAAACAGTGTTTCATATTCTCGAGCTGATGTTGACAGGCCTGATCTAAATTCCCGAACAGGGGATAACGGTCTGGGCTTTTCTGGGGATTTTGTCTATTCTTTTTGTGCTTGGAATCGTATGCTATTGGGCCGTCGATCGGATAATAAGAGACAAAAACGGAAAGAACCTGAGGAAGTACCTGGATGAAAATTGTCATGAATGCGGGTATGTGAATGCTTATACATGGGGTAAGACACTCCCGCAGTTTGCAGAGAAAAAGTATAGTAAAGATGAGTCTTTTCATTCTATCACCAGCGAATTTGCGCGGTCTATGGAGGCAAAATATGTCAGCGGGCAGCGCGATGAGTGGATGCATGCGATCATCGAGTATCTGACGAGCCATCTTATGGCGGACACGCAGGAACTGGTTACTGTCTTCCAGAATAACTTCAAGTATACCCATGTCACACCTGCCGTACAGATTGTGCATGACGGAATGGAAGCGGTGCTGAAAGAGGAGCAAAGAGACGGGAAAAGGATAATAGAAAAAATTCCTCTGGATGAAGAGGCTGTGAAAGAGATGTACCCTGCATTGGGAAACAATCTTCCAAAGGAATACTTGACGGCATATAAAATCAGTGACAGGTTTATTTCCGCGGAGGATATGAGCCAGGGAAATCTGGAAAGCAGAGAGATGTCGCTTGATGATTTGGGGATAATATGAATTTGATCACTTTTTCATTGGCTATGCTGATGCCACTATACGATGTGCTGGACGGCGGGTATTGTAAAATATCCGCCGTTTTTGGATGAATAAGTAGAGACTGCGTAGTAAAATAATTTTGTTGGTGGTCAGATGATGTTTATGGTATACTCTATTCTATATAGAATGCGCGAATAAAGGATGAGAAGCACTTTTATGAATGGCTGACAGCCTGTCGTACTATCGAAGTATAAGAGATGAGGAGTTGAGGCAAATGCAGACAATATTTACGCAGGAAATGAAGACAGAGCTGGTGGATGGTCTGCGTCGTATTTTTGAAGATGATATTTTCCAGATCATATTATATGGCTCAGTTGCCAGAGAAACGGCAGCGATGGATAGTGATATAGACATTGCTATTATTTTATGGACAGAACTGGATGCGCAAAGACGTGAAACGTTTATTTCCTGGGCGTCTGATATGGATATGAAGTATGAATGTGTATTTTCTATTATTGATATAGAGAAGGGACGCTTTGATGAATGGGGAGATATCCTTCCGTTTTATAAGAATATCCGGAAGGAGGGGGTGACCTTATGGAAAGCCGCATAAAGGAGTTGGCGAAATACCGGATGGAAAGAGCAAGGGAAATGTTGTCTGCGTCGGAAGATAACCTGAAAGCAGATCAGATACGGACATCATTAAATCGGTCTTATTATGCGGTGTTTCACGCGATGCGCGCGGTGAATTGTCTGGAGGGTTTTGACTCCTCAAAACATTCTGGAGTGATTTCGTTTTTTACGAAAATTGCAAGTGCAAGTTGAACACATCCGCGAAAAGCTTCAATAG
>JAJQCG010000083.1 GCA_021202815.1 Lachnospiraceae bacterium | reverse complement strand
GTGGGGATAGAAGACGCTACGGAAAATGTGAAAGTTGCGGCGGAAGCAGTTGACGAGGAGACCGAGGACAATAGTTCTGAGAGCTCTTTGGCGCCCGGGAGCGAGATTGCAAGCGGGTCGGTCGACACTGAGACTCCGCATGTCGAGACCGAGACCGGCGACAACGAGGTTCCTTTCGTCACCGATAATGAGGCGGTTGTCGCAGAGGATGACTCGGTGAACATCGATGAGGACGAGTCGGTTGTGCTTGACGAGTCGGAGGCTAGTAGTACCACCACCACCACCACGCAGGCGGACAATTCTTCAAAGGTCGTGTGGGTTACCGGAAATACCGGCTCGACCGGTTCAACCGGCGGCACTTCCTCAGGAAGCTCATCCGACACCAGCGACAGTAGCTCCGACACCGACACGGAAACCGATTCGGGAAGCAACTCGGGCGAGAGCTCCGGTAGCAAGACCGAAAGCACCGACATTGGATGGACTGATTATTACTGATATGGCGACGATTAATCAAGACAAACGCCTTGCCCAGAAAAGGGCGAACCGCAAGCGCTACTACGCCAAGACCGCAAACCTCTATCCTCGCCACCCGTGGACCCAGGAGGAGGTGCGCCTTGTCGTCGAGCACAAGATGCCAGACAGCGCCCTCTCGGAGAAAATCCACCGCTCCGTAAAATCCATCCAGCAGAAGCGGATGCTGGAGAAAAAGAAATCCCGGGAGTGATTTTAACGAATCCGGTCCCGAAAACCCGAAAATTCAGTCTGAAAGTGCCCGTTCCAACCGTTCGGGCACTTTTTTTGCTCCCATATAGCATTCCCCGCCGCAATGTGCTATAATGGTTCAAAAAGATTCCGGAGGAGACCGACATGCAGATTCGCACTGATTTTCTGACACTGACTTTTGACCCTGAAACTTTACTTTTCACGATTGAGACGCCTGCCCACACCTGGCGGCAGGATGAGTCGTCCTCCCCGAAATTTGTCCTTCGGGACGGCGGCGAGATGCCATTTCTTGATGCCGACGAAATCGGGCACGAGTACTATAAGAGCGGCGTCGGGGTGGGAATTCTCTCCCATTATAAATGGAATGAAACCGGATTTTCCTTTGAGACGCTTGTCTGGGTGGAGAGCTCGACCAATTCTGTTCGGTTTGAGCTGATTCCGGGCGAGGGCTCGCTCGACTTTAAGAAAGTCCTTTATCCCGGCTGTTTTTCGTTTGAGGACCCCGCCGCCTACACCGTCCTGCCGGTTTTGCAGGGTCTTCTCATCACGAACGACTGGGAAAACGAGGTCTCAAAGCTTCCGTTCGACGGGCAATTCTGCTCGTCCGGCGCCTATATGCCCTGGTTCGGGCAGGTTGAGGGAGGTCCTGGCTACATCGCAATCTGCGAGACTCCCTGGGACGCCGGCTACTATGTCGACCACCCGGCAGGGAGCAGTTATACCCACGTCGGGACGTATCTGTTGCCGAGTCTCGGCGAGATTTCCTATCGCAGAATTATAAAGTATGTATTTTCGGACGATTGCGACTACAACGATTTATGCAAAATATACCGTAACTACGCTATAGAGACTGGTCTTCTGACAACTCTTCGGGAGAAGGCGGCGAGAAATCCTTTTGTCGATGATTTAATCGGCTCGGTTATCGTCCACAAGGGAATCAAGAAGCACGTTTCGCAGGATTCGAGATACTACGATAAAGACAACCCCGAAAATAACAATTTGGTTATCCCGTTCAGCGCAAGAACTGCGGAGATTAAGAGATACCACCAGAAGGGCGTCCCGAAGCTTTATCTCCACCTCGACGGCTGGGGAGCACCGGGCTATGATAACCAGCATCCCGACTACCTTCCTGCCTGTCCCGAAGCCGGCGGCTGGGAAGGCTTCAAAGAGCTTTCCGACACGATTCAGGACTGCGGCTACCTCTTCGGTCTCCACGACCAATATCGGGATTACTATCTCGACGCCGCAACCTATGACAAGGAGTTCGCACTCCACGCTCCCGACGGCTCGGTCTTCGAGATGTCCGTCTGGGCGGGTGGGAAGCAGAACTACCTCTGCGCCACTCAGGCGCCCTACTACGTAAAACGCAATTTTGAGGAGGTTCTCCGGCACGGAATCCGCCTGCAGGCGTCCTACTTAGACGTCTTTACCTGCAACGAGCCGGACGAGTGCGCCCACCCGAGACATCGGATGACTCGCCGTGAATGTCTCGGCTACCGCAGTGCCTGCTTCAATTATCTCTGGTCGAAGGGAATCCTCCCCAGCAGTGAAGAGTGCTCCGACTGGGCGATGAAAACTCTTGTCTTCTGCCACTATGGACCCTATGATTTCATGCTTCAGTCTCCCGGAAGCCCCCGGCGTGGCGTTCCGGTGCCGCTCTTCAATCTTGTATACCACGACTGCATGATTCTCCCGTGGTTCATGGACAAGACGGCAGGGGAGGACTACATGCTCTACGCCCTTTTGAACGCCGGCGTCCCGTATCTCGACCGTGACGGCGCCTATCCGAACACCGACGGTGCATTTGACTCCGAAGCCGAAAGGCGCCTTGACGAAGAAATCGCCCGTTGCCGGATTGTCACCGACCTTCACGAGCGGCTCGCCAGGCAGGAAATTCTCCGCCACGAGTTTTTGGGAGACCTTTCCCGCCAGCGAACCACTTTCTCAGACGGCACAACCGTCACCATCGACCTCAAATCAGGCGAATTCAGGATAAATTCCCCGACATAAAAAATTTTTTAAATCCCCCATAAAAAACTCTTGACAAGTCGTTTATGGGGGATTATAATACTAATATGTGGTGGAAGGGCAGAAATTGCTTAACCACAGAAACTATTGTGGGGGGGTACTTCCTTCCGACCCGAAATTTTTTGAGGGATTTCGGAACCGACAGTGCCCATACCAAACCTCCGCACTATTAAAACAGGTGCTCGGAGGTTTTTCTATATTATTTTCCTCCGAAGTACAACTAAGGAGGAATTTTTTATGGCAAAACGTCTTATTTGCGTAATAATAAGCGTTTTAATGATTGTCTCACTCCTTCCGACGACAGCCTTCGCCGAGGTTGACGAAGACAGCTCTACACAAATTGAGGCTGTGGCGGAAGAGGAAGATACCGGAGACGACGACTCCGCCGACTCCACCGGCGAAGAAGATGAAAATGACGGAATCATGCTGACAAGCGATGAAGGTGAAGAAGAGGGTCTTGATGAAGGCGCTGTTGAAGGTGGAGAGATAGCTATACCTGACGATACAGTTGAAATTCAGCGTGATGGCTATACAATCTCAGGTCCTTCCCTCGGCGACGTTGAGGACGAAATAGAAGATGGAGATACCATTACTCTTATAGCAGATTCTGAATCCGGTTCTGTTACTATTGAAGCTACCGGTGTCACTATCGACCTCGCCGGCTACTCTCTCAGCGAATCCATCACCATCGCCAACGGCGCATCGGTAACC
>JAJQCG010000136.1 GCA_021202815.1 Lachnospiraceae bacterium | reverse complement strand
ATGGGCGTTCCGCCCATCCCGAAATGAAAATACAGCCTTTAGCAGGTAAACCTGCATAGTCTGCCTTTCCATTTCGATGCTGCTCTGAACTTTTACGAAAATTATATTGTATTTGAGACGTCGCAGGCAGATGCGGCGTCTTTTTTGACAAAAGCCGTGGATGAGAGCGGTATGGACTGTGTGTCGGCGAGTTCTTTGCGTTTGGGGCTTGCAGGAATCGGAAACACGGTTTATAATAAAAGAACAAACGTTCGAGGAGGAAATCATGGGACCGGATTCACCCATCACAGAGCTAAAGGGTATCGGCGAGAAGACGGCAGTTCCGTTCGCAAAGGTTGGCATACATACGATCGCGGATCTGCTGGAATACTATCCGCGCGCCTATGAGACCTATGAGGAGCCGACGGACTGCGCGGCGCTGGAGGAGGGGCAGAAGTGTGCCGTTCTCGGTACGGTCGTCTCGGTGAGCGGTATCCGACGTTTCCGCCATTACCAGGTTTTCAGCGCGCAGGTCCGCGTGGGGGATGACAGTGTGCAGGCGGTCTGGTTCAATACGCCCTATCTGCGTAAGCGTTTTCTGAAGGGCGGGCGCTTTGTCTTTCGCGGCATCGTGACAGTACAGAAGGAGAAGTACCGGATGCAGCAGCCGGAGTGTTTTGAACCGGAGGCGTATGAGAAGCTGCTTCATGTCATGCAGCCGCGTTATGCGCTGACCGCGGGACTCACCGCGCATGCTGTCACGAAAGTGGTACGGCAGGTGCTGGATGGCGGACAGGTGCAGATCCCCGAGTATTTGTCGGGAGAACTGCGGAAGGCGTATGATCTCATGGATGAATGGGAGGCTCTGCAGCAGCTTCATTTTCCCGCGAACGAGACTATCCTGCGACGGGCCCGCGACCGGATTGTGTTCGATGAGTTCCTGCAGTTTATCTTGGGGATCCGGCGTTTGCGGGAGCGGCAGGAGCGAATGCAGAGCGGTATGCATATGGTCGAAGTCTCCGAGACGGCGCGTTTGATCGAAGCACTTCCCTACCGGCTGACCGGCGCGCAGACGCGCGTCTGGCGCGAGATCGTGGAGGACATGTGCGGGGACGGGGTCATGAACCATCTGATTCAGGGGGACGTCGGTTCGGGCAAGACGATTCTCGCGGTGCTGGCGCTCGTCATGGCGGGCTGCAACGGCTATCAGGGCGCGCTGATGGCGCCGACCGAGGTGCTGGCGAAGCAGCATTTCCAGTCGATTTGTACGCTCCTTGCGGAGCATCACATTCCGCTGCACGCGCTGCTGCTGACCGGTTCCATGACGGCGAAGGAGAAGCGACTTGCTTATGCGGAGATTGAGAGCGGCGAAGCGCAGATCATCGTCGGCACGCATGCTCTGATCCAGGAAAAGGTTGCCTACCGTCGGCTTGGCCTTGTTGTGACCGACGAGCAGCACCGCTTCGGCGTACGCCAGCGGGAGACCTTCGCGGAAAAGGGTCTGCATCCGCATGTGCTCGTCATGAGCGCTACGCCGATTCCGCGCACGCTCGCGATCATTGTCTACGGCG
The DNA here is from genome assembly GCA_021202815.1 of Lachnospiraceae bacterium. GTDB lineage: Bacteria > Bacillota > Clostridia > Lachnospirales > Lachnospiraceae > Hominiventricola. Next base: position 1,928 of record JAJQCG010000136.1, on the reverse strand, counting down.
ACCTCGATATCTCGGTTCTGGATGAGATGCCTTCGGGACGTCTGCCGATTAAGAACTGTGTCGTTGACGAAAGCTGGCGTCCGAATGCGTATCGCTTCATCGAGCGGGAGACGGCGGCGGGGCACCAGGCATATGTCATCTGTCCGATGGTGGAAGAGAACGAGGAGCTGGAGATCGAGAATGTACTGGACTATACAGAGAAGCTGAAGGCTGCGCTCCCCGGTCGCGAGATTGCCGGTCTTCACGGCCGCATGAAGCCGAAGGAGAAGAATGAGATCATGGAACGCTTCGCGGAGGGACAGATCGAGATCCTCGTCTCCACGACGGTGGTTGAGGTCGGCATCAATGTGCCGAACGCGACGGTCATGATGGTCGAGAATGCAGAGCGCTTCGGCCTTGCGCAGCTTCACCAGCTCCGCGGCCGCGTTGGGCGCGGAGATGCCCAGTCCTACTGTATTTTCATGAGCGGGAGCAAATCAGAGGAGACGAAGAAGCGCCTGGAGGTCTTAAGCAAATCGAACGACGGCTTTTTCATCGCGGCGGAAGACCTGCGGCTGCGGGGTCCGGGCGATCTCTTTGGCGTGCGCCAGAGCGGCGTTTTCGCGTTCCGCATGGCCGATGTCTTTCAAGACGCGAAGGTACTCGAGCAGGCTGCCGGGGCTGCCGACCGCATTCTCGCGGAGGATCCGGAGCTGTGGCTGCCGGAGCACGAGGGGCTGAAAAAACGCATGGAGCGCTATGCCCGCCGCAGCGGGGAGAGCCTGAGCCTGTAAAGGTCGAATATTCTGTCTGACGAAAAATTTTTCTTTGCGCTTGCATTTTGTCTGGTGCTGTTGTATAATTTCATAGAAATGCAGGTATAGTTCATCGGTAGAACACCAGCTTCCCAAGCTGGGGAGGAGGGTTCGATTCCCTTTACCTGCTTCCTAAAAGCCTGGATCCACGGGCTTTTTTTAATGCCTGTAATCAAAAGCCAGCAGGATGTGCAAGCGGGACAGAACCTCGCTTTCCTACAAAGTGTCCAATCACAGCAGGAGGAAAGTGTGTTACAATAATAACAATCTCGGGTCTGCGAGGAAATATAGTATAAGAGGAGATTACATATGTTTCGAGACGAATTTGGCGCGGTATGCAACGGCGCAAAAGGAAAATTAAATCTTCTGAACAATAATCCGGCCGGGTATTTTATTTCCGCGATGGTAGCCGGCATGTTTATTGCTTTCGGCGGCTTCGTGATGTGCACGGCCGGGGCGGTACTGACCGCGAACGGGAGCACGATGACAAAGGTTATCATGGCCTTCTCCTTCGCATCGGCCCTGAGCCTTGTGGTGATGGCAGGAGCGGAGCTTTTCACCGGTAATAATTTTGTGATGGCCGCCGCGGCCTTCGCGAAGGCGATTACCTGGGGCGAGGCGATCAAAGTCTGGGTCGTCTGCTATATCGGCAACCTCGTCGGCTCGGTGCTGGCGGCTTTTGTTTATCATCTGACCGGTCTTGCGAGCGGGACGACGGGCGAATTTTTCGCTTCGACCGCGGCGACAAAGATGGCGGGCACGCCGGTCAATCTTTTCTTCAAGGCGGTGCTCTGCAACACGCTGGTCTGCCTGGCGGTCTGGTGCGCGACAAAGCTGAAGAGCGAGTCCGGCAAGCTGATCATGATCTTCTGGTGCATTTTCGTGTTCGTGTTCTGCGGCTTTGAGCACAGCATCGCGAACATGAGCGTGATGGCGGTCGGTCTTCTGAACCCGAGCGGAGTCGAGGGCCTGTCCATTGCCGGTTACGTCAGCAATCTTCTCTGGGTGACGCTCGGAAATATGGTGGGTGGTATCTGCGTGGTAGCGCTTCCTTATTACATCATCCAGAAGGATAAAAATTCATAGGTCGATTGTAAAATGAAGTTGAACACCTAAAAAATCCATAGCGATTGA
>JAJQCG010000057.1:19112-23397 GCA_021202815.1 Lachnospiraceae bacterium | reverse complement strand
GCGGCGGGCGCCTTGTTTCAGGGGCTGGCGGGCATCACGGACCACGCCTCGGAGGGATGGGGGGGGGCTGAAGGTTGCGTGAAAAACTGAACAACATTGAACTGGGCGGGGAGGAATTCCCGCTCAAGTGCGACCTAGCCGTGCTGGAAGCGATCCAAGACGCCGGTTACACCATGACAAGCTTTGAAATGGCTGTGGCCGGCCTCCAGCCGACCGGGGAGCAGGACAAGAAGGGAAAGAGGCTGTACCGAAATGTGGATCCGTCCATGAAGGTGGTCCGCATGGCGCTGCCGCTCATGGTGAATGAGGGCATAGACATCGAGAACCGTCTGGAATGCAAAAGCCGCCCCCACATCACGGAGGCCGACCTGCAGGAGCTGTCATTGGGAAATGTCTTCCAGGTTGCCAATGTGCTGCGACGGGAGTTTGTCCGCTGCTTTGAATCAAAAAACCCCAGCTCCACGCAGGAGGAGGAAAAGAGCGGCCGATAGATTTTGCGTGGATGACGTACATCGGGGTCGCGGAGCTTCACTTCTCCGAGTGGGAGGTGAACCACATGTCATATGGCAAGTGGTCAGACCTGATGTACCACTGGAAGAAAGCCTATAATATGAGGATGGAACGGGCGACATTCAAAATTGTCGAAAAACAGGGTTCCTTGCTGGATTTGTAACAGAATTGTAATTGTAAAAAATGTCCTCCTTTGCTATACTGTAGGCAAAGGAGGCGGCGGTATGGGTTATCTGGAAATCTATAAAAAATATGTGACAGAGGATGAATTTAAGCGCAGTACTTATTTCGCTGCTGTGGAGGCTGGTGAGATGCGGGAGGAGGATGCGTACCTCCGGCTGCTCAGCCAGAAAGAATGGATGTATGGCAATCAGATCGAGCGAGGACGTAAAAGCGAAACAGATGCGAAAATCGCGACATGGCGTTCTATTGACCTGCTCGGGGAGGAGCATATTGTAAAAAGACAGCGGAACTACTATATAGAGTGCGAGTATGATAATAAAATTTCTACCCTGATCGATAAAGGGGTAAAGGCGGGGATTCGGAAGAAAAGAATCATGTACGGCACGGCCATTGTCCTGGTCGGCATACCCGCCACGATTTCCCTATGCCTTGGTATGTTTTTGGCAGGAGGCATGGCGGTTGCAGGAACGATATTGGCATTCTGGATGATCTGTATAGCCTTGCCGGTAGAAACTTATTACAAATGGAAAATGACAAAGATTAGAAGAGAACAGGACATCATTAGAAAGAAAAAATTTGAACTGTTATACCACTAACCGCCGCAACGAGAGCAGCAGGTTTCTTATAACGAGAACCAGCCGTCGCAAATTGCGGCGGCTTTTTTCGATTGGAGGAATAATTCATGAGTACTCCGAAGATTGGCGCAGTTCTGGCGCTGGATGGTGAAAAAGAATATAAGAGCGCCATAAGCTCAATAAATGCCGCGCAGCGTGAGCTACGATCTGAGATGAAGTTGGCGACGGAGCAGTTCTCCAGCCAGCAGAATACCATCGAGGCGCTGACGAAAAAGCAGGAGATTTTGTCTGAGCAGCATACGTTGCAGGCCAGTAAGGTGGAACTCTGCGAGGCTGCTGTTAAGAAATACAATACAACCCAGCAGGAACTCAGCTCAAAAGTTGATGCGGCTAAAGAAAAGCTGGACAAAGAGAAAGAGACGCTTGAAAAGCTAAAATCTACTACAGGGGCAACGACCGAGGAGATCGAGGCACAGGAGAAGGCAGTTAATGAGGCGCAGGCTGCGTTGAAAGATATAAATGCAGATTATGAAAACGCCTGCAAGAAACAGTCGCAGTGGAACACGTCACTTAACACGGCAAAGCTTGCCCTGGAAGAAACAGATAAGGCCCTTGAAGAAAACGAAGGTTATTTGAAAGAGGCGCAGGAGGCAACAAATGGCTGTGCGACCAGTATTGATGAATTTGGCGTAACGACAGAGGAGACAAAAAGAAAAGCTGCAGAGTTCGGAAGCAGTAGCCTTATCGCGTTAAGCAGCCTCAGCACTATTTTGGATAACACGGGGATCTCAGACAAGATCAGGGACATAGCGAGCTCGTTTCTCGAGTGTGTTTCTGTAGCGGCTACATTTGAGACGAGCATGGCAAAGATCTCGACCCTGGTGGACACTTCTACGATATCGATGTCCGATATGTCCGCGGAGGTGCTGGCGGTATCGAGTGAGCTTGGCGTATCCGCGACAGAGATCGCGGAGGCTACCTACCAGGCGATTTCTGCCGGACAGTCGGCGGAGAATGCGGTCAGCATGGTAGAGACAGCCACAAAGCTGTCGATCGGCGGCTTCACGGACTCCGCGACGGCGGTCGACATCCTGACGACGGCGCTGAATGCCTACGGGCTGGAAGCAGAGGATGCGGAAAATATCAGCAATATCCTGATCACGACGCAGAACCTCGGCAAAACGACAGTCTCGGAGCTGGCGTCTACCATGGGACGCGTGATCCCGTTGGCCTCAGCTTACAATGTGGAGATGGACAACCTTGCCTCCGCTTACGCGATCATGACCGCGAACGGCATCGCCACGGCGGAGACTACTACATACCTGAAATCCATGCTCAACGAGCTGGGCGACAGCAGCAGCGACGTCGCGACGATCCTGCAGAATGAGACCGGCATGAGCTTCTCAGAGCTGAGTGAGGCGGGCTATTCCCTCGGTGATGTGATGGATATCCTCGGGACGTCGGTGAACAATGACGCGACGGCCTTCTCGAACCTGTGGAGCAGCTCAGAGGCGGGCATCGGCGCACTGTCTCTTCTGAATTCCGGATCAGCGAAGTACAACAGCACACTGAAATCCATGCAGAATTCTGCCGGAGCGACGGAGTCGGCATATGAATCGATGGCCGACACGACGGAGATGGCGCAGCAGCATATGGAGGTTGCTGCAGAGAATCTGAAGATTGCGGTCGGTGAAGAACTGACGCCGGCAATGGAAAAGTTGTATGATACTGGCGGCGATGTGCTCGAATTCCTGGAAGACTTTGCGGAGGAGAACCCGACGGTCGTGAAGCTGCTCGCGTCCCTGACAGCGGGGATGGTGGCTTTTACTGCAGCGACCACAGCTGCTACCGTGGCAGCGGAGGCGTTCAAGGTTATTCAGACGCTGGTGAACCCGACGACGCTTCTGGTGACGGCGCTTGTTGGGCTGACATCAGCGGCCGTTGTCTTCAACGCGACGCTGGAGACAGAACAGACAGAGCTTCAAAAGACCAACACCGCCTCGAAGGATATGGCGAAGTCCCTGAAGGAGCTGAACGATAGCTACGCGACTTCTTCTGCGAGCAGGAAAGCGTCTACGGACAGCCTGTCGGCGCAGTCCACAGTCTGTAAAGATCTTGTGGCACAGTTGGAGGCACTGCAGGAGAAAACGGCGCTCACTGCAGATGAGCAGTCTCAGCAGCAGGCGATCGTCGACCAGCTGAACACCCTGATGCCGGAGCTCGGTCTGTCGATTGAGGAGAATACAGGAAAGACAAACCTGTCCACGGAGGCCATCGAGGCAAACGCGGAGGCGCTACTGAAACAGGCGGAGGCGGAAGCCTATACGGAGATCGCGGCAGATATCACAAAAGAGCTGACGGAGGCTAAAATCGAGCTTGCAGAAGCGGAAACTCAGCTGGAGGAACAGCAGGAGCAGACGCGGGCTGCGACGGAAGCGTACAATGAGGCGATCAGTAACGCAGCCGGGGATGAGCGGGACTATATGTTCGCGGTCGAAGAGGCGAAGAATGCAATGGAAGAATCTGAAAAGGCGGAGAAGACATTGCAGGAGGCCTATGATGAGGCGAGCGATACCGTGGCTGCGCTTGAGGAAGAATATTCCACGTATCAGGACTGCCTTGCCGATGTCTATGCACAGGAAGCCGCCACAGAGGCGACGACGGAGCTCGGTGATGCGGCTGAGGAGACTTCGGACAAGATTTCCTCCATGTCGGAGACGGCGCAGGAAGCATATTCGGAGATGTATGAGTCCCTGTCAGATACGATCTCTTCCCAGATGGATCTGTTCGATGAGTTTAACGGAGAAGCAGAGCTGAAGACATCAGAACTGCTTAGCAACATGCAGAGTCAGGTCGACGGGATTACGGAGTGGAGCGAGAACCTCGAAGAACTGGCGGAGCGGGGCATTGACGAGGGGCTTTTACAGCATCTGGCAGACATGGGACCGGAGGGCGCGAGCTATGTGAGCACCTTCGCGCAGATGACAAACGATGAATTAGAAGAGGCGAATAAGCTG
>JAJQCG010000057.1:12936-19102 GCA_021202815.1 Lachnospiraceae bacterium | reverse complement strand
CTCCCTGACTGTTCAGGACGAAGCAGCAGAGCGTGTTGCCACAGCCTACGCGGAGCTCGGCGAGACCGCCGCGGAATCCTACACAACGAGTCTTGTGGAGGCGGTTACAGATCCCACGGAGGAGTTAGCGGAGCGGCTGGCAACGACCGGAACCATGCTGCCGGAGGGGCTTGCAACAGGCATTACAGATAACAGTAGTGTGGCAGAGCTTGCAGACCAAAATATGATGCGTAACGTCCTGGATGCAGGGGATAGCGAAGCCCAGATCGAGAGCCCATCGAAAAAGACTGCGGAATCCAGAAAGAATCTGGTGCTGGGTTTGCAGAGCGGTATCAATGATAACAAAGCGCTTGCTACTGATGCAATGACCAGGGCGGCGAAGGAGGTCGTCACGGAAGCGCAGACGCAGCTGGGTTATTCGGAGCAGAATAAGACAGCATCTGTACCTTATAGCATTGGCCTGCAGTTCGATCAGGGACTTGCCGACGGCATACGTGCAGGAAAGAGCGAAGTGATCAATGCTGCGGTGGAAGTGGCGTTCGCGGCGGCTCAGGCGGCGCGGGATGAGCTGGGTATCGAATCCCCGTCAAAAGTCACCAGGGAGCTGGGCGGCTACTATATGGAGGGATGGGTAGAGGGCATTCAGGCAAAGACCGAGAATCTGAAGGATGCGGTACGGGGCAGCCTGAATGATGCTTTAATACCTGAAAGCACTTCCGTATCATCTGCGGGAGGAGTGACCGGCACAGATGCCATTGGCGATATAGAACTGTCCGGGTCGGGCGACACAATCAATATTATTTTCCAGCCGAAGAGCATGACAGAATCCGAATTGGACAAGGCATTTGACTATATTAACGAACGTTTTGGAAAGGCGATATAGCGGAGGCTTCTTATGAGGCAGTTCTGGGTGAAAAATGCGAAAGGCCAGATCTTTGACATGAACCGCGAGGATGCGTTCTTCGGTAATCCAAAAGGGCTTGGCATCGATCGCGATACCAAATATGAACGTGTTGGATACAGCTATACGGAGGTAGAAAATGAGCTTGAGCAGAGTAAGCCGAATGGGACAATGGTATTTGATGGTTATGAGCAGTATGACGAGTTCCTGGACATTGTAAAATATACGCCGCTCATTTTCATGTACCAACCACTGGACACCATGTACTACATGGACGTGAATACATTCACCATCGAGAAGACGGAGATCGACTATAAGAAGGTGTTCCTGTCCTGCAAGGTAGTTTTTGAGGGAAATAGTCCATGGTATATACAGAAAAAGGCATCTGTACAGAGCAATGAAGCGGAGGGAAAAATCTATGAATATACTTATCCCTATCAATACGCGGAGAATTCCGCGGGGACAATGGCGCTGGAAAATAATTCATCGAAGGACGCTTATTGCAGGCTGATCATTTATGGATATGCGGAAGACCCGTCGTGGAATCTGAAGCAGGACGGGGAAATCCTGTATTCCGGCGCCGTGTCCACAACCATCCATACGGGCGAGATCCTGGTGGTTGACTCAGATCCTACGGAATATGAGATCTACAGGTATGATGAGTCTGGTGCGCGGTCGGAGGATCTATACGGGTCAAGCGACTTTGATACGGAACGTTTCCTGTACATCCCGCCGGGGAAGAGCATTCTGGCAGTGTCTCACAGTGGTTCGGATACAATCAGCTTCCGCGTGGAGGTGACAGAGTTTGTCGGATGATTTTACAATCGAAGTGTTCAGCCCTGACTTTACGTTTCGGAGCAAAAAGCGGATACAGAGACAGAAATATGAATATGACTATATGTCGTTCGGGGAAAATGAGCTTAAGATACCGGGTGTATTTGAGGCAGACAAATGGGATTATATACGTCTTATCACTGATCAGGGAATTTTAAGTGGCATTATCACCGCAAAGGAATTGTCCAGCAGTTACACGGTGATCCGTTACAGGGATCTCATGTCACTGCTGGACATTGACGTTTACAGGGAACGAAGTCTGCTGGCAGATGAATCTCTGGAAGCATTCCTCGGGGGTATGATAGAGGAGAATTATATCAGCAACGAGGACAGTCTGCAGAATGTACCGGGATTATCGATTGAATATCTGAGTGAGACCGTTGGTGCGACGATGAACCTGACAGACAATATTCACAACATTTATGACCTTGCGCTGAAAGCCTTAAAGAAGTACGGCGTGGTCATCGACATGACACTGGATGTCATGGCAAAGAGCGTGATCTGCCGGATCGGCACGCGGGAGCAGGATACAAAATACGTTGAGGCAGACCTGAAAAATATCATCAGTGTTGATATTGTCCTGCAGGATACGGACGAGTCGGTCAATAAGGTGATCGTTGTGGGTGAATACAGCGAGGATGATGAGCGGTACGGGGAGACGTTGGTGCGGACGTACTATCTGGATGCAGAGACGGGGGAGACGACCATGGAGCCGACTTCCCGTGTAGAGCCGGTCGTATTCCAGTATGCCACTATTTCTATCAACGAGGAAACGTTTGAGGACGACGCTTATGAGACCGCCTACGATGCGATGTACAGCGAAGAATGCGACAACGCGATCAAGGTGGAAGTGGTGAAGAATGACGCCCTGTACAGGCCGACCGACTTCACGGTCGGACAAAAGTGCATCATCATAAAGTCGGGCGTCAGATACTCAACGGTATTCACGGGCTGGAATATGGACAGCACAGTGAAGCTTCTGTTCGGAATGATCCGGACAGAGTATACGAAGAGGAGGAATACGAATGTCAGTTGAAATCAAACAGTTAAGCGGAAGTTTTGTGTCGCCAAAGGACGATGCTGTACTCCACCGGATCTTTCACTGTGGGCATGGCATAGTTCGGGGGTGCGAGCTGACCTATCCGGGCGGGAATCAGATCGCGGTAGCAGCCGGGTATGCATATATCCACGGACGGATGCTTGAAATCAGTGAGGAAACGATCACATGTACGTTGCCGAGTTCCACGACGGCGGGGGAAGTTATTCTGAAGATTGATATGGAGGCGTCGACTCCGGCATATCTGCTTGCGCGGGCACCGCAGGAGGCGCTGACACAGGAAGATATCAACAGTTCCGGCACCGTATATGAAATGCAGCTTGCTACTTTTACGGCGAGCAACATCGCGCTGTCAGATCTGACCGTTACCTATACGACGCTCACCTCTGCCATAACGCAGAGCGAGGTAGGAAATATCTTTTCAGAAGAGGTCAGTTACGAGGAGGGGGAATACTGTTCCTACGAAAATGAGCTTTATAAGTTTACGGCTGCCCATCCTGCGGGAGCGTGGCTCGGGACGGACGTGGAGAAAGTGGTTATTCTGGACGAGCTGACGGCCTGTACGGCGCTTCAGTCAGATGTGGATACACTGAAAACGAAACGCTACTATGAGACGACTCTGGCGAATAATACTTATATCACAAGCACCGAGGATATTGGAAGGTGTCTGTATACAACTGATGATGGAGCGGTGTATTATACGCTGCATCGCCTGCACATCTATGCTTATTATTCTGCAGCGAATAGGACGATGGCGACGTTGGATTCTACTACCAATATACGTATTATCCGGATGTCTGCGACAAGGGAATCCCAGGCACTCATGACCAACACCAATGACTACGTATTGGATCTGACTGCAGCCATGCGATACCGGCCTACGACAGGAGCGATTTCAACAGTTACAGCTGGATACCGGATTCAGGTGGAAGTGGATTATATCGATCTGTCCGAAGAGCCATTAGCAGCATAAGAGAGGAGCAGGATTATGAGCTTTAGCATTACAGGGACCACCATATCCATGACGAGAGGCGATACCATGAAGGTGTATGTCGCGATCACAGACACGAATGGGAGCGACTATGTACCGGATGACGGCGATGTCCTGCGCTTTGCGGCGAAAAAAGATTATGCGGACGATGAACCGCTGATTCTGAAAGACATCCCGATTGACAGTCTGCTTCTCACGCTTGAACCGGCGGATACGAAGGAACTCGATTATGGATCATATGTCTATGACATTGAGCTGACAACCTCTGAGGGGGAGGTCAGTACCGTTGTGCCTAAAGGGAAACTCGTGATAACTGAGGAGGTTTATTGATGGGCAGTATCAGCGCGTATGAATCGCTTTTTGCTGAGTTGTCCGCTGAGGCGGTACTTGCCGCAGAGTTAAATTCACCGGGCACGATAACAGGCAGCATATCAGTATCCCCGCAGAGACCATACGTCGACCTCCCGGAGCTGACGAATCCGGCCACGGCGGCAGAGATTGTGCTGGGTTACCAGGCGATCGACAAGAACAGCTACCGGCTCACCGGCACGCTCGATCTTGACGCGCTGAAGGAGGAGAGCTACAGTGAGGGCTACGAGGCTGGGAAAACGGATGGTTACAGTGAGGGCTATACGGACGGCGTGGCCAGCGTTGACACACAGAGTTACTACGACAGCGGCTACGCGGTGGCGGAGGAAGCGGTTGCGGAAGCCCTCGCTGCTTTGACGGAGGTGGAGTGATGGCAACGTTATCGGATTATATCGCGGCGCTGACGCGGGACAGGGACGACCTCGCAGCGAATCTGCAGGAGATGGGCGTGGAGGCGGATAATACAGAAACGTTTACGAGTCTTGTGCTGAAAGTCTTACAGATCAGCGGCGGAGAGGAGGAAGCAGAGATGGTAACACTGGACATGGCGGAGCTGGGGGTGACGTTTGGGACGACCGGGCAGATTGTTGTGGATTCCAGCGTCACGGAAGCGCTGGTCGACGCCGCAGCGAATAAGGCAGCAGTCTATGTGGACGGGACGTATTCGTCTATTCCGTTCACAATGCAGCTAACGCTAGCAGGAGGGTCGGAGGCTCTGGGTACTTATCTGTTCGGTGGCGCGGCGATGATCAGCATGGACGCAGAGTCTGCACAGATGGCGTATATCATCCTTATACTGGTGCCATCGGCTTCCGCGCTGGTGGTGCTGTCCGGGCTTTATACCCCATCAAGCTCAGGGTCAGATACGACATTCGTGACGCTGACGCAGGACGATTTGGAGAGTGTCGACCTGTCACAGTATGACGAGGGTACCATTCTCCTGGTGGAGGTGAGTTGATGGTCAGATATGAGAGCGGTGATACAGGGCTGCTGATGGAGGGTGCGTCGGGTGCATCCATGTATAAAGTGTCTGGTGGGGAGGCAAAAGAATTATCTCCAAAAGTAGTATCCGACGGGAATGCAATAGGCTGTCTGGCCATTCGCATTAACGGGGAAGTAGCCAGTATTTTTTATACGAGAGTAACGTTGGCGAAGGGATATTACTACACCGTTAGCGGCGAGGCTTATCCGGTTGGGGTAAAAGTTCGGCTGTCATCTGTATCTGATGTAAACAACTTTACAATCTCGGATTTGGAAGCGGGAGCTCTTTATGCTACGGAATCCGGCAGCGATGGGACGTACAGTATTGAAAATGTGGAAGGTACTGGAGAGACGCTGATCGCATGGATACAGCATTCCGCTCAAACGTATACGGATGCGGCTACATACAACCTGACAGCATCTGCGGAGGCAACGAGTACGGTTACCTATGTGACGTCTAAGGCGATAAGCGAATCATCGTATGTGGAATGCAGTACCTGTGGCGGAAGCGGGACGGAGGCGTGCAGCGCCTGTGACGGAACGGGGACATACACATCTACAACGGAAGAACCATATGATTATGAGGAAACCTGCCCTGACTGTGAAGGAAGCGGAACCAGATCAGAGACCTGTTCGACCTGTGGGGGAAGCGGTTCGGAAACCTGCCCTGACTGTGGTGGTTCTGGCGAAGTAGAATCCGGCATGGATGAAGATGGAAACTCGGTATATGAGACCTGCCCGAATTGCGGAGGAAGCGGTACGGTTACCTGTACTTACTGCGGCGGAAGTGGAAACATTGATGAAAGCTGTTCCTATTGTGGTGGGTCAGGTACTGTGACCTATACTGGGTCACAGACTGTGGAACATGAAGAGTCCTGTCCATCGTGTGACGGACAGGGATCCCGGACATGTTCGTCCTGTGGAGGCAACGGTTATACCGATCAAATAATTTTAGAGGACTATGAAGCTCTGGCATTTGTCGTGACCGGTAAATGCAACGCCGGGACAGAGGTCATCTATGTCAGCACAAATG
>JAJQCG010000057.1:0-12926 GCA_021202815.1 Lachnospiraceae bacterium | reverse complement strand
GTTAATACTGCGAAAGCAAGTGCAACGCCGGATGAAGACGGCTCTTATACGCTTGGATTTACCGGCAATTATGACATCGCCTATTATATCTGGTACGAGGCCGAGAATGGTATTCTGACCACGAGTGTCAGCTATGAAATAGTTGATACCAGCACCTGCCTGTCCGGAGACACGCTTATCACGCTGTCGGACGGCACGCGGAAACGGCTTGTGGACATCCGGGAGGGCGACCGGCTGCGGTCAGGTGATGGCACTGAAACCACGGTTAAGCGTATCTCGGAGCGGGGACATTTCCACCCTGGGCATATCCTGTATACCTTTGAGGACGGGACGGTTATTAACGAAGTCCATGAACACCGTTTCTACAATGTGGAGCAGGGCTTTTGGCAGAAACTGAAAAATTGGGAAGTTGGGGAACACGGTCGCAGGGAAGACGGTGCGGATGTTGCGCTGGTATCGGTAGAAATGATCGAGGATGAACCGACAGAAATGTTCGGATTGTGGACAGACTCCGGTAGCTACTTTGCGAACGGTCTGCTGTCCGGGGACGCGTCAGCGAACCAGCCGCTCCTTGCGGATGCCACGGCGGAGCAGGCTGCGGATATGGCGCTGTCCATCGGAGAGCGGGAAATCATGGAGTTGTTGGGATTGGAGGAGATGTTACCGTATGAAAAAATTGGTAATACTGGCGGACGAAAGTGTACTTGCGGGATGTGCCAGGAGCGGCGTCGCTGAGGTGGCTGATTCTCTGGCGAATGCAATGACCGGAGATTGTGAGGTATCTGTGGTCTGTCCGAACGGAAACGAGAAATTTCTGCAATTTTCAGGGAATCTGCGACAGTATAAAGATGGTGTACGCACCTGCCGCCTGTTCGGGGTGACTTACTATGCGGTGTCGAGGAAAATCTGGCCTGATAAAGCCATGGAATTGGTGGACGAGCTTGCACCGGATATATTTCACAACTTTGCCGCGCCGGAGCTTCTGGAGAGCCTTTCCGCGCGTCCGGGAAAATGCATTTACACAATCGACCAGAAAGATTTCGTAAAGGACAAGGCTACTTCACTAAGCGCCTACGACGCAGTGACGACGGTCTCGGAGGCTTACACGCAGGAGATACTGGGCGGCGGCGATGAGCTGGCAGAGACGCTTGCCGGTATGGATTTCAGAGGAATTACGAACGGCATCCTCTACCCGGCGTTCCAACCGGAGAAAGGTCTTTTAGTCGAGAAGAAATACAGCGCGGAAGACCTGTCCGGGAAAGCAGCCTGCAAGAAATACCTGTGTGAAATCTACGGGCTGCCGGAGGATAAATGTATCTACCTCATGATGTGCCGTCTGGTGCGTGATAAGGGTCTGGACACGGTGATCGAGAGTGTGCACGCAATCCGTGACAGCGGCGGGTTCCTGCTGATCGTAGGGAAAGGCGATTCGGAGTATGAGGAAAAGCTGTGTGCCCTGACGCGGGATGACGGTGTGCTGTGGCTCGACAAATGGGCGAGTGCCTTGCAGTCAATACCGATGCTGTCAGGCGCGGATTTCTACCTGTCCCCATCGGTCACTGAGCCGTGCGGACTCATGCCGATGCACGCGGCAAGGTTCGGCTGCATACCGATCGTGACGCTGAGCGGCGGCTTAAAGGATAACTTTGACAGTGAGATCGCCGTGGTCGTCGGTGACGGCGGCATGGAGACGGCGATCACCGAGGCGGCAGAACTGTACGCGGATCAGGATGCACTGACCGCGAAAAGGGCGGCGTGCATGAACCGGGATTTCTCGTGGGCGTCAGGGAAGGCAGGGTATCTGGAGGTGTATGACTGCTGATAGAATTTATTGCACAGAGAGGTAAATGATGGTAGAATAACATCGTATAATTGAACAGGGAGTAAAAAGGATGCGTTTCCGGTCGCCTTCTGCAAAGGAGGTGATGCCCATGACAGTGATGGAAGTGTTGACACTGCTGTTAGTTGTCTTTGCGGTTTTATCTTACATAGATAAAAGAAAATAGCATCCCTACCGCCTAAAGTGTGGATGCTATTTCTTTAGCAATTACATAAACGGCGATCGGAAGCAATTCCGATAACCTTTCTAAGTAGATTATACATGAGGGCACCTGCTAATGCAAGTGCCCTTTTTAAAATTTGTTCGAGATTGGAACAAAAGGACAAAAATAGAAAAGTTATTTCAAACATGCCGATTGGTCTTCCAGTCGGCTTTTATCATGCGCCGAAGGGAGGCGAGAGAGGAATGGAAGACTGGATTTCACGTAAGGAACACGAAGAGTTTTGCAAGCGAATGGAAGAGGAAGATCACCGCCAGAATAAGCGCATTGATATTTTGGAGGATACCACGCGCCAGATCAATTCCTTGACGACTTCCGTGGAGAAGCTCGCTTTGAGCTTGGAAAGTATGGTAAAGGAGCAGGAGGCGCAGGGGAAACGGCTCGAAGCGTTGGAGGGGCGGGACGGTGAGATGTGGAGAAAAGTAGTTGGATATGTCATTACTGCAGTCATTGGCATTGTATTGGGGTACATATTCACACAGATCGGAATGTAATAAAGGAGGCGGAAATTTTGAGTGATAAGACAAGGACATGGTTGAAGGCCGCGGGTGTCCGTGCGATCAAGACAGTTGCACAGACCGCGGTGGCCACGATCGGCACGGCGGCAATCATCAGCGATGTGAGTTGGGTGCAGGTAGTGTCCGCGGCGCTGTTGGCCGGGGTGCTGTCCCTGCTGACCAGTGTGGCCGGTCTACCGGAAGTATCTGAGGAATGAGTTGCGCCGGCACAAGGCCGGCAGAAAGTGAGGAAGATTATGAGCATCAAAGGAATTGACGTATCGAGTTACCAGGGCACGATCGACTGGGCGAAGGCTGCAGCCGCGGGCGTGCAGTTCGCGATCCTGAAGGTGATCCGCAAGGATCTGAACCCGGACAAACAGTTCGAGAATAACTGGACGGGTGCGATGGAGGCCGGTGTACCGATCCAGGGCGTGTACAATTATTCCTATGCGGCGACGGTCGCGAAAGCGAAGAGCGACGCGCAGGCCGTGATTAGCGTTCTTGCAGGACGCACGCCGATGGTGTGGCTGGATGTGGAAAACGATGTCCAGAAGAATATCGGCCAGACGCTGGCGGAGATCATCAACGCATACGGAGCGATTATCACGGCGGCGGGTTGCCAGTTTGGTGTGTATACCGGGCTGAGCTTCTACAATTCCTATATCAAGCCGTATGCGGATCAGATCGATTACCCGTTCTGGATCGCGCGCTATCCGAGCAGCGCTTCTATGAGCATCTCAGCGGATCCGGCGGACAGCAAGCGTCCGGAGATCGTGCATGAGCTGCATGGATGGCAGTATTCCAGCAAGGGTAGTGTGTCCGGCATCAGCGGCAACGTGGATCTGGATGAATTGTATGTGGCGGTCGAGACGGTCAATGTCATGCCTTCTCCGGAGGCCACGTCCTACGCTCACAAGGTTGGTGAGGCAATCACCGTGTCGTCGTACTATGCGTCCAGCACTGATCCGATCAGTAAAGCGATCATCAGGAACGCCAGCGGCACGATCATACGGATCAAGGCAGGCGCAGCGAACCCGTATTGCTTCGGAAAGAATGGCGTTGCCACCGGCTGGTGCAACGATGGGGACATCCGATCGAGTGAGGAGGCAGAGGAAGCGGCGTCGGCGGCAGTGACCTATACCGTCAAGTCTGGCGACACCCTCTCCGCGATCGCGAAGAAGTACGGCACGACGGTGAGTGCGATCATGGCGCTGAACAGCTCGATCACGAATGCGAACCGGATCTATGTGAACCAGGTGATCCGGGTGAAGTAAATAATAAGTAGCAGTTACTTTGAATATACTGTAACCCTGCCCTGATGACGATGGGCCTCAAAATGGGCGCGGAGCTCTACTACCAGTATTTCACCGACTACGGCCTGCTCACGAAGACCGGCATCGATATCCCCGGCGAGGCCTCCATGATCATGCACGAGCCGGAAAATATCGGTGAGGTCGAGCTGGCGACGATGAGCTTCGGACAGTCCTTCCAGATCACGCCGGTGCAGCTCGCCGTGATGGCGAGCTCCGTGATCAACGGGGGCCGCCGGGTGACGCCGCACTTTGCGGTGGCGGTCGAGGATCAGGACGGAAATGTGCTGAAGACTTTCCAATATGAGGAGACGGACGGCATCGTGACGGAGGAGGTCTCTGCCCAGATGCGCGAGATCCTCGAAAAAGTCGTCTCCGAGGGCGGCGGCAATAAGGCTTATATCCCGGGCTACCGGATCGGCGGCAAGACCGCGACCTCCCAGACCCTGCCGCGCAGCGCAAACAAGTATATCTCCTCCTTCCTTGGCTTCGCCCCGGCGGACGATCCGCAGGTGCTGGCGCTCTGCATCGTCTACAACCCGCAGGGGACCTATTACGGCGGCACGGTCTGTGCGCCGGTCGTGCGGGATATTTTTGAAAATATTCTGCCCTATCTGGGAATCGAGAAGGAGGAAGCGCTGATGCTGGAGGATGAGGAAGAATGAATGAGTTACCCTTCACAGCCTTCGGGGTTATAGTTTTCTGGCACCTGTCACCGCAACATGTGATGTTGTAGAAAATGAGCGAGCAGGCAGCAGGTCCTGTGCGAGGAGAACAGTCGCCGCCTTCGGGATTTTCGTCATCTGCGGCTGCGAAACCCCGAACTGAGCCTCCGGGCCAAATGTCTCTCGTCAGACTGTCGAACGATAAGCCCTTTAGATGGACATCGAGGGCGATTTGTTACAGGAACTGCATACGGCTGGAAGCGACCAAAGACGGGTTCAAAACACTTCTTTTTGTATTGTTTTGAACCCGTCATTCGAAAGGTCGCGAAGCTGTATACATAGTTCCTGTTAAAATCGCCATCTGGAAATCTAAAGGGCTTATCGTGCGGCAGGCTTTGCTGAGATCTGCCCCGGAGGCTCATTCGTTTCTCGCTCGCAGATGATGAAAATCCAGCGAAGCCGCCTCCGATGTTCTCCCCGCACAGGGCCTGCTGCCTGCTCGCTCATCATGTAAATCGTCTGTTGCGGTGACAGATTTTGGGGGATACAGCCCCGGAGGCTGTGAAGGGTAACACGAATTTGCGAAATTCTTCAAAATGTGCATTGAAAAAAGCCGGGACTTGTACTAAAATATAAAAATCATATAAAACCAAAGGAGATGGCATCATGATCATCACAAAGAAAAAACCGATAGAAGAGCTCATGGCTATGATCGGTGACGCGCAGAAGATCGCGATTCTCGGCTGCGGCAGCTGCGCAACGGCCTGCGCGACGGGCGGCGAGCCCGAGATTGCGGAGCTCAAGGCCTACCTTGAGTCGAAGGGCAAGACCGTAGTGGCCACCGGCATGGCGGATTACTGCTGCATGAACATGGGCGTGAAGACGGCCATGAAGAAGCTGACGAAGGAATGTCCGGACGCGGTCGTCTGCATGTCCTGTGGCGACGGCGTACAGGTTGCGGCGAACCACAGTCCGGTGCCGGTCTATCCGTCGAATAATACGATGTTCCTCGGCGAGGCGGTGCGCTTCGGCCTGTTTGAGGAGGCCTGCCACCTGTGCGGCGACTGCATGCTCGGCACGACCGGCGGTATCTGCCCGATCACCCGCTGCGCGAAGTCGCTCGTGAACGGCCCCTGCGGCGGTGCGAAGAACGGCAAGTGCGAGGTCAATCCGGAGAACGACTGCGCCTGGATCCTGATTTACAAGCGCCTGGAAGCCCTCGGCAAGCTCGATCTGCTCGAGAAGCGCCGCGAGGACAAGGGTTATGATAAGGTTGCCTATCCTAGAACAATCAATATCAGGGGGAATAAATAATGGGAATGTTAAAGAACGCGCTGGAAGGCGGAAAATTTGGTATTACCGTGGAGATGGCTCCCCCGAAGGGATATGATTTTACAGAACAGATGGCGTCGGCGGAGCTCCTGAAGGGCAAGGTGCACGGCGTCAACGTGACGGACATGCAGTCCGCCTGCCTGAAGGCCTCATCCCTCGGGCTTTGCATCAAGCTGAAACAGGCCGGACTTGAGCCGATCATTCAGGTGACGGGCCGCGACCGCAGCCGTATGGGCATTATGGGCGATATGCTCTCCGCGGCGGCGTTCGGCATCGACACGATGCTGGCTCTGACCGGCGATCATCCGACGGTCGGCGACTGCAGCCAGTCGAAGCCGGTCTATGATCTGGATTCGGTTGGCATCCTGAACATGCTCTCCCTGATGGAGATCACCGGTAAGGACTGCGGCGGCAACGATATTGACGGAGGAGCGCCGAGCTTCTATAAGGGCGCAGTCGTGACGCCGGTTTATGAGCCGCTGTTCCTGCAGATCAACAAGCTGCGCCAGAAGGTTGACGCGGGCGCGCAGTACATCCAGACGCAGGGCATTTTTGATCTCGACAGCCTGAAGCGCTTCATGGACGAGGTGGACAAGGCCGGCATCAAGACGCACATCATGGCGGGTATTATTCCGCTGAAGGCCGCCGGCATGGCGAAGTATATGAATGAGAATGTTCCGGGCATCGCGGTGCCGCAGGACATGATCGACCGCCTCGCCGCTGC
The DNA here is from genome assembly GCA_021202815.1 of Lachnospiraceae bacterium. Classification (GTDB taxonomy): domain Bacteria; phylum Bacillota; class Clostridia; order Lachnospirales; family Lachnospiraceae; genus Hominiventricola. The sequence continues at coordinate 6,335 of JAJQCG010000057.1, read as the reverse complement.
CGCCGCCGAGGGCAAGGAGAAGGGCGTCAAGGGCCTGCCGACGCAGCTCGGTATCGAGATGGCCGCTGAGATGATCGCGAAGATCAAGGAAGAGGGCATCTGCGACGGCGTACATATCATGGCGATCGGTGCGGAGCGCAACGTCCCGAAGATCCTCGATAAAGCAGGACTTACGATCGATTAAAGTTAAGAAAAGCATAAAGAAGCCTCCGACAGCCATAAAGGCCGCCGGAGGTTTTTTTAAACCGTTTATTTGCCCGCCATCTGGCGTTCCTGGGCTTCAATCATCTTCTTCACCATATAACCGCCCACCGATCCGTTTTCCTTCGCGGTGAGGTCGCCGTTGTAGCCGTCCTTCAGCGGCACGCCGATCTCGCTCGCCACCTCATACTTAAAACGGTCGAGAGCACCCTTTGCCTCCGGTACGGAAGCCTTATTCGTAGAACCTGACATAAGAAATTCCTCCTTTGTTCTCCTGTTTGGTGTTGCAGTCCTAGTATGTGCAGTCTGAACGACGATATGCTGTAAAATTTTTGTAACAGTTCAGAGCAGCATTGAAATGAAAAAGTGTTGCTCTGAATCGTTAGCGCTTGACATTCAATAAGAAGTCTGTATAATAAAACGCAAATGTTTTGCAAATGCAAGTTATTTGCAAAACAGACGAAGGGAATGACAAAGATGCTTTTTGATGTTATCATAGATACGATAAAGGACAGCGTCCGGCTGTTGCCGTTTCTGTTCCTCACTTACCTTCTCATTGAACAGCTCGAACACCGGGCGGGCGCGGCGGGACGAAAGAAGCTCGGTGCGGCGCGGCGTTCCGGCCCCTTCTGGGGAGCGCTGTTTGGCCTGCTCCCGCAGTGCGGGTTCTCGGCGGCGGCGTCGAGCCTGTATGCGGGGCGCGTGATCACGCTGGGAACGCTCTTTGCGGTTTATCTGTCGACTTCGGATGAGATGCTGCCGGTGCTGCTCTCGGAGACAGCGGAGCCGGGCGTGATCGCCAGGATGCTCGCGATCAAGGCAGTCGTCGGGATGCTGAGCGGCTTTCTTGTGGATCTGGTGATCCGGGACGGGAGAAAAAAGCAGGAGAATAAGCTTTTCGGAAGCCATCATAACCATGATGGGGAGAGCGGCTGCGGCAGACAGCTGGCGCTGGCCGCGCTGCGGCATACGGCGGAGGTTTTCTGCTATATTCTGCTTGTCTCTTTTGTACTGAATCTTGTGATTGCGCTGATCGGGGAGGAGACGCTCGCGGGTCTTCTGAGCGGCGTGCCGGTGCTGGGACAGTTCCTGTGCGCTCTGGTCGGTCTGATCCCGAACTGCGCCTCGTCGGTCGTACTGACAGAGCTTTATCTTGCGGGAGTTTTAAGCCTCGGTGCGGCGATGTCGGGCCTGCTGGTGAACGCAGGAGTCGGCCTGCTCGTGCTGCTGCGCCAGAACCGGGATCGGAAGGAGACGGTGGGGATCATCGGCGCGCTCTACGCGTTCGGCGTATTCTGGGGACTGGTGATTGAGTTCTTGTTTTAAGGAGGAGCCATGATGGCCGGAGGAACATCCTACGCGACGGTCAGCCGCAGGAAAATACTGGAGATCTTAAAGGAAAACCGTGACAGGACGCTGACGGTCTCCGAGATCGGCGAGCTGCTGAAAGAGCAAGGGTCGCCGGTCAACATCACGACGATTTACCGCTATCTTGACCGGCTCGAGGAGGATGGGATAGTGTTGCGCTATCCCTCGGAGCAGAACGGAAAGGCGCTCTATCAGTATGCGGGGCAGGACAGGCACTGCCAGGATCATCTTCATATGAAATGCGTGAAATGTGGGCGCATTTACCATCTGGACTGCGACTTTATGGAAGAAATTGCGGAGCATATACAAAAAGACCACGGGTTTTCTCTGCAGTGCAGAAATTCGATTCTGTACGGCGTATGTCGGAACTGCAGCCGGGTCTGAGAGAGAAGAGGAGAGAAGTATGAGTATGGATATTTATCTGATGCGTCATGGAGAGACAGACTGGAACCGGATTCACAGATTGCAGGGAATCACGGATATTCCGCTGAATGAAAATGGTATCGAGGAGGCACGGCAGGCGGCTGAATGGCTGCGGGACGTCCCCTTTGACCGCATCTATACAAGTCCGCTTGTCCGCGCGCGGCAGACCACGGAGATTGTCCGCGGGGATCGTCCGATTGAAATTATCCAGGAGGATGCCCTGATAGAAATCAGCTTCGGCGAGTACGAGGGCCTGTTCAACCGGAAGGAGAATTATAACATTCCGGATCCGGAGTTTCCGCGCTTTTTCGAGGATCCGGAGCATTACCGCACGGCGCCGGGCGGCGAGTCGATTCAGCATCTGCGGGAGCAGACGCTGCGTTTTGTGCACAGTATTATGGACGATCCGCAGAACGAGGAGATGACCTTTCTGATGACGACGCATGGCGCGGCGATCCGCGGGATTCTCTCCGGACTGCTTGAGCTGCCGCTGAAGGATTTCTGGAGCGGAAGAGTACATAAGAACTGTGGCGTGACAAAGATTCACGTGGAGGGCGGTTCCTTCCGGATCGAGTTTGAAAATAAAACATGTTAAAACCGCTTGAAAAATGCCCCACAGGGGAATATAATGAAAAAAATCTCAGAGAGGGATTTTGCAATTTTGATCGTTAAAAATATAACGAGCCAATTATACAAGGAGGTGAGCGTTTGGAGGACTACACTAGATACAGGCTGAAATGCCGCGAAGAGCTGGCGTCGTTGTTGTCAGACACGGATCACCTGTTCGTGATCGCCTGCAACAAGTGCTTCAAAGAGTTTACGGCCGTCGACGAACCGGATTATTCAGAGTTTGAAAAAATTGCTGCAGAAGAGGGAAAGACAATCACGGGGAGCGCGAGGGTCGATTTTTTGTGCAATCAGACGCAGACAGAGCGGAAGCTTCAGGACATGATCCCGGAGGGGACGGAGCATGTCTTCGTGGTGTCCTGCGGCCTGGGCGTACAGACGGTCGCGGATATGCTGGATCTGCCGGTCTACGCGGCGGCGGACTCGCTGAATTACACAGGGCATCATGGCATGGCGCTGACGAAGAGGCGCTGCGACGCCTGCGCGCAGTGCTATCTGAATATTACCGGGGGCATCTGTCCGATCGTCGACTGCTCCAAGAGCCTGGTGAACGGGCAGTGCGGCGGCGCGAAGAACGGAAAGTGCGAGATCGACAAGGACAAGGACTGCGCCTGGGAGAAGATTTACCGTAGGCTCGAGAAGCAGGGCAGGCTTGAGGAATTCCTCGCGCAGCCGGTGCAGCTGCGGGATTACTCGAAGGTTGACGTTAAGTTTGTGAACGAGTATGTGAAGTCGATTCGTGAGAACCGGCTTGAGGGCTATTACGGCGGCATCCATCCGCTGGAGCGAAAAGGCTTTACCGAGCATCTTGCGCTGGAGCGCTTCCCAGAGCCGGAGATTGTGGCGATTCCGCTCTCGATGCATGCGGGCGCGCCGGCGAACCCGGTGGTGGCCGTGGGCGACACGGTGAAGGTCGGACAGAAGATCGGCGAGGCGGCCGGATTTATCAGCAGCCCGGTGCATTCCAGCGTCAGTGGTACGGTCATCGCGATCGAGACGCGCGCGCGCGCGACCAGGGGCGAATGTCCCGCTGTCGTGATCCGCTCCGACGGGAAGGATACGCTCGACGAGTCCGTGAAGCCTCACGCTTCTCTGGAGGAGCTGACGCCGGAGGAGATTATTGACATTGTGAAGGAGGCCGGTATCGTTGGCATGGGCGGCGCGGGCTTCCCGACCTCCGTTAAGCTGAAACCCGCGAAGCCGGTGGATACGATCCTTCTGAACGGCTGCGAGTGCGAGCCGCTGCTGACCGCAGATCACAGGGTAATGCTCGAATTCGCGGACGACGTGGTCTTCGGCCTGCGGGCGATCGTGAAGACAGTTGGCGCGGAGCGCGGACTGATCGTCATCGAGGACAATAAGCCCGACGCGATTGAGCTGATGAAGGCGAAGACCGCTCCCTATGAAAATCTGGATGTTGTGACGGCGAAGACGAAGTACCCGCAGGGCGCGGAGAAAATGCTGATCAAACGCGTGATGAAGCGGCAGGTGCCGAGCGGCGGGCTGCCGGCGGATGTCGGCTGTGTCGTGAGCAATATCAGCACCACGAAGGCGATTTCGGACGCGATTCAGAAGGGCATGCCGCTCGTCGAACGCGTCGTGACGGTGACCGGCGAGTGCCTGAAGCGCCCCGGAAACTATATTGTGAAGATCGGCACGGACACACAGGCGCTGATCGACTACTGCGGTGGCGCGGAGGGCGACGACATTACCTACAAGGCCGGCGGACCGATGATGGGCTTCCCGCTTTCCGACCTGCATGTTCCGATTATGAAGGGTTCGAACGGGATTATCGCGGTGGACACCGACCACACGGCGGAGCAGTCCTGCATCAAGTGCGGGCGCTGCGTGGATGTCTGTCCGATGGAGCTCTCCCCGCTGTATTTCGCGAAGTACGCGGATGAAGAGAACTGGCAGGGCATGAGGGAAAAGAGCGTCATGGACTGCATCGAGTGCCGCTGCTGCGAATACATCTGTTCCTCGAAGATTCCGCTTGTGACGAAGATCAAGGCCGGAAAAGCCGCGGTAAGGGGGATGAAGTGATATGCTGATAACACAGTTAAAGGATAAAGATACCATCCGTTCCCTGACGGCAGGGAAAAAGGTTTTCATCATCAACTGCCATGGCTGCAGAGAGGTATATTTTCCGCTAGAGGAGGCGGCTGATCTGCAGACGGAGCTTGCGTCGGCGGGACAGGTATGCGGCGTGGTGACGACCGACTATATCTGTAATCCTGAGAACATGGAGCTGCGCTTCTCGAAATATAAGGAGCAGATTGAGGCCGCGGATCTGGTTATGGTCTTTTCCTGCGGCGTCGGTGTACAGACGGTCGCGGCTTATCTGGAGGAGAAGACCGTCCTGGCGGGCTGCGATACGGTGAGGCTTCCGGGCGCGCAGGGCGTCACGCCGCTTGAATATGACTGCGGCCAGTGCGGCGAGTGCTATCTCAACCTGACCGGCGGCATCTGCCCGATCACCGCCTGCTCCAAGAGCCTGGTCAACGGCCAGTGCGGCGGCGCGAAGCATGGAAAATGTGAGGTGGACAGCGATATGGAATGCGGCTGGGAGCGCATCTACCGGCGTCTCGAGAAGATCGGTCGGCTGGACGCGCTGAACTGCCCGACCCAGATCCGGAACTATGCGACTGACGATGAAGTATAGGAGTGATAAAAGATGAAAATAACAGAATTATTTGAACGGGGTGAATTTGTAGTTTCCGCGGAGGTCGGCCCGCCCAAGGGTATCCATATTGAGCATCTTCTTGAGGAGGCGAAGACCTACCTCGGCAGTATCACGGCGGTCAACGTGACCGACAACCAGTCGTCGGTCATGCGTCTCGGCTCGCTCGCCACCTGCAAGGCGCTGCTGGACGAGGGCCTGACGCCGATTTTCCAGCTGACCTGCCGGGACCGGAACCGGAGCGCGCTGGAGTCTGATCTCTTAAGCGCCGCGATGCTGGGCATTGAAAATGTGCTGCTGCTGACCGGCGACCACACGAAGCTCGGTGATCATCCGCAGGCGAAGCCGGTCTTCGACCTCGACTCCGTCTCGCTGCTCCATACGGCGTGCCTGCTCGAGCAGGGCGTTGACCTGGGCGGAAATGAGCTGGTCGGCGAGCCGCCGAAATTCGCGAAGGGCGCGGTCGTATCGCCGTGCAGCGATTCCGTCGACGCGCAGCTCGCGAAGATGGAGCGGAAGGTTCGCGCGGGCGCGGATTATTTCCAGACGCAGGCGGTCTATGAGCCGGAGAAATTTATTAAATTTATGGAAAAGGCAAGCCAGTTTGGCAAGCCGGTGCAGCTCGGCATCGTGATTCCGAAGTCGGCGGGTATGGCGAAATACATGAACGACAATGTCGCAGGTATTCATGTCCCGCAGGAGATGATCGATGAGCTGAAAGCGGACAAGGAGAAGACGAAGGCGGGCATCACCGGTGTGGAGATTGCGGCGCGCATCATCCGTGAGTGCAGACCTTACTGCCAGGGTGTGCATATCATGGCGCTCGGCTGGGAGTCGAAGGTGCCGGCGCTGCTCGAGCAGGCAGGAATTTAGTATTTCCCTCTTGCCAAAATCCCCCCATGGGGGTATAATGTGTAAAACAATGTCAAAAAATTAACACACACCGATTCTTACACCATGATTTTGGGTGTGAAATTTGACTAGGTAATTGCGAAACGAACTGAAATAGTACTTTCAAAATGAAGACTACGGCATG
>JAJQCG010000170.1 GCA_021202815.1 Lachnospiraceae bacterium | reverse complement strand
CCGTCACGGACAGATTGCCGCCGTTCGTCACCTCAAAAAAGCGGACGCCCTCCTGAAATCCTCCCCGCAGCGTCCCGTCCCGCAGCGTCATCAGCTGATCCGGATCGCCGATGTATTCCCTGATTTCCTCGTAAGTTTTGCTCATTTTCCTTCCCTCCATCATGATATTTTCCGTTCTTCCTGACAGGATTTCCCCGCTATGCGTAACCGGCATGCAAAGGCAGGCAACACCCGGTTTACGCGCCGATTTCCCGACTCTATTCTGCTGCAACTATAACAGAAAAATTAAAAAACGGCAACGAGTAATTACAGAAATACCTGTTCACAATTATTTCACAAAATAATTAGCACTCGTCCCTTGACTTGGCTAACAATTTGTGCTATAACTCATATAACAAATAAAACAAATAGAATTCATTTACTTGAGGAGGTAATGATTATGTTAATGACTGATGTTTTTGGAAGAAGTTTGATGGATGACTTTTTTGACGACTTTATGAGCCCGACCTACTACCGGGTGAACCACAGAAATACGGTACCGGCGATGAAAGCCGATGTGCGGGAGCTTGAAAACGCTTATCAGATCGAGCTCGATCTGCCCGGATTCCGGAAGGAAGACCTGCACGCGGAACTGAAAAACGGCTATCTGACGATCCAGGCCGCGCACGAGGAGTCGGACGACCAGAAAGACAATCAGGGCCGCTACATCCGTCAGGAGCGCTACACCGGCCACTACCAGAGAAGCTTCTACGTCGGCAGCGAGGTGAAGCAGGAGGATGTCCATGCAGCGTTTGAGAATGGCGTGCTGAAGCTGACCGTTCCGAAAAAGGACGCCACGCCGAAGGTTGAAGAAAACAAATCGATCATGATCGAAGGCTGAGTCCCATTATCCCATTTTTCCCCTTAGCAAAGGGGCTGGCGCGAAAAAAACGTCAGCCCCTTTTTGTCTGTGTAAATCCACCCGGCAACTGTATGGGCTGCAAATTCACCTACAGAGTCCCACAGGCATCAGCCGGATCGGTCTATCCGATCGCGAAGGTCATCTCCGCCTTCGCGGCAAGTACTCCGTCGACGGTCGCCTTCGCGCCGCCCACGCCGATCGGACCCTTCTGTTTGATAATCTCCATCTCGAGCGTCAGCACATCGCCCGGCACGACCTTGCGCTTGAACTTTGCCTTGTCGATGCCGCCGAAATAGACGACCTTCCCCTTATTCTCCGGCTGGGAGAGCAGCGCGACCGCCCCGGTCTGCGCCAGCGCCTCGAGAATCAGCACGCCCGGCATCACCGGCTCCTGCGGAAAATGTCCATTGAAGAAGGGCTCATTGTAGGAAACGCACTTCTTTCCCACCGCGCGCTTTCCCTCCTCGAGCTCCTCGATCCGGTCGATCAGCAGAAAGGGCTGCCGATGCGGAATGATTTCCATGATCTGATTAATATCCATCACCATATTTTTTTACCCCTTATACTTCTTTATCAGAATGCTGGCGTTGTGTCCGCCAAAGCCCAGAGAATTCGACAGCGCATAGTCAATGTCCATCGTGACGCCCTGTCCCTGCACATAGTCAAGGTCACACTCCTCGCCCGGGTTCTCAAGGCCTCTGGTCACATGAATGTAGGACTCCTGCATCTCCTTCACGCAGGTGATAAACTCCACCGCTCCCGCCGCGCCGAGCAGATGGCCGATCATCGACTTGGTCGAATTAACCTTCATCTCCTTCGCATGCTCGCCGAACAGCGTCTTGATCGCGCGGGTCTCGCACAGATCGTTGTAATGCGTGCTCGTGCCATGCGCGTTGATATACATGATATCGTCAAGCGACGCGCCGGCTTCCTCCACCGCGCACTTCATCGCCACGACCGCACCCATGCCGTCCTCCGCCGGGGAGGTGATATGATAGGCGTCACTCGTCGCGCCGTAGCCGACGACCTCGGCGTAGATCTTCGCGCCGCGCGCCTTCGCATGCTCGAGCTCCTCGAGAACGACGATACCCGCACCCTCGCCCATGACAAAGCCGTCGCGATCCTTGTCAAAAGGAATGGAGCAGCGCTCCGGATCTTCGATCGTGGAGAGCGCGGTCAGCGCCGAGAAGCCCGCCACACCCAGACGGCAGATGCAGCTCTCCGTCCCGCCGGATACCATCACGTCCGCGGCTCCGACCTGGATGCTGCGGTATCCCTCGCCGATCGAGTGCGTGCCGGTCGCGCAGGCCGTCACCACGTTCAGGCTCTTGCCCTTCAGTCCGTAGGCGATCGAGACGTTGCCCGCCGCCATATTTGAGATCAGCAGCGGCACCATCAGCGGGCTCGTGCGGCTCGGTCCCTTTGTGACCATCTTCTCATACTCGATCTCCGTGCGCTCCAGACTGCCGATACCGGAACCGATCGAACAGCCCACCATGTAGGGATCTTCCTTCGTCATATCCAGCCCGGAATCCTCGATGGCCTCCTTCGCTGCCGCGACCGCGAACTGTGCGAACTTGTCCATCCTCCTGGCCGCCTTCGGATCCATATACTCCTTTGCCACAAAGCCTTTTACCTCCGCGGCGGTGTGCACCTTGAACTCTGTCGAGTCAAAGCTGGAGATAATCTCAAAGCCATGATTTCCGGCCTTCACATTTTCGAAATAATCATTCACATTCAGTCCCATGGGCGTAATCGCACCCATGCCTGTTACCACTACTCTCCTCATCAGATCGCTATCCCTCCGTCTACACTGATTACCTGTCCCGTAATGTAAGCGCCCTTCTCCGACGCCAGATAAACCGCCATATCCGCGATATCTTCCGGCTTTCCGAAATGTCCGAGCGGAATCATGGAGACCGCGGCCTCCCTTGCGCTCTGGGGCATCGCCTGCGTCATGTCCGTATCCACAAAGCCCGGAGCGATCGCGTTGACCGTGATGCCACGGCTCGCAAGCTCTCTGGCTATCGTCTTCGTCAGGCCGATGATACCCGCCTTGGACGCGGCGTAGTTCGCCTGCCCCGCATTTCCCATGATACCTGATACTGAGGAAATATTGATGATCCTGCCGGAGCGCTGCTTCAGCATCAGACGGCTGACCGCCTTGATCATATTGAAGCAGCCCTTCAGGTTCGCGTCGATCACAGCGTCAAAATCCGCCTCCGACATCTTCATGATCAGATTATCGCGCGTGATGCCTGCGTTATTTACGAGAATATCGAGACGACCATACTCTTTGATAACCGCCTTGACCATGGCGTCCGCGTCCGCCGTAGCCGCCACATTGCACTGGTACACGCAGCCATCCGCGCCGAGTGCCTTGATCTCAGCGAGCGTCTGCTCCGCCTTCTCCTTCGAACCGTTGTAGTTCACCACGACCGTGGCGCCCTCCGCCGCCAGCGCAAGCGCGATGGCGCGTCCGATCCCCTTCGCCGCCCCGGTTACCAGGGCTACCTTTCCTTTCAGCATACGCTTACTCTCCTTTCAACAGGGCAGTTACTTTTTCAAAGTCCGCCATCGTCTCTATATTATACATCGTCACACCACGATTGATTTTTCTCATAAAGCCGGATAACGTCTTACCCGGACCCATCTCGACGAAGGTGTCCACGCCGTCGGCGATCATACGCTCCACCGACTGCTGCCAGCGCACGCTGGACGAGACCTGTCTGCGAAGATAATCCTTCACATCGTCCGCGGACTTCACATAATCTGCTGTCACATTGGTGAGATAAGGCGTCTCGATCCCCGCGATCTCCACGTCCCGCAGCTCCTCTGCCAGCTTCTCCCCTGCGCCTTCGAGCATCTTCGAGTGGAACGGGCCGCTGACATTCAGACGAACCACCCGCTTCGCTCCCGCGCTTTTCAGCGCCTCACCTGCGGCCTCCACGGCCTGTTCCTCACCGGTGATCACGATCTGACCCGGGTAATTGTAATTTGCAATGGAGACAATGCCCTCCGTCTGCTCACAGATCTCCTCGATCTTCGACGCATCCATGGCCAGCACCGCCGCCATGGCTCCGCCCACCGGCACAGCCTCCTGCATGTAAATACCGCGCTTCCGCACCACGCGGAAAATATCCGGAAGACTCATCACCTTCGACGCCGCCAGCGCCGCGTACTCGCCAAGGCTCAGGCCCGCATTGACAGCAGATGTAATTCCCTGCTCCTCCACAGCCTTCAGAATCGCGATCTCCACGGTCAGCATACAGATCTGCGTGTATTCCGTCTGATTCAGCTTCTCGTTCTCTTCAAAACAAAGCGCCGGAATGTCAAGCCCCGACGCCGCCGAAGCCGCGTCGAACACCTCGCGGCACACAGGAAACGTCTCATAGAAATCCTTTCCCATGCCCACGTACTGCGCGCCCTGTCCGGGAAATACAAATGCAAGCCCGCTCATATCTATACCTCTCTAAAAAATACTGCTGTTCATAACAGCAGGCCACAGACCACCTTCTGCTGTTCTGAACTGTTTCAAAAAGTTTGATAATCAAAGTAACAGAATCGAAATACAGGCTGCCGCGATGTATCAGCCGCAGGCAGCCCTCTCCTTTTGTCCGCGTATGAGTTCCGGCAGCGCCGCTTACTCGATACCTTTGGATTTCAGATAATCCATCACAGCGCCTACCGTCGTGATATTCTCCAGCTCCTCGGACGGGATCTCGATATCATACTCCTCCTCGAGCGCCATCACAAGCTCAAACAGATCGAGGGAATCCGCGCCAAGATCCTCTTTAAAAGTCGTCTCCGCGGTGATCTCACCCGCATCCACATTCAGCTGCTCCGCAACCATCTCTCTGATTTTGTCTAACATTGTTTTTCTCCTTTATTTCCTTATCCTTTTACGGATGGTTTGACATTCAAAGTATATGTGCTGAAAACACGTTTGTCAAGGGCTTTCTCACCATTCCAGCACACACGCGCCCCAGGTCAGTCCCGCGCCGAATCCGGACAGCACAATCCGGTCTCCGCGCCGCAGCCTGCCGCGCTCATCGAGCTGCGCCAGCAGGATCGGAAGCGAGGCCGCCGATGTGTTCCCACACTCGTCCATATTCATCGGAAACTCCTCCTCGGCCATACCCAGCCTTTTCGCCACCGCCTGGATGATCCGCTTATTCGCCTGATGCAGAATAAAGAGGTCAATCTCCTCCGGCTTCAGCCCTGCCTTCTCAAGCGCCTCCTCGATACACTGCGGCACCGTGCGCACCGCAAATTTGAACACCTCCTGGCCGTCCATCTTCAGATAGCCGCATTTCTGCCCCTTTTCGCGAAGCGGATTCTCATTCGGTCTCCCCTCGCAGAAAAGCACGTCCCACTTCTCGCCGCTGCTGCCAAGCGACTGTGCGAGCAGGCCGCCGCTCTCCGATGCCGTCACGAGCGCCGCCCCGGCGCCGTCTCCAAAGAGAACGCAAGTGCCGCGATCCGTCCAGTCGACGACCTTCGAAAGCGTCTCCGCCCCGATCAGCAGCGCGTTCCGATAAGTACCGCTCTCAATAAAGGCCTCCGCGACATGCAGCGCATAGAGAAAACCGGAGCAGGCCGCGTTAATGTCGAAGGCGAGCGCATTCTTCGCGCCGATCTCCTTCTGCACCTGGCAGGCTGTGCTCGGCGTATCCATATCGCCCGTGATCGTCGCCACGATCAGCAGCTCCACATCCTCCGCCTTAAAATCCGCTTTCGCAAGCGCCATCCGCGCCGCGTCCGCCGACATGGAGAGCGTCGTCTCCTCCCTCGCCAGATGCCGCGCCCGGATGCCCGTCCGCTCCGATATCCACTCGTCACTCGTGTCCACCAGCGTCGCCAGGTAATCATTATCCGCCCGGAAAGCCGGCAGACTATAGCCCGTTCCGATAATTCTTGCTCTCATCTCTCATCCTCAATTACTTTGACATTCAAACCATTTACACCAACTGCGCTATTATAAAACAGAAGCTACACTTCGTCAAGTACCGATCACGGCTCGGTGCCGTTGCTCTGTAGTCACTGCCTGACAGCAGACAGATGCAGATATGGACTGCTCAAAGCCTGTCCCCCCTGCAATGTACCACTGTCTGACAGCAGCCCGACCCGGGTCCGGTATGCGTTCGAAAACCATTGCGAAGCGTCGGCACTTAACGAAATCGAGCTGCAAGCGAAGATTGAGTTTAGTGTCCGCTACGCTGAGCACTGAGCGAGAGCGCGTTTTCGAACCCATACCTGCCCCGGGCCGGGCTGTTCAAAACCTTGGCCGGGCTGTTCGAAACTCACTCCAGGTACAGCAGCGGATTCACCTGCGTCCCGTTCACCAGAATCTCGAAGTGCAGATGCGCCCCCGTACTGTTGCCCGTGTTGCCGCTGAGCGCAATCTTCTCATTCTGCTCCACCTTTTCCCCGACGGACACGAGGATCTTGCTCAGATGCGCGTAGCGCGTCTGCTTCCCGTCCGGGTGCGAGATCGTGATACAGTAGCCGTAACCGCTCGACCAGCCCGCGCTCACGACCGTGCCGCCGCTGGAAGCACGAACCGTGGTACCGACAGGTACCGACCAGTCGACACCCTTGTGCATCCGCCCCCAGCGCCACTTGAATGTAGAACTCAGCGTGCCGCCTGTGACCGGCTTGACATAGGTCGGCGGCGTCTGCATCCCCTTCTCGATAATCTCCGGAACCGCCTCCACCATCACCGTCTCGGCGATCGTCTCGCGCTCCGTCTCCGTGCCGTTTTTCGAGGAAATCAGCACCGTAATCTCGTGATGACCAGCCTCCGCCTCCTGCAGCACCGTCGTCTGCGTTGTATACCAGTCATCGTTATACACATATTCCGTCTCCGCGTAATAGTCCTCCTCATAGGTGGACTGCACCGTGGTGACAACCGACAGCTCCGGTTCCGGCACACTGATGATGATCTCATCGCCGATATTCAGCGTCGCGTCCCGCGTGAGCCCCTCATTCAGCGCCAGCACCTCGTCCACGTAATATCCGCGGCTGTTGGCAATCTCAGACAGCGTATCTCCGGCCTGCACCTCATAGACCTGATTTTTCTCCGTCTCCTTCGTCACGAGATCGATGGCCTCCGCCACGTCGGTCAGATCTTCCTCGTCGATATAGGCCTCGCAGATCTCCACCTTCTCATAAAAGTCCAGATCCTTCAGGCCGTCCTCGTCCCCGGTCTCCTCCTTCGCCGTCACCTCGACCGTGAAGCTGTTCAGCTCCCGGCTGGTATCGGACACGACCCCGACGGCAAACATTCCATCCTCATCATAAGGTTCAAGCACCGTCTGCAGCAGCTCCTCCACCTCGTCCATCGAGGCGAGGTATACTGTGAACTCATTGATCTTCACGAGGTAATATTTCTGTCTGGCGGTTTTCACCTTCTCCTGCAGGAGCTCATAGATCACCTGTTCCAGCTCATCCTGCTCCAGCGTCGTGCCAAACAGCCGGGATACGCGCTGATAGCTGCACTCCACGTTGGCCCGCACCAGCCCCTCCGTCTCCCGGGAGACCTGCGCGCGCGCGTTCAGAAAGGCGTTGTCCACCACGGATTCGTCCGCCACCGCCCCGATGACCTCGCCGTCCAGCAGCACCTCAAAATAGGTCTCCTCATCTCCCCAGGTATCTCCCAGAATCGGGTGAAAACATAACATAAGAAACGCAAAGAGAAACAGAGAACCCGCGTATTTCAGTTTCCATCGTTTTCCGAACAGCCTCTTCATCGGTTTCCCTTTTTCTTCCGCACCGAGAAGCCGAAGCTCCCCATCTTTCTGCCCAGTTCAAAATACTCGCCGTGAGAATATGCGGCAAGCCCTGCCCTGTTCAGGTCGAATTTTCCTTTTTCATCGAGATAACGATCGTCGATCGTCACACTCACGACCTTCGCCAGAAAGAGATCGTGGCTCCCGAGCGGCTTTATCTCCGTCACCCGGCATTCGATATTCACCGGACTCTCGGCAATCCCCGGCGCGGCGACCTCCTTTGACGGGAGCTCATGCAGACGGCATTCCCGGAACTTATCCACGTCCCGCCCCGAACGCACGCCGCAGTAATCTGCAGACCGTACCAGATCCTTCGTCCCCAGATTGAGCACGAATTCGCCGCTTTCCTTTATGATATCATAGGAGCGGCGCTCACGCCGCACAGAAATCGATACCATCGGCGGATCGGAACAGACAGTGCCCGCCCAGGCGATCGTGATAATATTCGCCTTTTCTCCCGGTCTTCTGCAGCTCACCATCACTGCCGGCACCGGGTACAGCATATTCCCGGGTTTCCATGTCTGCTTCGCCATCGTGCTCTCCCCTCATGTTAGACTCCAACATGAATCATTGTACTTACTTCGACAGAATTTTACAAGAAGAATCACATTCTTTTCACAAAAAAAGTCCCCTCTCCCGCCCTGTTTTCTCCGAGAGAGGGGAATCCTTCCTTAAGTTAAAAGCCGTCCGATGTCTATGTGTCCTTGCATGCAAGCACCTGTGCTCTTCAGAGTATGCAGTCCACATAGCCGCTGTCCAAGACTTTTACGCTACATACTCCTTCAGGATGTTCTCAAGCGCCGTGCCGCTGCTCGTGTGGCAGCGCACGACCTCGACGTTCCTGCGCTTCGCCTCGTCGACCGCCGTCTTTACCATCTTGTGTGATACCGTGCTGGTAAAGAGGATAAACAGATCCGGCGTACCCATCTGCTTGTCCAGGCTGGCTGACATCTGTGTAAATACCTTTGCTTTACATTTGTAGTTCTTGCATATCTGCATGTACTGGCGGACCATGCGATCATGGCCGCCCACGATGACAACACTCATGAAGAAACGGCACCCCCTTATCCTTTTATGCGCTCGCCAGCTTCTTTCCAAGCTCCATCAGCTTCGCCTCCGCCTCGTCGTCCGGCGCGTCCGTGCAGATCGCATCCTCGCCGCCGAGTACCTCCGCGCCCGCCTTCGTGAGACGATCCACCCAGAGGCGCATCCACTCGCCGTCGCCCCAGCCGTAAGAGCCGAAGAGTCCGATCTTCTTGCCGGAAGCAAAACCCTCGAGCGCAGCGGTGAGCGGTTCTACGGTATCCGCCTCGAGCTCCTCGTCACCGAGCGCCGGGCAGCCGAGCGCAAATACGTTCTCCTCTTTCAGATCATCCGCAGTCACCCGATCTACCGTCACGACCTTTGCCTCGCCGCCGGCAGCCTCCACGCCCTTTGCGACGATCCCCGCCATCTGCTCCGTATTTCTGGATTCGCTGTAATAAGCAATCACAATCTGTCCCATTTTCCTTGTCCTCCTTCTTTTATCTCTGTTACGCCGTCAGTTCCGCCTCACGCGGGACATCCTCCATGGAAAGCAGCCGCAGCAGCGCGTCCCGCACCTCCCGATAGGTCTGAAAGGTTCTCTTCGCCTTCCTCACATTCCCATAGACCTTCCAGTAGCCGGACAGCAGGCAATTCCTTCCCCCCTGCTCGATAAAACCCTTCACATCGCAGAGCGGGTAGCCGAGAAAGACGCCCATCTCATGCGGGAAAGCGGCCTTACCCTCCTTATACGCCGCGTAGCGCTCCCGCAGCCGGAGGAGCATCGCGGAGAGCCCCTCCTCTCCGGCACGGTAGCCGAAAGCCTGCAGAAATGCCCTCGTCTGAGGCCAGACGAGCTCCGCCTCCAGGCGGTCACGGCGGTACAGAAGCCAGGTCGCCTTGCGCTCGCCGCGGCTTAAGACCAGCGCTTCAATGCCCTCCGGCAGCTCCGCTTCCGCAAAGCCGTCCTGCTCCTCCCGGGCCAGAATCAGGAGGTTCGACGGCTTGACATCCACCAGCACAGGCGCGCACTGTTTTACAATTGTCTCCCACAGCTTTCGTTCCATGTTTTGTCCTCGTGAGTTAGCATACGCTAATTAGTTATTGCTAACTCAGAATACCAGAGATCAGCCGGAAACGCAAGCCTCCTGTCGATAAATTTTCTCAGCAGGGAGCCGCTCTGCAATTTTACAGAAAAACATTGCCAATGATTTTCAAATATGTTACTATTTCTACTGGATTAGAAGCGGGCGATCTGGTTTTGTGTCTTATCCCCACTTCTTTTACTTTATAGAAAAGGAGTTTTACATCATGCTCTTCGATAACGAGACCCAGGAACTGCTCACCATGGTTCGAGAGTTCGTGGACAAAGAGGTCATCCCCACAGTGGGAGATTATGAGCGCAACAATGAGTTTCCGGAAAAGCTGCTGGACATGGCCTGCGATATGGGATTGAACCAGCTCTGTGTTCCCACCGAGTATGGCGGCCCGGGCCTTACCAATGTACAGGTCTTCGCCATCGCGGAGGAGATCGCCCGCGGCGACATCGGCATCGGCACCACGCTGATCGCGAACGCCCTGGCTTCCTTCCCAGTTCTGATCGCAGGTACGGACGCGCAGAAGAAGCTGTGGTTTGACACCATGATAAAGAAAAAATATGCCGCCTTCTGCCTGACCGAGCCGAACGCAGGCTCGGATGCCGGCAGCGTCAGAACGACCGCTGTGGAGGACGGCGACGATTATATCATCAACGGCACCAAATCCTTTATTTCCAATGGCCCGATCGCGGGTATCTACACCGTCCTGGCTTCCACCAATAAATCCGCGGGAGCGATGGGGCTGTCCGCTTTCATCGTGGAGCGGGACCGCCCCGGCGTCTCGATCGGCCGCGAGGAGGACAAGATGGGCATGCGCCTGAGCTGCACCAGCGAGGTCATCTTCGACAATGTGCGTATCCCCAAGGATCATCTGCTCGGCCGCAAGAACCGCGGTTTCAAATACATTCTGGAGACGCTTGATCACTCCCGTCCGGGCGTGGGCGCTTTCGGCATCGGCATCGGACAGCGCGTGGTCGAGGAAGCCACCAAGTACGCCAAGCAGCGCAAGCAGTTCGGTCAGCCCGTCGCCAATTTCCAGATGGTCGAGGAGATGCTGGCCAATATGGAGATTCAGGTCCAGGCGGGCCGTCAGATGTACCTGCACGCCGCAGAGCTCATGGATGTGGGACTCCCCTTCACGCTGGAGGCTTCCATTGCCAAGACCTTCGGCACCGATACCGGTATGAAGTGCGCGGTGGACGGCGTTCAGGTCATGGGCGGTTATGGTTATATGAAGGATTATCCCATGGAGAAGCTCATGCGGGATGCGAAGATCCTTCAGATCTATGAGGGCACGAACCAGGTGCAGCGTACGGTGATTGCCGGCGGCGTCAAGAAGAAATATCCGAGGAGCACACCGAAGTCTGCTCCCACCACAGCCCCGGCAAAGCGTGAGGAAGCGCCGAAGATGACGATTCCCTCCCAGACGGCTGTCGAGGAAGCGAAAGACGATCAGAAGGCGCTGAACCTTCTTGTGTGCATCAAGCAGGTGCCTGACACGACCCAGATCAAGATCGATCCGGTGAAGCACACGCTTATCCGTGAAGGCGTCCCGGCGATCGTAAGCACCTTCGACACCTATGCGCTGGAGACCGCCCTGCGTCTCAAGGATCAGACGGGCGGCAAGGTCACCGTGATCACCATGGGAATTCCGAAGGCAAAGGACGCCCTTCGCGAGTGCCTGGCGGCCGGAGCGGACGAGGCCTGGCTCATCACGGATCGCGCCTTTGGCGGCTCCGACACGCTGGCTACCTCGAAGATTATCTCCACGGCCATCAAGTATCTGGAAGAAAAGTCCGGCAAGCCCTTTGACGTCATCTTCTGCGGCAAGCAGGCGATCGACGGCGATACCGGCCAGGTCGGTCCGGAGATCTCGCAGCATCTGAACCGTGCGCTCGTCTCCTACGCCGTGGAGGTCAGCCTGCAGGACGACGGAACGCTGAAGTGCAAGCGTGAGAGCGACGAGGGCTATGATTATTATTCCGCACCCAGCGGCTGCATCATCACCGTCAACAAGACCTCCTACGACCTGCGCTATCCGAACTTCAAGACCAAGCGTTTTGCGCGGACGGCCGAGATCGGGGAGCTGACGAGCACCGAGGTCGTCGTCGATCCGCAGGAACGCGGTCTGGCAGGTTCTCCTACAAAGGTGCTCAAGACCTACACGCCTCACCATGAAAAGAACGGCATGAAGATCGAGAATCTGGACGGAAAAGCCGCGGCGGAGAAACTGACAGGTCTGCTGTCCGACGCCGGACTGCTGTAAGACAGGAGGTAAGACACGATGGAAAATAAAGATCTTTGGGTTTATATAGAGACAGAGAACGGTACAGCGAAAAATGTAGGCTACGAGCTGCTGAGCCCGGGTCGCGCCATGGCGGATAAGCTGGGTTCCAGACTGGTCGCCGTGGTCCTGGGTAAGAATGCAGAGTCTGTCGCGCAGAAAGCCATCTTCTACGGCGCGGATCAGGTGCTGCTGGTCGAGGGCGATGAGTATGACACCTACAACACCGACGCACAGTCCTATGCCATGAAGACGCTGATCCGGAAATATGCTCCGTTCATCGTCCTCTACGGCGCGACGAATAACGGCCGCGACGTGGCGCCCCGGGTAGCCTGCGCGCTGTACACCGGACTCACCGCAGACTGCACCGGTCTGGATATCGATGAAAACGGCCTTCTGGCCTCCACCCGTCCCGCTTTCGGCGGAAACCTGATGGCCACGATCTCCTGCCCGGATCATCGTCCGCAGATGTCCACCGTACGCCCCGGCGTCTTCAAGAAATCACCGGCAGACGACAGCCGCAGCGGCGAGATCATACGCGAGGACATTCACATTGATCCGGAAAAGATCCGCGTTCACCTGCTGGAGAGAGTGAAGGAGGTGGCCGAGGCGGTCCATCTCGAAGAGGCTGATGTCATTGTTTCCGGCGGACGCGGTCTGGGCTGCGCGGAAAACTTCTCCTATATCCGTGACCTGGCGGACGCCATGGGTGGTGTCGTCGGAGCCTCCCGCGCCGCTGTCGATGCGGGCTGGATTCCGCACGCGCATCAGGTCGGACAGACCGGCAAGACCGTAGCGCCGAAGATCTACGTCGCCTGCGGCATCTCCGGCGCCATCCAGCATCTGGCCGGCATGAGCGGTTCGGACACGATCATCGCGATCAACAAGGACCCCGACGCCCCGATCTTCTCCGTGGCCGACTACGGCATTGTAGGAGATCTCTTTGAGGTCGTGCCCGCATTTGCAGAGGCCATCCGGGCGAAGAAAATGTAATCTCAGCGTTCAGAACAATATCGAAATAAAAAAGACAGGCAGTGCAGGTTTACCTGCTAAAGCCTGTCTTTTTATTATAATTACTGTTCTCATTCGTGCTGGTGCGTATGTCCTTCCCGTCCGCCGCAATACTGGTGTCTCTCCTCGGGCATCACGCCATAGGCCACCATCGGACCGTCCTGCACCACGGAGAGGCTTCCGGTCTGATAGAGGATCATGCCGTCTGCCTTCGCATAGCACTGATGCAGCGTGTTTCCAAAGTAATCCCGGATCTCCCCGAGCAGCTCGCCCTCTTTGAAAAAATCCCCTGTATGGAAGAAAGGATACCAGCAGCCATATATTGGCGCATTCTCATAGACGGCATCACGGAAGATCAGGTGCTTCTCTTCCGGATGGGAACCGTCCGCATCTTTCAGGATGTGAAGATAAGCCAGAATACGCCGCACATCCGCCTTGTCCTGATCGACCTCATGGCTGTTCCACAGTCCGCAGCCGCCGCGTTCCAGAAGGATGCTGGGGATACCGAGCGAGGAGGCATAATTGTACGCGCCACCGGAGAGTCCCTGGGATTCCACCAGACAATCCATCGACACACGGCAGGCCATCTCAAAGGCCGTCTCCCGTACCGCCGGTTCCACCGCCCCCACATAATAAGCATAAGAGTCCAGCTTCTCGTAGCCATCGCCGCTGTGAAGGTCGATATAATAGTTCGCGATGGACAGCAGGTCTTTCTCGATCATATAGCAGAAGCGCGAAGCCATTGATCCGTTCGCATCGCCGGGAAATTCCCGGTTCAGATTCTTGTTATCCTCCCAGACGACGCTCATGGTCCTCTTCTGGAAACCGCTCACATTCACCAGCGGCACGATCACCAGCGTCCCCCTGATATTCTCCGGCTGCAGCTCGTTCTGCAGCTCTATGGCCGCCTGGATACCGACGTACTCCGCGTTATGAATGCCTGCAGTGATCAGCGCGGTTTCCCCATCTTCTACGCCGCAGATCACGGTCACGGGAATCTCATATGGGGTACCCGGCACTTTCAGATAGCCGGATTTCTTCTCGCCCGCGCTCACTTCGATGTTCTGTAATCTCATAAAGTCCTCCGTCCTCCCAGCATGGCAATAGCCTGCGAGCATCTTTCGATGTCCACAGGCTGTTTTTCATTTTTCCTGCACATTTCATAAATAACCGCACCCAATACCCAGGCTGTTATCCTGAGAGTACAGGCCAAAAGCGCGGATGCAGCGCACTGTGCCGAAAATTTTGACCTGTACCGTCAGGAAACAGATTGGCAGAAAGGTTGTTATTTCGAAATAATTGTACCGGATACTACTCCGCGAGTCTCGCCCGCACCGACTCAATGTCGCTGCTCTCGGCCAGCTCTACGAAGTCATCATAGGTCGCGTCCGCATTGTACGAGCGGATTACATTCATCATATCCGCCGCGCTGTAGGCGTTTTCATAGATGCTCTGCGTGTAGCCAAAGAGCTCCGCGTATTCCGCCTCGCTCGCAGCCGTCCAGTAAGTCTGGTAAATACGGAAAGCCTCGCCGTCCGGATTGACCAGGTCGACGTCGCCCTCCATCGCGTTGAACAGCGCCACAAAGGCCGGCGCGACCATGGAAGCATATTTACCCTTCACATAGTGCAGCATCCCGTAGCCATTCGCCGCTGTCTCCTCGAAAGCATCATAGTTTTCCTGCGAGAAGCAGTCCACAATGCCGATTCGCATGAGCGCCGTATTGGCCGTAATGCCTTCCTCCATCGCGTCGAACACGTCGCTGAGGCCCATTACCGACAGCAGGGCGTCATAATCACCCACATCCAGCGCAGACAGGAGATTTTCGCGTCCCGCGTCCATGGACACATATCCAGGGCTGATCACGATCGTCACCTCATCATTGTCCGTCTCGACCGTCGTCAGCTCGGTCACCTGCGCCAGATCTTCCAGGTCCTCGGCGTAGGTCAGGCCAAAGGACTCCTGAATCTGATGCAGCATACCCTCGACACGCGTATAGTGCATATAGTTCACACTGTCACCCGCGCCGCTGCTGACAATCAGGAACGAGGTTGCACCGTCGGCGATGAAATCCGCCGCCATATCCTGTCCGGCTGCAAATTCCTCGTCATCGTCCGGGCCGATCACGCCCAGATACCAGGGATTGTCCTTCACGGAGTCAAACTCGTCGTCGCTGAGCGAGCCGGAACCCTGTACATAGTAGATCTCATTCTCCGCACAGGTCTCCACGATCGCCGCGAGATCCGACGTATAAAAGGAAATAATTCCTTCCCCGCCCGCTTCCTTCACGGTCTCGACAAAGGCGACCTCGTCCTCCAGGGTGTCAAGGCTCTCCGAGATGATAAATTCCACCGGAAAGCTCTCCGCGATATATTCGCAATAATAGGTATAAAACATGGACATTTCCGGATCGGGCGCGTTGTATACCGCGATACCGATCACATGGCTGCTTTCTCCCACCGTGCTTTCCGCCCCCGACGAACTGCCGCAGGCTGCAAGGGACAGTGTGAGCGCGCACACCAGAAGCAGACTCCACAGTTTTCTCATCCTTCTACCTCCTGATAAAGGTGGCACGCCACCTGATGATTCTCCGTCACATTTTTCAGCGTCGGACGTTCCTTTTTGCAGATCTCCATGCAGCGGTCGCAGCGGTTCTGGAAGGGGCAGCCCACCGGCACGTCAAGCGGGCTCGGAGCCTCGCTGTCGATGCTCTCGATCGGCTTCGAGAAATCCATATTCAGATCAAAGATCGAACCGATCAGCGCCTGCGTGTAAGGATGCTTCGAATCCTCCGCGACGCTGCTCCCCGGCAGGACCTCGACAATATTTCCCAGATACATAACCGCCACCTGATGCGCGAAGGACTGCACCAGCGCCATATCATGGCAGATAAAGCCAAACGCGATATCCTTTTCCTTCTGAAGCTTCACAAGCAGTTCAATAATATTTTTCTGCACGGACACGTCGAGAGCGCTCGTCGCCTCGTCACAGAGAATAATCTCCGGCTCCAGCGTCAGGGCGCGCGCGATGCCGACACGCTGTCTCTGGCCGCCGCTCATATTGTGGGGGTAGCGCGTCGCGAAATCTCCGGGCAGCTCCACAAGCTCCAGATATTTCCGCGCCACCTCTTCCTTCTCACTCTTCTTGATACGTTTAAAATTCAGCAGCGGCTCGCAGATGATGTCCATGATCTTCATCTTCGGGTTGAAGGCCGCCGTCGGGTCCTGGAACACCATCTGGATGTTCTGCCTGTGCTGCCGCAGCTCCTCGCCCTTCAGGCCAAGGATGCTCTTCCCGTGAAAGAGAATATCGCCCTCCGTCGGCGTCTCCAGGGAGATCGCCATACGCATGAAGGTACTCTTGCCGCAACCGCTCTCTCCCACGATACCCAGCGTCCTGCCCTTGTAAATGCTCAGGTTGATGTCGTTGTTGGCGATCAGAGTCCGTCCTCCGGAAGCCGGGTATTTTTTTGTCACATGCTTTGCTTCCAATATTAACTCAGACAAATCGATAACCTCCCATCGCGGGAACACTCTCAAGCAGGTTCTTTGTATAAGCGTCCGACGGATGATGCAGAATCTGTTCCCGGTCTCCCGCATCCACCACACGGCCATTCTTCATGACAATAATCTTGTCCGCCATGTAGGCGGCCACACCGATATTGTGCGTCACTACGATAATACTGGTGTTGTACTGATCGCGCAGCTCCATCATCTGCCGCACGATCTGCGCCTGCGTCGTCACATCCAGCGCACTCGTCGGCTCGTCGCCCAGCAGGAGCTTCGGCTGGAAAGTCATCGCCATCGCAATGCCGACACGCTGGCGCATGCCGCCAGAGAGCTGGAAGGGATAGCTGCGCATAATGTTGTCGCCACTCGGCAGACGCATCTTTTCCAGCATCTCCACGCCCTTGTCCCAGGCGTCCTTCTTCGACATTTTCTCATGGGTTCGAATGTATTCCACATACTGGGCGCCGATACGGCGGACCGGATTGATCATCGCACCGGAATCCTGGAAAATCATGGAGATCTCCGTCCCGCGAAGTTTCCTCCACTCCTCCTGCGAATAGCCCAACAGGGACTTCCCCTCGAACTGAATGTCTCCCTTACTCACATAACCGCCGCCCGGCAGGCAGCCGAGCACCGCGCGGATCACGGTTGATTTTCCGCTGCCGCTCTCCCCCACGATGCTGACGATCTCGCCCTGTTTCATCTCGAGGTTGACGCCTTCCACGGTGGGAGCCGGATTTTTTCCGTATGTAATCGAAACATCCTGTATACTCAGCATCGGATTTCCTCCTTATACTACCGGGCAGCCGGGGCTTTTTTGAAGCCCCGGACTCCCCTCACTTCTTGTTCTCTGCTTAGCCCACCGGAGCCCAGTCCGTGGTGATCCAGGTGTAATCCAGCGGATACATCTCAACGCCCTGAATCACGGTGTTGTTGTAGGTGATCGAGCTGTTATAGTAGCCGTGTACGATCGTCGCCGCGTCGTCGATCAGGATCTGCTGCATCTCGACGTAGAGCTCCGCCTTGCACGCCTCATCCGTAGAGGTGATCATCTCCTCGTAAGCCGCGTCATACTCCGCATTGCTGTAATAGCCATAACCGTCAGAGTTCCCGCTGTAGAAGTTGCCCAGGAAAGCGTCCGGATTGCCGGTCGGCACGATAACGGCATTCGAGGAAACCATATCGAAATCTCCCGAAGTCTGCAGGCCGAGAATCGTATCATAATCCAGCACCTGATAATCCACGCCGATGCCAATACTGTTCAGCACCGTGGACACAGCCTCCGCGAAGGTCTGCAGCTGGCGGCTCTCAAAGGAATAATACTTGAGGTTGATGTTCTCGCCGTCGATCTCACGCACGCCGTCGCCGTCGGTATCCACGATACCGGCATCATCCAGGAGCGCAACCGCAGCGTCCAGATCATACTCATAAGGATCGGTCAGCTGATCATAGCCATAGTCCATGGAAGACGGAAGTACGGAGCAGCCCGCGGTGTAGATGCCGCCAACCGTTATATTACACATCGTCTCATCATCAATTGCGTACTGAATTGCCTGACGCAGCGTGTCGTTCGCAAGCTGTCCGTTGAAGTTGAAATAGGTATTTGCAAGACGTCCTCCTGCGGTGCTCTCCACCGTGTAGGCAGAATCGTTTTTCAGAGTCTCCAGATCGCTGGCTGTCGTAACATTTTCTACCACATCCACGTCACCGCTCTGGATCGCCATCGCTTTGGTCGTGCTGTCGGTCATATAGATCGCGGTGTATCCATCGTAAGGAACCTCACCGTTCCAGTAGCTGTCATTTTTCACGAAAGTCTTGGACGTTGCCTCTACATAGCTGTCCAGCACATACGGACCGGTACCGACTACGGAATCGACCACACCCTCCTCATAGGAATCCACATCGATCACCGCAAAGTACGGGTAGGCCAGAATGCCCTTCAGGTTTGTCGTCACATCCTCGCAGACTACCGTGATCGTGCCGCTCGCGTCATCTGCCATGAAGGTCGGATTTGCAAGGTACTGAGACGGGGTAGACGTGCTGCCCGCCGCTTCCTTCTCATACATCATCTCCCAGCTGGCGACAACCGCGGAGGCTGTCAGCTCTTTTCCGTTGGAGAAGGTGATGCCGTCACGGATATGCAACGTCCAGGTGATGTAATCGTCTGTCGTCGCCTCGTCGCAGAGGTTCTCCTGCGCAATCGCGTCGATATCAAAGGCGAACAACGTCTCGCCGACGCCGAAACGAACCAGCGACCATGCGGAGTTGACATTGACCGACGGGTCGATGTACTCGGAGAAATAGTCGCAGCCGAAGGTGAAGGTCGTACTGCCCGAGCTGCTAGTGCTCGTGCTGCTGTCAGAGCTGCTGCTGTCGGAGCTGCTAGAGCTGCTCCCGCCGCAGGCCACAAGGGATAGCGTCATGGCGGCTACCAGAACCAGAGCCGCAATTTTCTTTACTTTCATAATAAAAACCCTTCCTTTCTTTTAACTCCTGGGGTCGAGCACGTCTCTTAAGCTGTCGCCCAGCAGATTGAATATAACAACCGTGATAAATATTGCGAGGCCCGGGAAAATCATCAGCCAGGGAGCCGCCGTCATGTAGGCACGACCCTCGTTCAGCATCAGGCCCCACTCCGCGGTCGGTGACTGCGCGCCGAAGCCCAGGAACGAGAGTCCCGCGATCTCCAGCATCATGCTTCCGATATCCGTTGCGCCCGTGATCAGGATCGTGGGCAGCACGTTCGGCAGCATGTACTTTGTCAGAATGTAACCGGTCTTCGAACCGGTGAGCTGCGCCGCCGCTATGTAGTCGCAGTTCCGTATCTTCAGCACAAGGCTGCGCGAAAGCCTGGCGTACTTCGTCCAGCTCACAATCGAAATGGCGATAATCGCATTTCGGATATTCGCTCCCAGAATACCTGCCACCGCGATGGCCAGCACCATACCCGGGAAAGAGATCATCATGTCAGAGATTCGCATGATCACTGCATCCACAATCCCGCCGAAGTATCCGGCGATGATGCCCAGCGTCGTCCCGACCACCACGATGATCGCCACCAGAATCAGCGCCGCGCTCAAAGATGTACGCGCCCCATAGATCGCACGGGAAAACAGGTCATGCCCCATCTTGTCCGTGCCAAACCAGTGCTCCGCGCTCGGCGCCTGCACCGCGTCAGCCAACACAGCCTCATAGGGATCATGGGTCGCAATGAATGGTGCGAAAATCGCAATCAGTACGATCGCCAGTGCCAGCAGGGCAAATACTGTAAAACTGGGATTTTTCTTTACAAATTCTTTCAGCTTTTGCATGGCCCTACCTCTTTTCTCTCATTCTGGGGTCCAGGAATCCATAGGAGATATCCACCACCAGATTGATCACCATATAGATCAGGGCAATCCAGAGCACATATCCCTGCACCAGATTGTAATCCATGGATGTGATTGCACTCACCGCCAGATTTCCGAGACCCGGATAGGAGAAAATCACCTCCACGACCGACGTACCGCCGAGCAGCGAACCCATAGACAGACCCAGCATCGTCACCAGCGGAAGCAGTGAATTCGGCAGCACATGTTTCCAGAGAATCGTGCTCTCCTTGATGCCTCGACAGCGCGCACCCACCACATAGTCCTGATTCAACTCCTCGAGAAACGCGGTACGCACCTGCCTTGTGTACTTGGACGCCATGGCAAAAGCCAGCGTCACAGTCGGCAAAACCAGCTTCGTCCATCCCTGTCCGGTCGATACCACAGGCAGCCATCCCAGCTTCACGCAGAATAGAAGCATCAGCAAAAGTCCTACCCAGAAGTTCGGCATCGACACGCCCAGGAATGTGAAGCCCCGGACAAAGTAATCGATCGGTCCGCCCTGGTGCGTCGCCGACAGAATTCCCAGCGGAATCGAGATGATCAACATCAGAGCCAGCGAACATAGTGTCAGCTTCAGCGTGGGCCAGAGTCTGGACATCAGCAGCGTCAGCACCGGTTTGTTGTATGCATAGGAGGTCCCAAAATCTCCATGCAGGCATCCGGTCAGCCAGTTCACATACTGCACCAGGAAAGGCTCGTTGAGTCCCAGGGCCTCCCTGGTCTGATCCATGATCTCCTGGCTGGGGATGGAGCCGCTCGCCGCGTACATGGCCTGCACCGGGTCGCCGGGCGCGATGTAGGTTAAGCCGAAGGTCAGGAAGCTGATCCCGAAAAGTACGATGATGATCTGAAGGAGTCTTTTTAAAAGATCACCTTTTTTCACCTTGTTACCCTCCTCCCTTATTTCTTCTTATTGTATCTGTATAATACACGGACCGAGTTCAGCACGCAGAGCACTGCGACGCCGGAGTCCGTGAATACCGCAAACCACATGCTCGCCATTCCCAGAAGGCCGAGCACGATAACCATCGCTTTGATGATGAGGGCGAATACTACGTTCTGCATCGCCACGCGCATGGCGTTCCTGGCGATGCCGATGGAGTCCGCGATGGAGGTCAGGCTGGAGTTCATGAACACCACGTCCGCCGCCTCGATCGCCGCGTCCGCGCCGCTGCCCATCGCCGCGCCGACATCCGCACCGGCCAGCACCGGAGCGTCGTTGATACCGTCGCCGACGAACATGACTGCGCCATTGCGCTTCCGGATCTCACTGAGCTGCGTCAGCTTATCCTGCGGCATCAGCTTGGCGTGTACTTCCTCGATGCCGGTCTGCTTCGCCACGTCCAGCGCGCTCTCCTCGCCGTCGCCGGTCAACATCGCCGTATGGATGCCGAGATCATGCAGCGCCTTGATCGCGGCCGGAGACTCCTCCTTGATCGTATCCGCAATAACCAGATGACCAATAAATTTGCCATTCAGCGCTGTCAGCACCTCCGTGCCGAATTTCTCCGGCGCGTAGTCTCCGAGGTCTACCTCGAACTGCCGCATGAGCTTGCGGTTGCCGCACAGCACCTCGTCGTCCGCCACGACCGCACGGATACCTTTTCCGGCGATCTCCTCGACCTTCGAGGGGCGCTCAATATTGATATTCTTTTCTTTCGCGTAAGCGATGATACTGTTCCCGATCGGATGCGTGGAGTTGATCTCGCAGGCCGCGCTTAAGGCCAGCAGCTTGTCCGCATCTACACCCTTTGTCGGGACCGCCTCCTGCACCTCGAAGTTGCCCTTCGTGATCGTGCCGGTCTTGTCCATGATCACAGTGGTCACGTTCTTGATCGCCTCCAGGGAGTTGCCGCCCTTAAAAAGGATACCGAGCTTCGAGCCCGCGCCGATACCGGAGAAGAAGGCCAGCGGTACGCTGAGCACCAGCGCGCAGGGACAGCTGATGACCAGGAAGGTCAGCGCCGTGTAAACCCAGTGATACCAGTTCCCGGTGAACAGGGACGGGACGATCGCCGTCACCAGCGCGATACCCACAACCGCCGGAGTGTAAATACGTGCGAAACGGGTGATAAAGCGCTCCATCTGCGGCTTGGTCGCCGCCGCGTTTTCCACGGAATCCAGAATCTTTGTGACCATGGATTCCTCCAGCAGCTTCTCCACACGGATCTTGATCACGCCCGAGGTGTTCACACAGCCGGAGGTCACCTCGTCGCCGTAGCCCGCGGCCACCGGCACCGGCTCGCCGGTCACCGGCGAGGTGTCGATACGGCTCTCGCCCTCGACGATGACGCCATCCAGCGGGATCCGGTCGCCCGGGCGCACCAGAAGGATATCGCCGACCACGGCGCTCTCCGCGTCAATGACCTTTACCTCTTCACCGACCACCAGGTTCACCACATCCGGGCGCATGTCGACCGCGTCCATGATGGCCTTGCGGCTGTTCTCTACCGCGCGGTCCTCGAAGTACTCTCCGATGCGGTAAAACAGGATCACGCCGACTGCCTCGGTGTAGCTGCCTATAATCAGAGCGCCCACCGTCGCGATCGTCATCAGGAAATTCTCGTCAAAGACCTGTCCCTTCGGGATATTTTTCAGCGCCGTCAGGACAATCTTGCCGCCCAGAATTACATAGGCGACCAGGCACAGGATGATCAGCGGAAGCGGAAGCTCCTCCACACCGCTGGTCTCATGAATGACCTCTACAACAAGGAAGAGCGCCGCGCCCAGGATGATACCCAGAGGCTCCAGCTTTTCCTTCGGGAATTCTTTTTTCTTCTTCCGGCTCTCCGGATCAACAGCCTCCACCGGAGCCGCGGCGGCCACCTTGCGCTCGCGCTTCTTTACGACAACCTCGGACTCAATCGCCGTGCAGATCTCCTGGATGACCGGAAGCAGCGCATCCGGGTCGGGCGCGGAGACACGCAGCTGCTTCGTGGAGTAGGTGATCGTCGCGTAGTCCACGTCCGGCAGCGCCTTGATCTTCGCTTCCATCTTCGCCGCGCAGTTCGCGCAGCCTAAATTTTCGAGAATGTAGACACGCTTCTTGTTCGTCGCGTCCGGCATGTCGCAGGTGCAGTTCGCAAGACTCTCGCCGCACACGTCGCAGTAGTCCTCGTGCGGGTGGCAGAGCTCGCACTCACAGTCGTCCGGATGTCCCGGCACATGGCTGTGCTCATGCTCATGACCGTGGTCGTGGCCGCAGCCGCACTCGTCTCCGTGATCGTGGTCATGCGCGTGGCCGTGGTCCTCGCCGCAGCCACATGCATCCTCGTGCTGCTTCAACTCGTCTGGTGTCGCCATTTTCATACCCTCTTTGCATTCATTTTTATTCACTTATCTGGTTCTTATGGGAATAGGAAGAACGGAAGAAATTTAAGGAAACGCTGAAATAATAACACTTTCAGCTTAACTAGCCATCCAAGCGGA
>JAJQCG010000001.1 GCA_021202815.1 Lachnospiraceae bacterium | reverse complement strand
ATGTCTGCTGTCTCCTTTGAAATTTGTATTACATGGTTAGTATGATGCGATGGGAAAAAAAAGAAAGAAAAAAATGAAAAAAGAACATCAAAAAAAAGAGCCTGTGAAAGCTCTTTTCTTTTCCTGCTGTTTATGCTATAATCCTGTTTGTCGCGAAAGTATGTGCAAGGCTGCATGTAAGTCTGGGTGGCATGCGGTTCAAAACCTGTTAGCTGTTATGGGAATTTAGTACGATTTTAGTACACTCGGATAGGTGGTTCTGCAACCTCCTTATTTTACAGTGTTTTTTAAAAGTGCAATTATCCGATTCCCGTCAGCAGCTTTGCAAAAAGCCCTGATTTTCAGGGCTTTTTCACTTTCTGTGTATATTTCTCAATCGTTCCCCTGTAAATTGTCTTAAGTGTCCGGTCAGAACTTTCATCCACCGCGCTGCATAATATATTGATCCTACTGCGGTCATTGGCATTGTACCGGGGTACCTATTCAACCGGATCGGAATGTAATAAAGAAGGCGGCGTAAGCGCCGGCAGAAAGTGAGGAAGATTATGAGCATCAAAGGAATTGACGTATCAAGTTACCAGGGCACGATCGACTGGACGAAGGCTGCGGCCGCAGGCGTGCAGTTCGCGATTCTGAAGGTGATTCGCAGGGATCGGAACCCGGACAAACAGTTTGAGAATAACTGGGCGGGAGCGACCGAGGCCTGTGTGCCGATCCAGGGTGTGTACAATTATTCCTATGCGGCGACGGTCGCGAAGGCGAAGAGTGACGCGCAGGCCGTGATCAGCGTCCTGGCAGGGCGCACGCCGATGGTGTGGCTGGATGTGGAAAATGATGTCCAGAAGAATATCGGCCAGACGCTGGTGGAGATCATCAACACATACGGGGCGATCATCACGGCGTCGGGCTGCCGGTTCGGCGTGTACACCGGGCTGGGCTTCTACAATTCCTATATCAGGCCGTATGCGGATCAGATCACTTACCCGTTCTGGATTGCGCACTATCCGGGCAGCGTTTCCATGAGCATCTCGGCGGATCCGGCGGACGACAGGCGCCCGGAGATTGTACATGATCTGTATGGCTGGCAGTATTCCAGCAAGGGCAGCGTGCCCGGTATCAGCGGCAATGTGGACCTTGATGAGCTGTATGTGGCGGTCGAGACGGAGAAAGCGGCGTCTGCAGCCGTGAGCTATACCGTCAGGTCCGGCGACACCCTCTCCGCAATCGCAAAGAAGTACGGCACGACGGTGAGCGCGATCATGGCGCTGAACAGTTCGATCACGGACGCGAACCGGATCTACGTGAATCAGGTGATCCGGGTGAAATAAAAGCGGTAATACTGAAATTTCTCATGGCCTTGCAAACCCCGCTTTAAATGTGCTATGATAAAAAACAGTTTTAACCGAGGAGGAGCCTGTTATGGAAAATGAAGTCGTTTCCAGAAATTTTATCGAAACGGAGATCGAGAAGGATCTCGCGGAGGGTGTATATGATACGGCGCACACCCGTTTTCCGCCGGAGCCGAACGGTTACCTGCACATCGGACATGCGAAGTCGATCCTGCTGAACTACGGGCTCGCGCAGAAGTATCATGGGAAATTCAATATGCGCTTTGACGACACGAATCCGACGAAGGAGCGGACGGAATTCGTGGAGGCGATCAAGAAGGATATCCAGTGGCTCGGCGCGGACTGGGAGGACCGGCTGTTCTTCGCGTCGGATTATTTCCAGCAGATGTATGAGGGCGCGGTAAAGCTGATCAAAAAGGGCAAGGCCTACGTGTGCGATCTCTCCGCGGAGGAGATCCGCGAGTACCGCGGGACGCTGACCGAGCCGGGCAGGGAGAGCCCTTACCGGAACCGCAGCGTCGAGGAGAATCTCACGCTTTTTGAAAATATGAAGAACGGCGTCTACGGGGACGGTGAGAAGGTGCTGCGCGCGAAAATCGACATGACCTCCCCGAATATGAACATGCGCGACCCGGTCATCTACCGCGTGGCGCACATGACGCATCACAACACCGGCGATAAATGGTGCATTTACCCGATGTACGATTTTGCGCATCCGATCGAGGACGCGATCGAGGGCATCACGCACTCGATCTGCACGCTGGAGTTCGAGGATCACAGGCCGCTCTATGACTGGGTCGTGCGGGAGCTCGAGTATCCGCATCCGCCCAGGCAGATAGAATTCGCGAAGCTTTATCTGACGAATGTCGTGACCGGAAAGCGCTATATCAAGAAGCTGGTCGAGGACGGCACGGTGGACGGCTGGGACGACCCGCGTCTGGTGTCGATCGCCGCACTGCGTCGCCGCGGCTTTACGCCGGAGTCGATTCAGATGTTTGTGGAGCTCTGCGGCGTGTCCAAGAGTCAGAGCTCGGTCGATTACGCGATGCTGGAGTACTGCATCCGCGAGGATCTGAAGATGAAGCGCTCCCGCATGATGGCGGTGCTCGATCCGATCCGCCTCGTCATCGACAATTATCCGGAGGGACAGACCGAGTATCTCGAGGCGGCGAACAACCTGGAAAATGAGGAGCTCGGCGTGCGGAAGGTGCCCTTCTGCCGTGAGCTCTACATCGAGCGGGATGATTTCATGGAGGAGCCGCCGCGGAAGTATTTCCGCCTGTTCCCGGGCAATGAAGTCCGGCTGATGCACGCCTATTTCGTGAAATGTGTGGGCTTTGAGAAGGACGCGGATGGCAGGGTGAGCGTCGTGTACTGCACCTACGATCCGGAGACGAAGGCCGGAAGCGGCTTTACCGGCCGTAAGGTAAAAGGAACGATTCACTGGGTGCCCGCGCCGTATGCGGTGGACGCCGAGGTGCGGCTCTATGAAAATCTGATCGACGAGTCGAAGGGCGTTTACAATGAGGACGGTTCGATGAACATCAATCCGAACTCTCTGACAGTCGCCCACGCGAAGCTGGAGCCGGCGCTCGCGGAGGCGAAGCCCTACGACAGCTTCCAGTTTGTGCGGAATGGGTTCTTCTGTGTGGACGCGAAGGATTCGCGGGAGGACGCTCTCGTCTTCAACCGCATCGTCTCGCTCAAGAGCTCGTTCAAGCTCCAGAAAAAGGATTAAAAGGCAAAACAGAAGAGACCGGAGCCACTGATATGCGGTTCCGGTCTCTTTTTCTTCTTTTTGTCAGGCTTCCTCAGTCTTCTCCTCTTCGGCGGTCTCAGCTTCCGGCTCTTCTTTGGCCTCGTCCTCGAAGATCTCCTCGGAGGACTCCGCCTCGTCTTCTTCCTTGTCCTCGGTCTCCTCTTCGTCTTCTTCGTCGTCGAAGAAATCTTCGTCGTCAAAATCGTCCAGATCCTCATCCTCTCCGAAGAACTTCTGATAGAGATAGAATCCGCCTACCGCGGCCAGAGCGGCAGTACCGATCGCCGCGATTGCTTTCAACAGTTTTTTCATCTAAAAGGCTCCTTTCCACATGGATAACAGTAGGTATTTGCGAAACTCCAAAATCCCCATAAATAAGGGATTCTTTTCTCATAAA
>JAJQCG010000090.1:3049-3525 GCA_021202815.1 Lachnospiraceae bacterium | reverse complement strand
CCTACAAAATTGCCGTCCTCATCATACTCAATAAAGTCGACCAGCGTCAAACCAATGTCTGCGCCCCAGGTCACGCCTTCGCCATTCTCCGTAAACGCATAGGTATTCTGGGTCAGGCCAACCAGCATTTCCTCGGTGGCGGTCAAATCGGTGACGGGAGTCCAGCCCTTCGTCCAGTCGGAACGGGTGGTATACTCCACGGCATCCTCGATGTAATTGTTCAGGTCAGCCTCCTGCAAAGCATTCTCAACGTTCACAGAATAGGTCTCGAGGTCGGTAGCGTCCATAGTCCACTTGATTGCATTGTCGGCATTCACCGTCTCATCGGAGGTAACAGTGACCAGCCCCTCGGTCGTTCCGAGCTTATTGGCCAGCACATTGTTCAGCGCCTCATGGGCACCATTGCCGATAGCGAAATAGTAGTCTCCCTGCTCCAGTACCCAGGCGCCGTAAGTGCCGTTCGCCTTCTGTTCAGT
>JAJQCG010000090.1:0-3039 GCA_021202815.1 Lachnospiraceae bacterium | reverse complement strand
ATAGGAAGCCATGTACTGAGGGTCGAACTCAATGGTAAGGGTAGTGCTCTCGCCAGGCTCCAGAACATCGGTTTTGCCAAAATCCAGCAGCTGGATGGAGGCCTTTTCCAGTCCGCCCACCGTGTAGGGCGTCTGGACGTACAGCTGTACAACGCTCTTGCCAGCCACTTCACCGGTATTGGTGACCGTCACAGTGGCCACGCCGGTGCCGCCAATGGTCACTTCAACACTCTCAAGCGTTTGCTCAAAGGTAGTGTAGCTCAGGCCATAGCCGAAAGGATACACCACTTCATCAGAATAACTCCAGGCAGTGCCGGTAGTTGCGCCGGAAGTGGAGTTGGCGCCGCTGCGGCCCAAAACCAAATCTTCATAGCGCGTCTCATAGTACTTATAGCCGGAGTAGATGCCCTCGGACTCCACCAGATACCAGTCGCCCTTGTCATCAGTCGTCAGGTCGGCATCCTCGGAAACGGAGGAGTTTGTAAACACATACAGGCCCCAGTTTACCATGGAGGGGGAAGAGGCTGCATCTGCCACATAGGTGTCGGACAGGTGCCCGCTGGGAGACACCTCACCGCACAGAACCTTTGCAACACCCTGGAAGCCATACATGCCGGGCATCCCGACCCACATAATAGAGTCGATTTCCGGATCGTCCTTCAGTTCCTTGATCTCCATCGGATTGCTGGCATTGATCAGCACGATGACCTTACTGCTGTGCTCCTTTGCCAGCTCAATCATGTCTCGCTCATTATCGCTCAATCCCAGAACGTTATTGGAGAAATTGTCGCTATCCACAGCGCTCTGCATATCCAGGTTATAGTCCGCAGCTTCGGACGAATCCCGGGAAAGTACGACAATGGCCGTTGTCCCATCCGCGGAAGCCAGGACTTCCTCAGTATACACACTGGCAGGCGCTTCACCTACATTGTAGGTTGTGGTCTCTTCATAGCTGCCCCAGAAGACGGCGGAAAGAGAATGACCCGAACTCAGCCTGTACGAATCCATGTCTGCGCTGTCGTAGAAGTCGATCATCTCCTGATTCACGGAAAAACCGCTCTCCTTGAGCGCTTCTTCAATGCCGTATTCATACTGATCGTTTACTGCCGTGACAGCAGAGCCAATATAGCCGCCAAGAATGGGCGACGTACTGTTCAGCCCCCAAAGCGTTACGGTCTCCTCATCCTTGTCGATCGGCAATGCTGCGTTCTCGTTCTTTAACAGAACACAGCCTTCTTCCGCAATCTGGACTGCCACTTCCTCCTGAGCCGCGATCAGTTCCTCCAACGTTGTGAACTCGGAGTCAAAATAATAGCCGTCCACATCAGAGTCGCCAACGGATTCCATCTTGTAGTTTGTAATGCCCAGCACACTATTGATAGCGCTGGCATTCGCACTGCAAATAGCAGATGCCCCTATGCTGAGCGCCAGCAGCGAAGCCGTAATATTTGTCATGCCTCTCCAGAAGCCTGCTTTTTTCGGTCCTTTCATGATTTACCTCCTTGATGATTACCTGGAATAAACTGTGCCGCCCGTCAAGACGGCTGCATTGATTCTGTTTTTCTTTGTTCCCCCCTTAGCAAAACACTTCGATTGAATATGAACTGCGTTATACAAAAAGTGTAGCTGCTCTCGCGTTTGTATGCATTGGTTTTGTTCACATCACCAATATGAACACAGTATAAGAAAAGTAAATAAAATATCAATTCAAGTGACGTTAAGTGTCAACCAAACAACGCAAACGGTAAAATGCGACAAGATTTCCTCTACTGCTGCCCGGTATTTTTGAAATCAATACTTTCAACAAAAAAGCTCCTCCCGGAGAAGGGAGAAGCAAAAATGCAAAAAGCAGACTATTATTTTATCGTGAGAAGAATATCCAGCGCAAACACATTCCCGGATGTATGTATTTTCATGCTGCCATTGTAGCGCTCTACCAGCAGCTGGACGCTTCGCAGTCCGTAACCATGGTAGCGCTTGTCCGTCTTTGTTGTGATTGGAAGCACATTCTCGAATTGCAGCGCTCCGCTATACGCGTTTTCACAGTGTACCAGGATCATACCCATTTTCCGGCTGACCTTCAGATCAATATATCGGTCTGCATCCTCCGGAAGCTTGCGAACCGCCTCGATTGCATTGTCCAGAATGTTGCCAAACAGCGCATAGAGCTCCGCCTGATTCATAAAGGACAGGCTCTGACCATCCACCATGCATTCAAAACAGATTTTTGCTTTTTCGCACAGCATGATTTTTTCTGCCAGAACAACATTTACCGCTTCGTTGCCCGTTTCCACAGTTGTGTCGTAAACGCTGATCAGTCGTTTTATCTCCGCCACCTCATCCGCATTCAGCCGATCGTCCAGCTGGGACAGGTAGTGCTTCAGGTCATGGCATTTGATATTGATCAGATCAATCGTTTCCTTCCTGTCCGTCAGCTGTTCCTTTTGCTGATGCAGCATATGCTTGAGCAGGAAATTATCCACGCGCAGCCGCTCTCTTCCACATACTGCAATCTGAAGAGACAGGAAGAAAACGCTGCACATGATGTCAAACGCCCTGATTACGGCTTCTAATTCTGCACTGGCATCTGCCCCATACTGCGCCAACAGCCCCTGAAACAAACTGCCAAACAGGAGTATTCCCACAAGCAGCAGAAGTGTGATCCCCCAGGTAATCGCCGACGTCTCTTCACACTGGAGCAGTCTGCCATAAGTGAGCCCGATGATCAGCAGCGTGCAGGAGAACACTACAACATACATAAGCTGTCTTTCATAGGTCCCAACGATGGTTTCGGAAACGATTGTAGCCAACAGATATGCCAGATGCTGCGCAGAATAGGCCATTACAGAATGAAAAAGCGCCTGGACTGGTGATACGTCGCAGCAAACCAGCAGCGATGCCATGCCCAGAAAGGTGATAAGCAGATAGGCCAGGACATTCAGCCAGGGATTGCTCCTGAATAGCACCAGCTCCCACATGATCAATGAGCCCGCAGAAAAAAACACCGCTAACGACACCAGCACACGCAGATAGTATGGC
>JAJQCG010000088.1 GCA_021202815.1 Lachnospiraceae bacterium | reverse complement strand
AGTATATCAAAAAGCTGGGGAAATACAAAACTATTCCGGTTTATCCGGGTTAGGGTATAATAAATTTCGCGGCGCCCTCTTCGTGGTCGGGCATAAAGAACCCCGGGGAGTGAATACGCTCCCCGGGGCGCTAATCTTTTTAAGCCGATCAGACAAAAAACTACTCTTGAAGCACTTCTTTCGCGCTAAAGCGACAACCTCACAGGCAAAAATGCGTTATTCCGTCTTTGATTCTTTCTCTTCCGTCAGCAGACCATAGCCGGTCAGAGGAAGCAGCGCGCCTAAGATAGGCGTCAGCCAGTTGAGAATTGCGTACGGAGCATATACAAACGGGTGAACTCCAAGCGCTGCGTACATGTAAGCGCCGCAGGTCGTCCACGGGAACAGTGATGAAGTGACGGTCGAGCTCTCTTCCACACATCTGGAAAGCATCTGCCGTTTCAATCCTGCCTCCGGATAAGCATCCTTATAGAGTTCGGCGGTAACCACGATACTCATGTACTGCTCGCCCAGACATCCGCATCCCATGATGCCGGTGATGATCGTACACATGGGCAGGAATTTGCGGTTCGGCAGTTTTTCGATCAGTTTTCCGATCAGCACCTGCAGAATGCCTGTTTTCGTGATTAATCCCCCCAGAACCAGCGCAAACACGCCGAGGGAGAAGGTCCACATCATTTCCTGAACGCCGCCGCGGTTCACCAGCTCGTCCACCGCTGCCACGCCTGTCTCATAGTAGTTTCCATAGTTAACTACATCAAAAAACTCTGCGAGCGTCGTACCCTGAAAGATCGCCGCGATGGGGTAGGCGATGATCACGCTGATGGCAAGTCCCGGAATCGCGGGAAATTTCGCGATGCTCAGAACCAGAAGCAGAATGATCGGCAGCAGTACGATGGGATTGATTGTAAAGGTCGAGGTGATCGCATTCTGGATTTCCGCGATTTCAGTCGCATCCAGAGCGTTATTCGCGTATTGTATTCCCAGAACGAAATAAGCGATAAATGCGACGACATAGGCCGGAATGGCGTTCCACATCATGGCGCGTATATGGGTCAATACATCGGTTCCTGCAATGGCGGGCGCAAGGTTGGTCGTATCGGACATCGGGGACATTTTATCTCCGAAGAAGGCACCGGAAACGATACATCCGGCAATCAGCGGAGCAGGTATTCCCATGGTGACGCCAATGCCGAGCAGGACGACGCCGACCGTACCTGCAGTCGTCCAGGAGCTTCCGATACAGATCGATACAAGACTGGTGATGACCAGTGTGGCCGGCAGAAACAAGCCCGGAGACAGAATCATCAGTCCATAGTGGATCAGGCCAGGCAGTGTGCCGCAGTTCACCCACGCGCCCACAGCGGCGCCGATCAGGAAAAAGAAAAACAGTGCGCCCAGAGCCTTTGTGACTCCGTCAATCATTGCCTGCTGTACTTCGTCCCAGCGGTATCCAAGAATCAGGCAGGAAATACACATTACAATAATGCAGCAGAGCAGAAGCACATGCTCATCCCGCCCGTAGACCGGCAGTCCGGCCATCAGGATCGCGAAAATGAGAATCAGATTTCTCGCCGCATATCCGAATCTGGGGGGGGGTTCTTCCTTTGGTTACTTTTTCTTCCATAACAACATTCCTTCCTTTGTGAAATAAATTCCATATGGCCGAAACATTAAAGATCGACGTTTCGACCATGTGTTTCCTTTAAAAAACAAGAGGCTGCAATACCGATTCCCGTCATGAGAATTGCGCCAAGCAGGACATATCGATAGGCTGTCTGTTCTCCAAACGAGATACTGCCACTGTAAATCCAACCGGCTATTGTGGGGACGATGATGCTGCCCAGGTATCCTCCCATGTTCGCAATAGAGGTAGAGATTCCGACATAATCAGGATGATTGCATTCTTTTACCGCAGACCAGCAGACCGCATAGGCGGTGCTGAAAAATCCGATCGCGAAAATCAACGGGTACATAAGAGTCAGGCTTCCCTTCCCTGCCATAAGGAACAGTAAGATCCATACAGCCAGATACAGGATACCGCAGATCAGCTGAGGACGTTTTCTTTCCTGCATGCGATCGGCCGCGACATCGACTACAATGCTTCCCACCGCACAGCCGATAACCGCAAAAGTGATGACTGAGGATGCTTTCACTGTACCGCAGCCGTAAAAGGCCTGGAGGATACTGGAACCATATAGCCCGCTTATAATCAGATAGGTTCCGTAGAAGCATCCGTAGGAGATGAATGGCGGCCAGGTCCATCGATTCTTCAGAACACTTTTTACCGCCTGAAGCAGCGGAACGTCGGTCACTTCTTTTTCTTCCGTGACCGGAGAGAATCCCATCATCTGCGGCGTGTCTTTCACAATCAGAAGCACCAGAACAGCCACTGCAAAAATTAATACTCCCAATCCGCGGTAAATGCTCTGCCATGAAAGGATACTGCCCAGGAGCGCCATCGGTGCCTGCGCTGCCATGGCGCCCATCATGCCGACAAAGCAGGTTACACCGGACATTGTACAAAAGATCTTTTCCTCAAACCAGCAGGAGCTGATCTTCAGAACGGACAAAAAACTGACAGAACACCCAAGACCAATCACCGCTCTGCCCAGGAGGAGTGTCGGATAGCCGGCTCCGGAAGAGAAAATCAGCATACCCAACGCGGCCGTAAACGCACCAATCACCGCTATTTTCTTTGCTCCGAACCGATCCAGCAGAATACCTGCAGGTATCTGCAATACCATGTATGTATAGGAAAACATGTTGGTCAGCAGCACAAACTGATTTTCTGACAGCAGGAACTGATCGATCAGTTCCTGCCGGATCACACCCATGGCGACAGCGTGAAAGGTGTTAAACATGTAGGTCAAAATCATAATTCCCCACATCACCCAGGCCATTGCCGCACGTTTTTTGTCGCTGTTTGTTATCATATGCTACATATGTTTCCGGAATACGTCTCCCAGTATCTGGATGCCTTTCCGGATCTGCTCCTCGGATACGGTCGTGTAATTCATGCGGATCGTATTTTTTGGACCTTCATTTGCATAGAAAGAGTCTCCGGGAACATATGCAACTCCCGCTTCAATTGCCTCGTCCAGAATCTCGTTTGCATCCAGCTCTTTTGGAAGCTCAAGCCAGAGGAACATACCTCCTTCAGGTTCGGTGTATTTCACAGAGGGTGGGAAATACTCGCGAATCATCTCCAGCATCAGATCTGAGCGCTTTTTATAAGTCTCCTGAATGATCTTAATATGCGCCTCGATATCAAAATGATTCAGATAAGAGGTTACCTGCATCTGTGTGAACTCAGGACTCTGCAGATCCTGCGTTTCCTTCATGCATTCTGCCATGGATGCTATCTCCGGCGATGCGCAGATCCACGCTACCCGCAGCCCGGGGCAGAGAATTTTGGAGAAGGAGCCAAGATATACAACCTGCCCTTTGGTATCCAGAGCCTTCAGGCTGGGAACAAATTCTCCCTTAAACCGGATTTCTCCATAAGGATTGTCCTCCAGAACGATGACATCATATCTGGACATGACCTCCATAAATTTCTTCCTGCGCTCCAGAGACCATGCTCTTCCTGTAGGATTCTGAAAATTCGGGATTACATAGATCATTTTTACTCTCGGATTTTCCTGAAGCAGCCGCTCCAGATCCTCGATTACCATTCCCTCATCATCGGTATCCACGCCCATAAAAACAGGACCATAGGGCCGACAGGCATTGATGGCGCCCAGATAGCTGGGATTTTCTGCAACGACAATGTCTCCTTCGTCAATAAACATCAGCGCGGCAAGCGCCAGCCCCTGCTGAGAACCGCTGATGATGGCGATGTTGTCCCTGGTGCATTCCACACCTTCCTTGGCTTTCATGCGCTTCACAAGGATATCGATCAGCGGACCGTATCCCTTGGTCAGCCCATAGGAAAATGCCTTTCTTCCGTCGTTGTCCATTAACAGATCTGTTGCTGTTTTCAAGTCCTCCAGTGGATACAGATTTGGATCCGGAAGACCCGCCGCAAAAGAAATGACGTCCGGTTTCAGAGCAATCTTTTTCTGGACTGCTCTGATGCCGGACGCCTTTGTACGGCTCATTCTGATTGAAAAGCTCATAAAAAATTTAAAACCTCCTTTATATCTTATCGGCTGCCATACATGCCAGCGCGATAGAGTTAATTTTAATCTCCGGCGTATCCGATCGTGAACCGAGGATCGCGGGCGCAGATGCGCCAAGCACAATGCCAGCCCATTTTGCGTGGTCAAAATACAGCCAGGATTTACCCAGAATATTTCCCGCTTCAATCGATGGGAATACCAGAAAATCCGGATCGCCGGAAACTTCGCTTGCAAAACCTTTATGTTCTGCAGCATGTTTATCAAATGTAATGTCAAAACTCAGAGGGCCTTCTGCAATACAGGAAGGGATCTCTCCGTTTTTCACCATCTCCACAAGGCGCACTGCGTCATAAGACGCCGCAATCTTATCGTTTGGCATCTCATTGGCTGCCAGGATTGCTGTCTTTGGATTTTCAAGTCCCAGATTCTTCATGGCCAGGAGTGCGTTCGTCATGATATCCTTTTTCTGCATCAGGTCGGGTGCCACATTGATGCCGCTGTCCGAACAGTAAAGCAATTTGTGATAACCGGGATGTTCATAGACGGCCAACAGACTTAAAAGCCTTCCTGTGCGAAGTCCCCATTCTTTATTCAGAATACCGCGCATATAGGTAGACGTGTTGACAAGACCCTTCATCAATACCTCCGCCTCTCGGTCATGAACCAGGCGAACCGCTTTCTCCACCGCATCTTCCTCGCCGGAAGCGTCTACAAGACGATATTCATGAAAACTGAGTTGAGCGGCGATTGCGTCAATTTTTTCTCCGTCGCCGACCAGAATCGGTTGAATAAGTCCCATCCGTGTCGCATCGCGAATCGTCTCCAGCACGGCAGGATCCGCCGCAGCTGCCACGCTGACCGTTCTTGTTTTCTCAGCTTTTGCTTTTTCCAGCAATTCCTGAAAATTGTGAATCATGGTACATCTCCTTTAATAGACTTTGCTTTCTTCTTCCCCGCGCAGCACGCGCAGCGCACCGAGCGCGAGGGCAGTCATTTCAAATTCTCCCGCTACTACCTC
Organism: Lachnospiraceae bacterium; assembly: GCA_021202815.1. GTDB lineage: Bacteria > Bacillota > Clostridia > Lachnospirales > Lachnospiraceae > Hominiventricola. The sequence continues at coordinate 18,527 of JAJQCG010000088.1, read as the reverse complement.
CACCGGAGCGAGGAACGAGGTCATTTGCCGAACCGCATCGGTTACATAGGAGGAGTGGGAGATTCCGCCGGTCAGCACAATGCAGTCCACGTTGCCCTCAAACACTGCCGCAAGGGAACAGATTTCCTTCGCGACGGCATATGTGTAGGCGTCATACACCAGCCGGGCTTTCTCATCGCCTCTGCTGATACGCTCCTCGATTTCCTGAGCATCTTTCGTGCCGAGATAATCATAAAATCCAGACAGTCCACTGATTTTATGAACCATCTCTTCATGGGTATATTTTCCTGAATAACACAGTTCAATCAGAGGATAGGTGGGAAGTCCCCCACATCGCTCCGGAGAAAATGCACCGTTGGTACGCCCGCTGGTACCGTCTACCATCAGGCCATTTTTATGTGCAACGATGGAATTTCCGGAACCCAGATGCGCGACGATCATATTCATGTCCGCATATTTTTTCCCATATTTTTCCGCCACCCATCTGGCGACGGCCTTCTGATTCAGCGCGTGAAACCAACTTGGCCGTTCAAGATCCGTTATTCCGGAAATTCCTGCCTTTTCCATCATCTCGTCTACTGCCACCGGATCTACCACATAAGAAGGCTTTCCATACTCATCGCCAAGATCCTTCGCGATGACTGCGCCCAGGTTTGAGGCGTGTTCGCCCGCTACGGCATTTTTCAGATCCTCGATCATCTGCTCATTGACCGTGTAAGTTCCACCGGGAATCGAGCGCATGAGACCCCCTCTTCCCACGAAACAATCAAATTCGGATATCCGATATCCCGCCTTTTCCACCTCGTTGACAATCAGACCCCGCCGATAGGCATACTGGTCAAATACATGCGGATAATCCTTCAGATCCTCAGCCGTATGGGATATGGACGCCTTAAAGGATTCCTGTTCATCCTCGTACACTGCGATTTTTGTCGAAGCTCCGCCGGGATTGATAATTAACAGTTTCATAGGGTCATACCTCCTGCTGGGCATAACGTTCTGTTGTTCGGAACAGTATTCTATTTTCAAAGAATACCACATTCATTTTACACTGTCAAGTCTCTTGACGGGCATACTTTAAAAGTGATATAATTTCCACTGTCGGAACAACGTTCTATGGTGCGGAACTTATATCATTTTTAAGAAAGGTATCGCTGTATGAAAAAAATCAAATTAAGCGTTGAGAGATGTAAGGGCTGTTATCTTTGCGTCGCGAACTGCAAACCGCAGGCCCTGTCGATTTCTGACGTAACAAACGGCAAAGGCGTAAAGGTCGTACAGGTGGATGAGGAAAAATGTGTTCAGTGCGGATCCTGCTACGCGATGTGTCCTGATCTGGTATTTGAGATTCTTTAGGTTTAAGGAGATTTTAAACGATGGAAAAAAGAATAATGAAAGGCAACGAAGCCCTGGCGGAAGGAGCGGTACGCGGCGGATGTCGGTTTTACGCAGGATATCCTATCACTCCTCAGTCTGAAATTCTGGAGTGGATGGCCTGGAGACAGCCTGAGGTCGGCGGCACATTTATTCAGGGTGAATCTGAGATTGCCAGCGTTAATATGACATTTGCAGCGCGCGCTCTGGGTGCGCGTGCCCTGACAAGCACTTCGGGACCGGGATTTTCTCTGTATCAGGAGGGAATCGCCTACTGGGTTTCCGCGGGAGTTCCGGCGGTTGCTGCCTGTGTGCAGCGCTTCGGTATCGGTGACGGGTTTATCTGCGCCGGTCAGGACAACTACTGGCAGGCAGTAAAGGGCGGCGGCAACGGCGATTATCACCTGATTACGCTTGCCCCGAATTCGGTTCAGGAAAATATGGATATGGCGTATGAATCTTTTGAACTGGCGGAAAAATGGATGCATCCAGTGCTGATTCTCTCCGACGGAACCATCAGCCAGATGGTCAAGCCCTGTGTTCTTCCTCCGATGAAGGAATATGATATGAATCAGCCGTGGGCAGTCCAGGGCTGTAAAAAGGGAGAGGCTAATAAAGTAATTACCGATATTACATATTTCCAGGATATTGACGAATGGAACGCCGGATATCTTAAGAAAATGCGTGAAATCAGCGAGACCGAGCAGAGATGGGAGAATATCTGCGTAGAGGACGCGGATATCGTGCTAGTCGCTTATGGTATTTCCTCCCGTGTAGCGGAAGGCGCTGTGAATCAGGCGCGTGAGGAGGGATTCCGGCTTGGTCTGATCCGCCCGATCACCCTCTGGCCATATCCAAGGAAAGCATTTGCTGAGATTCCGGATACCTGCCGTGGCATCATTACCGTTGAGGTCAATATGATGGGGCAGATGCGCGACGATGTCATCATTACGGTCAAGGGAAAATACCCAACTTACGCCCTTACAACAAATCAGAGAGTTGCGAAGGTCGATCAGGTTGTCGCGTTTGCAAAGGATGTTTACAATGGAAAAGTGAAAGAGGAGGAGGTATATTAATGGCTCCCAGAAAAGCACCGGAAATCATGTATTGTGAAAACAGATTCTGCGCTGGCTGCGGTCATCCGATTTTTGATCGTATTCTCGGTGAGGTTCTGACAGAGATGGATATTATTGAGGACACGATCATGTGCTCCGATATCGGATGCAACCACCAGTTTCAGTTTTGCATGCGTGTGGATACTATCGTTCCTCCCCATGGGAAAATGGGCGCGGCGCTGACCGCGCAGAAGAAGGTTCGTCCAGATAAATACGCCATCACTATCGCCGGAGACGGAGGCGCATACGCAATTGGGCTCGGAGAGACTATGGCAGCCGCGACCCGAAATGAGAACGTCACGTTTTTTGTGATGAATAACACGGTTTTTGGTATGACCGGCGGACAGATGGCTCCCACCACGCTGATCGGTCAGAAGACTGCCTCTACGCCTGCGGGGCGTTCCGCGGAGGCCAACGGTCAGGATTTCGATGTCGTTCAGGTTATGCGAAATCTGGATATCGCGTATCTGGCAAGAACTTCGATTACGAGCCCCGGCAACGTGGCCAAAACCAAGAAAATGGTACGCAAAGCCATCGAGAAACAGAGGGATAACAAAGGCTTTTCCCTGGTGGAGGTTCTGGTTCCCTGCCCCACTAACTGGGGAATGACACCGGTCAACGCCATGAAGCATATCGATGAAGTGATCTCCAAACGGTATGAGATGGGCGAGATTATCGACAGGTAAGGAGGATGGCTATGTTAGAGAGAATTATTTGTGCGGGTCTTGGGGGACAAGGAGTTCTGACCCAGGGTAAAATCATGATGTATGCGGCGTATTTAAAGGATCTGAAGGTCACCTGGTTTCCTGCGTACGGAAACGAGATGCGTGGCGGGAATGCCAGCTGTAATGTGATCATCAGCGATCAGCGGATTGCAAGTCCTTACGCAGATCATCCAGATCTGGTTATGGCGATGAGTGAATCTGCGGTGGATCTTTTTGAGGAAGCCATGGCTTCTGGCGGAAAACTGTTTGTAAACAGTTCCCTGGTCAGTGAAGACCGTACTTACCGATCGGATCTTATGGTGATCAAAGCGCCGGTGACAGAGGTTGCACAGAAGCTGAACAGTGAGCGTAACGCGAATCTCTGTATGCTTGGAAAGGTGATCAAAGAGACCTCTCTTTTCGATATTGATTTTTTCGAACAGTCCATGTGCGGATATTTCGAAGAGCAGGGAAAGGGTAAATATAATTCAAAAAACTGCGAGGTATTAAGAGCCGGTTACGTGCTGTAACCGGGTTGAAAGGTTAAGACGATCATGAGGGCGCCGTTTCATTGTCAGAAGACGATGGAACAGGCGCCTCGTTTTGTATACGAAAAAACAACGGTTGATAAGTTTCGCCGAATTCGATATAATCTCTATGATATTTTATCTTATCGGGCATAATTGTGATGCCATGGATTATAGAAGAAATCAGGTAGGAATCTTTATGAAAGAACAAAATACAGCGGTTTTAATCAATTCAGTCAACCGCACACTGGACATTCTGGAGTATCTGTTCCGAGTCGGCGGCGAGGTGTCCATTTCTCAGATCAGCAAAGAGCTGGGACTCTATAAAAGTACTGTTTACCGGTCGCTTGCCACGCTTCAGAACAGAGGGTACGTCAAACAGAATCCCGCAAATGACTGTTACTCTCTCGGAATCAAAACCTTTATCCTCGGTTCGGGGGCGAGGATTGAATCAGAACTGGAGCAGACGGTACATCCGTATATGCAGCAGCTCAATGACCGCTTTCATGAATCTGTCAATCTCTCGGTTCTGACGCGCGATGTTGACGGCATCTATAAGAGCGTGATTCTTTCTAAAGTGGACAGCAAACTGAGTTTGAGCGCATACACCAATATCGGCTCGTTGAACGAATGCTATTGCTGCGCTGTGGGGAAATGCCTGCTCACATTTTCCGATAATATCGATCTGGATGTCTACAGGGAACATCCTCTGGAACGTTTTACAGATATGACCATTACTTCTGTCGAGGCATTGCGGGCGGAGCTCGACACCGTGCGTATGCAGGGCTACGCCATTGACAATGAGGAGCGTGAGATCGGACTGTATTGTATCGGAGCGCCCATTTTGCAAAACGGCGTGGCTGTAGCCGCGATCTCCCTCTCTGGTCCGACTGCTCGCATGTGTGGCTCGGATCAGGCGGAACGCATCGAATATATCAGGCAGCTCAGCGCCGAGATTAGCCAGGCTGTTTCTATCTGATTTTCCTTACCGCGGAACATAGCACTATTTCTTATATGCTTTCCTGACACGAGGGTGCCGGGAAAGTAGTTTTTTGTGCGTCTGGCGGCGCACGTTTCTAACCGTGTCATATTTTACTGCAATCTTTTCTGTGACTCGGATGCTCATTGCTATGAGCATATATAAAACGTTAATCCTCTCCAAAGACCTCATTGAATAGAGGACCATAAAATTTCATAAGCTGTACTATGAAAACCTGTTTGAAAAACACGCTTGCGGTCTGCTTTCTGATCCTCTTCCTTCCCTATACTATTACACTGCTTGTAAATGGGAGGGAGGGTATTCATCAGGAAACGCAGATGTCGGAGCTTGAATATCAGACCTTGTCCGCGCTTCTCGAGGAGGACTTTTCTTGGATGGACGAGGAGACACTTGCGTTGATGGCAGTGCTTTTTCGCACGGAATGTATGCGGACAGGAAATGAACAGATTACTGAGGATTTGCAGGAGGAAGCATCAGAGGACGGTGATTATGAACGGCTCTACCAGGCGGTGGAGGAGACGGTGGGACAGCTTGTCACAATAGACGGAGAATACCGCGAGCTTCCCTGGCACGCGCTCAGCGCTGGGCAGACCCGGGACGGCGCGCTGCTCGGGGAAGAATATTCTTATATCAAATCGGTGGAATGTCCGTTGGATGTGCAGGCGGATGGCAGCCTTCAAAGTTTTATCCTGAGCGAAGAGGAATTCGCGGAGGCGCTGGGGACAGACATCATGCCGGAGGAACTGGAGATCGCGCGCGACGGGACGGATTATGTGATCAGCGCTTCAGCAGGGGATGTGAGCTGGCAGGGAGAGGAGCTGCGGGAGCTGCTGCATCTTTTGTCAAGCTGCTTCTGGCTGGAATGTCAGGATGGACAGATTCATCTGACTGTGAAGGGCAGCGGCCATGGCTTTGGAATCAGCCTTCATACAGCGGACTGTATGACGCGGGAAGGCAGCACCCGCGAGGAAATCTTACAGACATTCTATGAGGGAGCGGAGTGTATAACGGTGCCCTGATCTGGTAAAAATAAGACCAGAGGTGATGTTATGCAAAAAAGGCAAAGAGGTTTTGTGCTTGCGCTGTGTCTCTGTATCCTCTCTGTGTCCGGAATTTACGGTCTGCACCGTTACAGAAGCGGACAGGCCTCGCAGGAGCAGGAGGAGCAGATCGCGGAGGCGGAGGAAATTCCCGCAGAAGCCCAGAAGGAGACGGCAAACTCGGAAGGGACCGTGGCGCAGGCTGATACGGAAGAGAAGGAGACTGAGGAAGCAAAAATTGAAACCGAAGAGGATATCTATGAGATCGGAGAAGCGACGCTGGCTCAGACGGAGACAGACAGCGTGACCACGCAGGCGCCTGCGGCGGGGGCTCCGGAGGAAGAGAATACGTACGAGACAGAGGAAGCAGCGGAGGAGATCCTGGCCGATGAGAGTCTGCTCTCCTTTGCGGCGGATAGCGCGCTCATGTGGCCGGTGGACGGTGAGGTTATCCTGGAGTACAGTATGGATAAAAGCATCTATTTCTCCACGCTGAATCAGTACAAGTATCATCCGGCGATCGTGATCGGCGCGGAAGTGGGCGACGAGGTCTGGTCCGCCGCGCAGGGAATTGTGAGCGCGATTGACGTAAATGAGGAGACTGGGACAACGCTCACGATGACGCTCGGCGGCGGGTATGAAGCGATCTACGGGCAGCTGAAGGAGCTCGCGGTGCAGGAGGGCGACATGGTGGAGGCCGGTTCCCTGATCGGCTACGTCAGCGAGCCGACCAAGTACTACACGCGTGAGGGCAGCAACCTGTATTTCCAGCTGCTGCGGGACGGCGAGCCGGTGGACCCGACGGAATATCTGAACTGAAAACAGAAAATACTGCTGCAGGCAGTCCTGTTTTCGGCTGCCTGTCAGCGGTGTTTGAAGATATGGGAATTTTACTCTCCCTCGTCCGGATAGCAGGCCGCTTCCAGATCCAGCATATAGAAACAATTCATAAGATGGAGCAGCGTTTCGTAATCATGAAAGGAGATGTGAAACAACTCCTCCATCTGATTGATCCGGTACAGCAGCGTGTTGCGGTGGATATGCAGTTCCTTTGCGGTCGCTGCTGTGCTTTTCATGTTGCGAAGATAACATTTCAGCGTCGGGAAAAACTCGGTCATATTCTCCGCGTCATATTTCTGAATATCGGTAAGGATGCTGGGAATATAGCTTTCCTTCGGAATCCTTCGTACCTGCGGGAGCAGAAGCGCAGGAAGGTAATAATCCCGGTAAAAGCAGATAAGGTCAGGGACGTGGAGCTGTTCCGCAATCACTGCAGCAGTCTCTGCCTGCTGCTCGTAGACGGTGATATCCAGCAGATTGGTGAAAGTATTGCTGACTCCGACCCTGGCGCCGAAGCGGCTGATCAGCTCACTCAGGGCAGAGGTGAAGCCTTTGCTCTCCTCAAAGGGGTTTTCCTGGTAGTACAGTATATAAAGCACATTATCCTGAATCAGCATCAGCTGTCTGGAACACAGTGTCTGCGATGATTTGTGAATAACCGAAAGAAGCTGGTGTGCTTTTTTGTGGGGGATGATGGCAGCAGTAACAATGTAAGGCGGGTCGTATCGCTCGTTCATGTCATTGAAATAGCCGGTAAGCTGCTTTTTGTTCCGGATTCGTCCGCTGAATAATTCTGTAATAAAGACTTTTTGAAATGTGTGAAAAGCATTTCCACTGGACTCGTTGCCACTCAGGAAAAAGGCGCAGATGGACTGGATAATGTCCATGGCCTTCATCAAATCCGGCGTGATTTCCACAGAGGCACAGTTCAGTGTGACATAGGCTTCGGCAATATTGTTGATCCGCACAATTCCCTGGAGCTTCGGATAATCTTTTTGTGAACCCCAGTCGACTACATAGGGAGCTTCATAGTCGTCCACAGACTGAATGATGCCGTCATGAATCATTACAGCTACCTGTTCGGAATCATAACCCCGGTGCTCCAGCAGATAGTCCCAGAGCGGATCGCCGGTAGGGCTCTCCGGTGCAATGCCGAGGACATTGTACATAATGTCAACGATCAGAATTGGGATTCCGAGCGTCTGATAACAGACATTCATGAGTTCCTGAAAGTTCCTGGTTGGCAGAACCTGATAGAGTTCCTCATATAATTTCAGAAAATCTACTTCTTTTTTCATAGAGCACCTCGGTTTCCCTGTTCTTTCCATAGTCTGAACTGTTAATCCTATTATAAACATAATATTGTAAACCGCAAATTGATTTTTTGAATTACATTGTGCAAATGCACAAAATTTTTGAAATAATTTTTTGAATTTCTACGATGAAAAGGAGAGGAGTTTGCTATAAAATTAACAAAGCCTAATGATTACCATGTAAAAGGAGGAAAAAGCGATGTTTGATTTAACAGGTAATGTTGCAGTTGTGACGGGTGCGTCCGCGGGTCTTGGACGGCAGTTCGCGCTGGCTCTGGCGAGGCAGGGTGCCGATGTGGCGATTCTGGCAAGACGCAAGGAAAAGCTGGACGGTGTGGCGGAGGAGATCCGGGCGCTTGGCGTAAAATGTCTTCCGGTGAAGTGCGACGTGACTAAAGTGGAGGAGATCCAGGCGGCGGTTGACGCGGTTGTGAAGGGACTTGGAACGGTGGATATCCTCGTGAACAGCGCCGGCGGCGGCACCTGCATCCCGCTGGAGGAGCTTCCGAACGAGGAGTGGCGCAAGGTGCTCTCCCTTGATCTGGACGGCGCTTACTACTGCATGAAGTATTTCGGAAAGATCATGCTAGATAAGGGCTATGGCCGTGTGATTAACATCGCTTCGATCCTTGGTAAGGGCGGCCTGAAGGAGCTCCCGGTGATCGCATACGCGTCTGCGAAGGGCGGTGTGATTAATATGACCCGCCAGGCGGCGACCGAGTGGGCGACGAAGGGCGTCAATGTCAACGCGCTCTGCCCCGGATTCTTCGCGTCTGAGGCAAACGGACCGGAGGCAATGGAAGCGATGGGCGCATTTATTGAGAATCGCACACCGATGTGCCGTCCGGGAAGAGAGGGCGAGCTGGATTCCTCGATCGTCTTCCTCGCGGCGAAGGAGTCTTCCTATGTGACCGGCACGATTCTGACCTGTGACGGCGGCTGGACGGCCATCTAAGAAAGAACAGAAGAAAGGACAAATTCAGACATGAGCTATAATTACAATAAATTACTGGAACCGATCAAGATCAACGGCATGATTCTGAAGAACCGCATCAGCTTCTCTCCGATGGGGACCTTTACTCCCATGCAGGACGGAACAGACAGCGAGGAGGGAATGCGTTACTATGAGGAGCGTGCGAAGGGCGGCATCGGCCTGATCAACACCGGCGCGATGTTCCTGAACAGCGCTCTGGCGCAGGGTTCCCCGACGATCGCGCTGGACAATATTAATGCGATTCCGAAGACGACCGTTCTGGTGGAGCGCGTGCATCGCTGGGGCGCGAAGATCTGTCTGCAGGTCAGCCCGGGTACGGGCCGCAACACGGTTCTGGGCGATCAGGCGATTAAATTTGGTCAGGTGCCGATCTCCGCGTCTCCGAATCCCTCGTTCTATGATCCGAACGTCATATGCCGTGAAATGACGCTTGAAGAGATCGACCAGATGATGGAAGACTGGAAGACGGCGGCTACCTTCGCGCAGCGCTGTGGTTTTGACGCAATTCAGATTCATGCGCACGCCGGCTACCTGATCGATCAGTTTATGTCCTCTGTGTGGAATCATCGTACGGATAAATACGGCGGATCCTTTGAGAACCGCTGCCGCTTTGCGCTGGAGATCGTGCAGGCAATCCGCAGCGTGGTTGGCCCGAACTTCCCGATTACATACCGCATTTCTCTGGATCACCGTTTCAACGGCGGCCGTACCCTGGAGGAGTCCATGAAGGTGCTGGATGTGCTCGACAAGTGCGGAATCGACGCCTTCGATATTGACGCCGGCGCATACGAGTCGCAGGATTATATTTTCCCGACCCGTTACGTGGGCGACGCCTGCATGGCCTATGTGTGTGAGGAAGCGCGCAAGCATCTGACGCATCCGATCATCAATACCGGGACCCACACGATGGAGACGGCGGTAGAGCTCCTGGAGAGCGGCAATGCCGACATCATCCAGTTTGGTCGTCAGTCCATCGCAGATCCGTACTTCCCGAAAAAGCTGGCAGAGGGACGCCGCGAGGATATCCGTCCCTGCATGGTCTGCAATGAGGAATGTATCGGTCGTATTTTCTGCCGCTTGACGCAGCTCAGCTGTGCGGTCAATCCGGCTGCCGGACTGGAAGACTACATGGAAGTGACAAAGCTGAAGACCTCCAAAAACGTAGTGGTCATCGGCGCGGGTCCGGGAGGGCTCGAGGCTGCTCGCTGCGCGGCGGAGCGCGGAGCTGCGGTTACGCTGTATGAGAAGAACGGCTATATCGGCGGTACCTTCATCGACATCGCGACCGGAGGCTTCAAGGGACGTATGCGCGATCTCGTAGAGTGGTACCGGATACAGCTTCAGAAGCTGGGCGTAAAGATTGTTCTGAACACGGAAGCCAGTGCGGAAGATCCTGTTCTTGCAGGAGCGGATTATATCTTTGTGGCCACCGGCTCCGCGGCAATCTGCCCGAAGCTGCCGGGTATGGACGATCCGCGTGTCATCGGTGTGACAGAGTCCCACAAGCAGGGCGTACCGGCCGGAAAGAGGGTCGTCATCTGCGGCGGCGGACTGTCGGCCTGTGATACGGCTCTGGAGATCGCGCAGGCAGATCCGGACCGCGATATCACCATCCTGGAGATGAAACCGCAGATCGGCGGCGACATCATGCCGATCAACGCGATCAGCATCTTCCGCATGTTCGACGAGTACGGCATCCATCAGATGGCGAACGCGACGGTCTGCGAGATCACCGCGGAGGGCGTGAAGGTCTCGACGCCGGAGGGCGACAAGGTAATCCCTGCTGACGTGATCATCTCCGCCTTTGGCCAGAAGCCCGCGAATGCGCTCGGTGAGGCGATCCAGTGGGCGTATCCGACGAAGACGACCATTATCGGGGACTGCGTGAAACCGGGCAAGGCCGGCACGGCCATCCGCGAGGGCTTCTACGCTGCGATGGCAATGCAGGACTGATGGGAGAAACAGATGAACAACAAATCATTTTTCGGCTATAAAGCGGCTGTGGGAGCCTTCCTGATTATCTTTGTGAATCTGGGTGTGGCGACGACGCTCGGCATCTTCCTCGCCAGTCTTGCGGAGTACAGCGGCTGGTCGGTGGCGATGTGCGGCTATATCGGAACCGCAAACACGATCGGCAATATTTTCCTGAGTATGCTTGCGGCGCGGGTATTGCCGAAGATCGGCGTCCGCAAATGTATGCTGATCTCGATCGTGAGTGTGATTCTCCATGTCTGGCTGTACACCTTCGCTACGCCGGGACAGAATGTCATGACGCTGGTGTTCTACTATCTTGCGGGACTCGTCTGCTCCTTTACGATCACCTTCGGCACGCACGCTGCGTGCTCGACGCTGATTGCCGAGTGGTTCGTCGAGAAGCGCGAGAAGGTCACCGGAATTGTCCTCTCAGGCGCGGGCTTTGGCGCCGCCCTGTGGGTGTTCCTGGCCGGACAGCTCTTTCAGTATTTTGACTTCAAGATGTGCTATCGGATCATCTCGGTGCTTGCGTTGATCATCGGCGGCTTTGCGCTGATCTTCCTGGTGAAGACGCCGGAGGAGATGGGGCAGAAGCCCCTCGGATGGGATAAGGTTGACAACAGTGCGAAGACGGAGCAGATCGGGGCAATCGGCGTCTCGAAGGTGGATGCCATGAAGAGCCCGTCCTTCTGGCTGTTCGCGGTTGCCATGTTGTGCGTCTGCGTGGCCTACACAGCATTTACTTCCTACGCGCCAACCTGGTGGCAGACCTGTGGTCTCTCCAGCACGACGGCAGCGAACTGGAATGCCGCGCAGCTTATCATCGCCGCGCTGTTCCTGCTGGTTGCGGGCAGTATTTTTGCCAAAGTGGGAGCGTCCGTATTCACCACGATTCTGTGCGTTGCCTTCGTCGGGTGCATGGCGCTCATGTGCATGATCGGTTCCGGCACTTTGGCTGTGCTGATGGTTCTTATCGTGCTGCTGGCAGGTCTCAGCTATCCGCTCAATGCCAGCGTCCCGAGTATGGTCGGGCAGTCGCTCTTCGGAGGGAAGGATTTTGCCGCGATCTCTGCGACGATGATGACGGCCGTCTACCTTGGCCAGTTCCTGTGCGCGCCGATTATGGCGGTATTCCTTGGCATGAATAATGGATTTGTCACCGCATGGACGTTCTTCGCCGTGGCTGCGATTGCCGGACTGGTGCTGATCCTCGTCGCAATTGCGAAAGCACCTGTGAAAAAATTAAAAGGAAACTAAGGTAGTAGAAAGGAGAACGATTATGATTGATTTAAAAATGACCGGAAAGGTTGCGTTGGTTTCTGGTGCCACCGGTGGCATAGGCCGTGAGCTGTGCAAAATGTTAAAGAGAGAAGGCTGCAAGATCGGTTTTATCGCTCGTAATCAGGAAAAGGCTGACGCGCTGATTCGCGAGCTCGACATGGGAGACGACCTGTACTGTTATATTGGTCAGATCTATAATGAGGAGGACGTGAAAGCATTTACAGAGGGTGCTTACGCTCACTTTGGAAAACTCGATATGCTCTTCCCCAATGCCGGATATGAAGGAAAATGGGAATATGTGAACAACTTTACCAAAGAGAATTTCGATAAGGTGTTTGGCACCAATGTGCTGGGCGTCATGTATATGATTAAATATGGCGCTGATTATCTCGTTGCTCAGGGGAAGGGTTCCATCGTCATTACATCTTCAGATGGCGCGCTTCTCGGCAGCGCCGGTATGGGCGTGTATTGTGCGTCTAAGCATGCGGTACAGGCAATTGTTAAGACGGCTGCCGCGGAACTGGGTCCCAAAGGCGTCAATGTAAACAGCGTTAATCCGGGTGGGGTTGACACGGCGATGATACGCAACATTGAGGATAACGCGCTTGGTGACAGCGTGAGTCGAGAGGAAAAGAGCGCTCAGTTTACCGCAGGTTACTTTGACAAACGTTACGCGACTGCAGAGGAATGCGCGAACATGCTGCTTTTCCTGGCTTCTGACTGGGCATCTCATATGTTTGGGGAGCGTGTTTCCATCGACGGTGGAGAGTGCGTTCTTCGCCCGTGATCAACAAAAACTATTAAAAGATCTTACAGAAAATGGGATGCCGCAGATTCTCCGGCATCCCATTTTTGTGTCAGTTTCACATCAGCGCGATATAGAACATCACAACATAGTGGAACAGTCTCCCTACCATGACGAACAGGTGGAAGATATCGTGCGAGCCAAAGGCCTGATGCCGCGCGTTGAACAGCGGCAGCTTCAGCGCGTAGATGACGCCGCCGATCGTGTAAATGATCCCTCCGGCGAGCAGCCACCAGAACGCGGCGGCGGGCAGCGTCTGTACGAGCGGTACCAGCGCCAGCACGCAGAGCCAGCCCATCGCGATGTAGAGCAGCGAAGAGAACCACTTCGGGCAGGTGATCCAGAAGGCCTTGATCACGATGCCTGCGATCGCAATGCCCCAGACGAGGGTGAGGAGCGGGATGCCGACCGTGTCGCGCAGGGCGATCAGGCAGATCGGCGTGTAGCTGCCCGCAATCAGGATGAAGATCATCATGTGGTCGATTTTGCGGAGCACACGATTCACGGTCTCCGAGATATCAAAGGTGTGGTAGGTCGTGCTGGCTCCGTAGAGCAGCACCATGCTGCAGGCGAAGACGGCCAGAGCCGGTACCGCGCCGGAGCTGCCGTAGCGGGAAGCTGTGATCAGAAGCGGGATCGCCGCGAATGCCGCCAGAATCATGCCAATGAAATGTGTGAGTGCGCTGCCCGGGTCTTTTACAGAATGTGTCATGTCATGTCCTCCTTTTAAACTCCAAACTGTATAATATAGTATTAAAAACTATGTCTTGATTTATTCATATTATACATCATCATGTGGAAAATGCAAGAGGAAAATAAAAAAGGCGGCCCGTCAGTGGGCCGCCCCGTATGCCTTATGTAGTTTAGAAGATTCTCCGCACCGCCAGCACATTTTTGTAAGTAACGGGCGAGGTGTACTTGATGCCTGTCGAAGAGGTGCTCGCGTGGACAATCGTGTTGTTGCCGACATAAATTCCGACGTGTCCGCTGTAGCAGACGATATCTCCGGGCTGGATATCACTCAGGCTGACGCCGTATCCGACGCTACGCATCGCGCTGGAGCTGTGCGGAAGGCTGACGCCGAAGTGTGCGTAGACACTCATGACAAAGCCGGAGCAGTCGGTGCCGTTGGTCAGGCTTGTGCTGCCGTATACATAGGGATTACCGACGAACTGGCAGGCGTAGCTGACAACCGCGTTTCCGGAGGCGCTGCCGCTGCTGGAGCCGACGCTCGTACTGGATGATGAGCTGGAGCTCGTTGCTGCCGCTGCAGCTTTCTGCGCTGCCTTTCTCTCGGCTTCCTCCTTGGCAAGGCGTGCTTCCTCTTCCTCCTTGGACTCCGCGTAGACATATTCCGTAGTCAGCGTCACATATTCCTTGGAAACCCAGCCGTCGCCCTCCTCGATGGAGACCTGGACGAAATCGTCGGTCTCATCGGTAACGACCAGTTCCTCGCCCTCGGGAATCAGTCCGAGAATGGAGGATTCTGTCGTGGCCTCCGTGCGAACCCGGAGCGTCTCGGTGGTGACGGTCGCCATCCTTGTGCCGACCTCCTCCGCGAGTGTCTCCGCCTCCGTGCCGATCACGACATATTCCGCACTCACATAGCCGGTTACATTTCCGGAGGTAATCTGATACCAGCCGTCCTCGTAGCCCTCTACGGTGCCGACGGAATTGGCGTAAAGCTTGCCGACGACGTCGTAATCCTGGCTGGGACCGCTGCGGATATTGACATAATCATTGACCTGCGCGACACAGAGTCCGGTATAGGTCGTCGTGACCGCGATGTTCAGCGCTTCCTCTATATCTTCTTCCGTTGCATTGCTCGCGAGGCTGATGGAGGAGGCAATACCGCCGTCCAGGCTCAGGCTCAGCTGACCGGCCTGCGCCGTCGCCGAATTGATAAGAAACAATCCAGCCGCTGTCAAAAGCATGAGTACTGCTTTTCTTCTCATAGGTGCCTCCTGCGTTAATCTTTACGAATCTATTCTCAAAATATTACGAATTTGTTACAAGTTATGTTAGGATTATAACAAGGCAAAAGGCCTTTGTCAAGGAAGAACACATATTCTTCATAAAAGCTTAATAAAGCCTGCTTGCAAAAGGGGGCTGCAGCAGATAGAATGATTCGTGGAAGGAGAGAAAATCCTATGTTGATAAGAGAATACGCGGAAAAATACAGTGATTATATTATTGAAATGCGCCGGAAATTTCACCGCTGCCCGGAGCTGGGCTTTCAGGAGCAGCGTACCTGCGAAATGATCTGCGGGGAGCTGCGGGCGATGGGGCTTGCGCCGCGGGTACTCTGCGGGACGGGCGTCGCCGTCGATATCGGGGACCGCGCGCGAAGCGGCAGGACGGTCGCCATCCGGGCGGATATTGACGCGCTGATGGTGAAGGAGGAGACCGGGGCGGACTACGCCTCGGAGAACGAGGGCTATATGCACGCCTGCGGCCGCGACGCGCACATCGCGATGAATCTGGGCTGCGCGAAGATCCTGTGCGATATACAGGATGAGCTGAACGGGAGCGTGCGGCTGCTCTTTCAGCCCGTGGAGGAATTCGCGCGAGGAGCGTCCGCGATGATTGCGGCGAGCGCGTTAAAAAACGTGGATACCGTCTATGGGACGCATGTTTGGGGCGATATTCCGGCGGGGAAATTTTCGGCGGAGGCGGGGCCGCGCATGGCCTCAGCGGATTTCTTTACCATCACGGTGAAGGGAAAAGCGACGCACGGTGCGCTGCCGCACAACGGTGTCGATCCGATCGTGGCGGCCGCGGCCATCATTCAGAATCTGCAGGTCGTGTTTCACCGGGAGATTATTGCGACGGAGCCGGCTGTTATCAGCCTTTGCCAGATCCACGGCGGAGACGCGGACAACGCGATTCCGGACAAGGTCACGATCGGCGGTACGACGAGGGCCTATTCCCGCGAGGTGCGGGAATCCTTTCCTGTTATCATGGAGCGTGTGATTCGTGAGACGGTGGCGGCCTTCCGCGCGGAAGCGGAGCTTGATTATCGGAAGGGCTCATCCGCGGTGATTAACGACGCGGACTGTTCGGCACGCGCCATCCGTGCCATTACAGCGAATTATGGGGAGCAGGCTGTGACTCATTTTGAAAAGGTTATGAGCGGGGAAGATTTCTCCGAGTATCAGGAAGCGGTTCCGGGTGTGTTTGTCTTCCTCGGTATCCGCAATGAGGAGATCGGCGCGGCCTGGCCAAACCACAGCAGCCACTTCGCGGTGGACGAGCGTGTGCTCGCGCGCGGAGCGGCTGCAGCGGTACAGTATGCGGTTAATTTCTTACGTGATTAGCCAAACATTCCCGAAATGGCACGACCTTTCTGTCGGTCTGCTTTTCAAGGCGCCAGATCAGAATTTTCCGGGGTAGCTCACCTGTCACTTTCTGCTTACGGCCTGGTATTCTGCCCAGAGCTCGTCCGCCGCGGGCTGCCAGTTTTTGGCGTACTCGTCGGTTATGCTGCAGAGCTGCTCGGCGCTCTCCGGATTCTGATAGTCTGTGCTGTCCGCGCCGCTCGCCTTTACCATCATGCGGAACTTCGACGGATTCTCCAGCATCGGGCAGGGCTGGAACAGGTTCTCATTGAAGGGCTGGTTGTCATGGTAGGCCATGAACAGCGGATTCTTCAGCGCCTGCAGCAGCGGAATCTCGTGGATATTCGAGTCGGAGTAGTGAATGAAGGCGCAGGGTTCGACGTCTCCCTTGGCATTGATATGCAGGTAGAAGCGTCCTCCGGCGATGCAGCCTCCCACGTGCGGGCCGTCGTTCTGGAAGTCGATGCTGAAGATGGACTTCGTCTTGCGGTACTCGCGGATGCGGTTGCAGACGGTGAGTCGCTGTTCGGGCGTCGGCAGCAGATCAGGCACAGCGTCTGCTCCGACCGGCATATAGTGGAAGAACCAGACGAAGAGCGCACCGCTGTCGATGATGTAGTCCATGAACTCCTCGCTCGTTACCACGTCGTAATTCGCGCTGGTGTAGCAGATCGAGAGGCCGAAGGGCAGCTTATTCTTCTTCAGCAGCTCCATTGCGTGGTGTACTTTCTGATAGGTACCCTTGCCGCGCCGCGAATCGTTGGCCTCTTCAAAGCCCTCAAGTGAGATGGCGGGGATAAAGTTTTTGACCCGCAGCAGCTCCTGGCAGAAATCCTCGTCGATCAACGTGCCGTTCGTGAAGGAGAGAAATTCGCAGTCCGGATGCATCTCGCAGATTTTCATCAGATCCTTCTTGCGAACCAGTGGTTCGCCACCCGTGTAGAGATACATGTAGGTGCCGAGTTCATTTCCCTGTTTAATAATAGAGTCAAGATCCTCCACTGACAGGTTCAGCCGGTTGCCGTATTCCGCGGCCCAGCAGCCGGTGCAGTGCAGGTTGCAGGCCGAGGTCGGATCGACGAGCATGGCCCACGGGACATTACAGTTCTCGCGCTTCGCAACTTCCTGCTGCGTCGATGTGCCGCTCAAGGTCGCGTTGATCAGAAAGTTCTGAAAAGCAGTCTTGCGAACCTCGGGATCCAGATCGTAGAGCTTCAGGATCAGCTGATACCAGTTGCCCTTCTCGTCGATCGCTGTGCGGATTGCGCGACGCGCCTCCGCGTAATAGTCATCCGGGCAGAGACGATCCGCCCAGGCCATCAGCTTCGGAATATTTTCCTCCGGATTTCCCTCCAGATATTTATATACCTGATTCAGGGCAAAAGACTGTAAAGATTCTTTGAATGTTTTACTCATTGCCATTCCTCCTTTATACCCGTCTCCGGGCTTATCTGCGACTATTATAAATGGAAAGAACTGCAATCGTAACGGGACAGATTTTAAGATGCGTCGGAAAAAAGGACAAGGCCAGAAAATTGTCACTTTTTTGGACAAAAGTCGAAGGATGTCCAAAGTTCATGTTCAGAATAGCAGGCCACAAAAAAAGTGCTTGACAAATCAGGAAAAATAAATATAATAATTATTATCAGTATTGTTTATGGAGATGGAGGAACACGGATGGCAGTTTTAAAACACAGCAGACAGCGCGATGCGATCAAGCACTATCTGCAGGGCAGAGAGGACCATCCGACCGCGGACATGATCTATGAGAGCGTCCGGCAGGATTTTCCGAATATCAGCCTTGGCACGGTATACCGGAATCTATCTCTGCTGACGGAGCTCGGCGAGATCTGTAAGATCACCGCGGAGGGCGCGGATCGTTTTGACGCGAGGACGGAGCCGCACAGCCACTTTATATGCAGGCAGTGCAGCCGGGTACTCGATGTTATGGTACCGCTGGAGGATCCGCTCCCGCAGGTGAACGCCCGCTGGAACGGCGGCGAGGTCGATGATTATCGTCTGGAATTTTCCGGCACCTGCGCGGATTGTCTGAAATTAAAAGGACATGTCCGCATGGGCGGACATCGCGAAATATAAAAGCCGATTGCTCCGCACTATGTGCTCCCGCAATCGCCGCCTGCATTCGCAATCCGCGCTACCGCGCTACTTGCTCATACAGGCTAGCCCGTCTGATGTCTATGTGTCCTTGCATGCAAGCATGC
>JAJQCG010000203.1 GCA_021202815.1 Lachnospiraceae bacterium | reverse complement strand
TCGAGATGAAGACGAGGAGGCTATGCCTGCCGCTCCGGCGGCATCCATGGGTTACTCGCCCACGCAGATTCAAAACTCCATCATGGAGAAGATTTCTGCGAAATGCAAAATTCAAAAGCCAGCCGTACCAGAAGGCCATTCTCACGATGACCTGATGATACGGCTGAATCTAATCAAAAAATATATTTAATTTGGAGGGAACCGATTATGACCATCAATGAACTGAGAGAGAATCGCGCAAAGGTCTGGGAGCAGGCTAAGAGCTTCTTGGACAGCCATCGCGGAGAGAATGGAATCCTGTCCGCTGAAGACACCGCTACCTATGAGCGCATGGAACAGGACATCGTGGACCTGGGCCACGAGATCGAACGCCAGCAGCGCGCCGATGCGCTGGAGCAGGAGATGAACGCTCCTGTCTCCACCCCCATCACGGCGAAGCCGGAGACCCCGAAGGTGGAGCAGAAAGCCGGCCGTGCGTCCGATGTCTATATGACCGCATTCTGGAATCAGATGCGCAACTGCACGAACTATGAGATCCGCAACGCACTCAGTGAGGGCGTTGACACCGAGGGTGGTTACCTTGTACCGGACACCTTTGAGCGCACCCTGATTCAGGCGCTGAATGGCGAGCTGGTGTTCCGTCAACTGGCCCACACCTTCACCACATCCAGCGGCGTACACAAGATCCCCGTGGTGTCCACCAAGGGGACGGCAAGCTGGGTAGAGGAGAACGCGGCGATTCCTGAAGCCACGGACACCTTCGGTCAGCTGACCATTGGCGCTCACAAGCTGGCGGCTCTGATCAAGGTTTCCGAGGAGCTTTTGAACGACTCCGCCTTTGACCTGGAGAGCTATTTCCGCATGGAATTTGCCCGCCGGATTGCAGACGCCGAGGAGGAGGCATTTCTCATTGGAGACGGGGATGGAAAGCCGTATGGTATTCTGGACGATGCAGAAGGCGCCGATGTTGGCGTGACTGCCGCCTCGGAAACGGATATTGCCGCAGATGAAATCATCACGCTGTATTACTCCCTCCGCGCTCCTTACCGTAAGCACAGCGTCTGGCTGATGAACGATTCCACCATCAGCGCAATTCGCAAGCTGAAGGACAACAACGGCCAGTATATGTGGCAGCCGTCTCTGCGCGAGGGTGCGCCGGATACCCTGCTTGGCAAACCGGTATACACCTCCGTCTCGGTACCGAATATTGAGGCGGGCAGCAAGGTCATGGCCTTCGGGGATCTGTCCTATTACTGGATTGGGGACCGGGCCGGTATTTCTTTCAAACGTCTGAATGAGCTTTACGCCACGACCGGGCAGGTCGGCTTCCTGTCCACCAAGCGTGTGGACGGCAGGCTGATTCTTTCCGAGGCTGTGCAGCTTCTCCAGATGTCCGGTACTGCTTCCGGCTAATTCGGGGAGGAGGATGCCGCATGGCTTTGGTGGAATTGAATGAAGCGAAAACCTATCTGCGGGTAGACACTTCGGATGACGACAGCCTGATCGGCATCCTCCTGTCCTCCGCCTGTCGGCTGTGTGCGGATGTGGCCCGATTGACGGATGAGCAGTGGGCCGTGGTGGATGGAGCGGACGATGAGAATGAACTGTACACTGAGGATGTGTTGTCCCATGTGCAGGAAATCATGAAAGTTGCGATCCTGTACTCTCTCGGCTACCTCTACGAACACCGGGAAGAAGCAGACCACCACGACTTAACTATCACTCTCCGCTCTCTGCTCTTCGCCGTTCGAGAAGGTGTGTGGTGACCATGAAAATCTCGCTTTTAAACGAGCGCGTCATCTTTCAGAAAAACTCTGTCACAGTCGATTCTGTGGGCAACCACAAAAACGAGTGGACGGACTATTTCTCCTGCTATACCTATACGGCGACCGGCGTCAAGCAGGCGGAGCAGCAGGCGGCGGGGATTACGGTGTCTGACGCCGGGCTGGTATTCACAGTTCGCTATTGTTCCGAACTGGCTGGCCTCGACAATACCCACTACCACGTGGTATTTCGGGACGAGCCATACAACATCACAGCGGTTGACAGGATGAACTATCAACGCAAATCCCTGAAAATTACCTGTGAAAAGGAGCGGAGGGACAGCTGATGGCGACGAAAAAAGTGAGTATTTCCGAGATGGCTGATGCAATCAATAAGGGATTACAGGAGTATGCCGACCTTGCGACCGAGGATATGAAAGCCGCCGTGCAGAAAACGGCCACTTCGGTCAAGAAGGAAATCTCGGCGAACGCTCCTGTGGACACGGGCGCCTATGCGAAAAGCTGGACGACCAAGAAAACATTGGAGGATTCGCAGAGCCTACAGATGACCGTGTATTCCAAGAACCGCTATCAGCTGGCGCACCTTTTGGAAAAAGGCCACGCCAATCGGAACGGCGGCAGAACAAAAGCCTATCCCCACATTGCTCCCGCAGAGGAAAACGGTAAAGTGATGCTGGAGCAGCTGGTCGAGTCTGCACTGAAAGGGTGACGTCTATGAGTCACGACGACGTACTGGCAATGCTGGAGGAGGCGGGTGTTCCTTATGCATACGACCACTTTGCAGAAGGCGAGTCTCCTGAACCGCCGTTTATATGCTTTCGATATCCGAGGGCCGACAATTTCGGCGCGGATAACACCGTGTATGCCAGAAGCAATGAGCTGGACATCGAGGTCTACACCGATTACAAAGACCCTGTCCTGAAAGAAAGTATAGAAGAGATCCTGACCGATGCCGAACTTTACTACAAAAAGTCCGAGGTCTGGATCGAATCAGAGAAATTGTATGAGGTTCTCTATACCGTTACGGTGTAGAGGATCATTTTTTGGAGGTAATGAGAAGTGGCTGACAAAGCAAACAAGGTCAAGTTTGGTCTAAAAAATGTCTACTACGCAAAAATCACCTTTGACGATGATATGGTACCCACCTTCGACACCCCCGCTCGTATTCCGGGCGCCGTTAACCTGTCGCTGGATGCGGAAGGCGAGTCCGAGCCGTGGTATGCAGACGATTCCATTTATGTGGTATTGGCAGCGAACAACGGCTACAGCGGGGATCTGGAGATTGCACTCATCCCCGAGGACTTCCTGACGGACATCCTTCACGAAACGAAGGACGACAACGGCGTACTGGTGGAGCAGTCCGATGTGGAGGTGGAGCATTTCGCTCTGCTCTTTGAATTCAACGGCGACCAGCACAAAACCCGCCATGCACTCTATAACTGCACCTGCTCCCGTCCGACTATCGAGAGCGCGACCACGGAGGACACCAAGGAGCCGCAGACCGATACTCTGTCCCTTACGGCACTGCCGCTGGCAAGCGGGTATGTCAAGGCAAAAACGAGCCTGTCCACACCGGCAGCAACCTACGACAAATGGTTTGACGCGGTGTACGCTCCGAGCATAACAGAGGGTTAAGCTGCTGAAAGCATGGAGGAATTTTAGAATGGCAGTAACAAAGACAATTGATATAGATGGTATTCCGACCACCTTCCGTGCAAGCGCGGCGATTCCGAGGATTTACCGCATCAAGTTCGGCA
>JAJQCG010000198.1 GCA_021202815.1 Lachnospiraceae bacterium | reverse complement strand
CCTGAAGAGCTTTGCCACTGCCGGTTTCCGGGATTACAAGGCCTATGTGGCCGGTAATGCCAACGTTCCCGGTTCCGTCATGGAGAACGCTGACGCCCTGAAGGCCGCCGATGAAGTGGCTGCCTGGCTCATCGGCTGATTGCTGACATGACAAATCTGGATTATCTGAAAATGCTGGTGGAAGACATCCACTCCACGATAGTCGCCACCATAGGCGCGGGCGGGCATCCCCAAACCCGCGCCATTGATATGATGCTGTGGGATGAAAAGGGCGTGTACTTCCTGACGGCGAAGGGCAAAGCCTTCTATACACAGCTCATGGAGCAGCAGTACATCGCGCTCTGTGCCGCAAAAGACAAAAAGAGCATATCCCTGCACGGAAAGATCCAGAATATCGGCAGTGAAAAGCTGGATGAGATTTTTGAAAAGAATACCTACATGCAGCAGATTTATCCCGGCAATACGCGCGACGCTCTGGAGGTGTTTCAACTATATGAAGCTAGCGGGGAATACTTTGATATCAGTGATCCCTCCCATGTAACGCGCGACAGCATCGTAATCGGCCAGCCCCAGGCCGTGGAGAACGGCTACTTTGTGGGAGATCAGTGCATCGGCTGCGAGCTGTGCTACTCCGTCTGCCCGCAGAAATGCATTGATATCTCTGCCAGACCAGCGGTCATCGACCAGAGCCATTGTCTGCACTGCGGCCGCTGTGCCAAGATCTGCCCGGAGCAGACAATTGAGAAAAGAGGATAAGCCATGTCACAGGACGAACGCAGAATTTATCTGATCCGAACGCTTCTCGCGGAAGAGACCCGCTATCAGGAGATGGAAATCCCGTCCGACGTGCCGCAGCAGAAACGGCTCCTGCGGGCGCTGTTCAACCTGCGCATGCCGCGGCCGGTCAGCAGGGAATTTCTGAAAATACAGGACGCCTATTTGCAGGAAGAAACCCGGCAAAAGGGCATTACAGAGCTTTCCGATCTGACGCCGATGCAGGACGGCGTCTATCTCTGGCAGGGCGACATTACCACGCTGCGCTGCGGAGCGATTGTGAATGCCGCCAACGCGCAGATGCTGGGCTGCTTCTGCCCCAACCACGGCTGCATTGACAATGCCATTCACACCTATGCGGGGATTCAGCTTCGCGCCGCCTGCGCAGAACTGATGGAGCGGCAGGGGCAGGAAGAAGAAACCGGCAAGGCCAAAATCACGCCTGCTTTCAATCTTCCCTGCGACTATGTGCTGCACACCGTCGGCCCCATCATCCGGGGACGGCTGACGGAAGGAGACCGGGAGCTGCTCGCCTCCTGCTACCACTCCTGCCTCACGCTCGCGGAGCAGAACCATGTTAAGAGCGTCGCATTCTGCTGCATCTCCACCGGCGAGTTTCATTTTCCGAATGACAGGGCAGCGCAGATCGCAGTCAGCACTGTGAAAGAATATAAAGAACAGACCAACAGCGAAATTGAGGTGATTTTCAATGTCTTTAAGGACGTCGATTTACAGATCTACCGGAAGCTTCTCCGGTGAAAAGGTCAGCAAAGCGAGCCCTCTGTATACCACGGCGGCAGATAAAATCCGGTGCCTGAAGGAGGAACTGGATACGGCGGACGCCATCGTGATCGGCGCGGGAGCCGGGCTTTCCGCTTCCGCAGGCATGAGCTACAGCGGCGAGTGCTTTGAAAAGACCTTCGCCGATTTTCATCAGAAATATGGTATCACGGACATGTATTCCGGCGGCTTCTATCCCTTTGACACGCTGGAGGAATACTGGGCCTGGTGGTCGCGGCACATCCTGGTCAACCGCTATGAGGCGGGCGTCGGGAAACCCTATTCTGACCTGCTTGCGCTGGTAAAGGATAAAGATTATTTTGTGCTGACGACCAACGTGGACCACCAGTTTCAGCTGGCCGGATTCGATAAGAAGCGCCTGCTCTATACCCAGGGCGATTACGGCCTCTGGCAGTGCTCGAAGCCCTGCCACGACAGAACCTATGAAAATGAAGATGTGGTCCGGAAGATGGTCGCTGAGCAGAAGGACATGAAGATCCCATCGGAGCTAGTTCCCCGCTGTCCACTCTGCGGTGCGCCCATGAACATGAATCTGCGCTGCGACAACAGCTTTGTGGAGGACGAGGGCTGGCACAGAGCTGCCGAGCGCTACAACGATTTCATCCGGCGGCATCAGAACCTGCACATCCTGTTTCTGGAGCTTGGCGTGGGGGGCGAATACGCCGGTCATTATCAAATACCCCTTCTGGCAGATGACGGCCAGGAACCCAAAAGCCGTATACGCCTGCATCAACAAGGGAGAATCCCTGTGCCCGCAGGAGATCCGGAACTAGTCCATCTGCATCGACGACGATATCGGGCAGGTGCTGTGTAAAATAAAGGAGCTGTAGCGCCCCGATCAGCACGGTAAATCTTTTATTTCCTCTGCATCGCTGCCACAACAGAGCGAATGGCTGCAAAATCCACAGCGGCCACCGGCCAGATAACCCAGGAGATATGCCAGTTCATGCAGACAAAGCTGATTCCCAGATAGACGGCGGTGACAATTCCCCAGTAAGCCCCGTCAAAAACCTCCAGACGCTTATTTTTCTGTTTGTTTTCCTCCGTGTAATCTCCCTGTTGCAGCAGACAATCATATCCGCCCTTGCGAATCGCCACCCGGACAATCAAATGCACGCCCAGCGCGACCAATACCAGCAGCAGAGCACACAGATAAAGGATAATCCCATCTGCCGCATCCGCCGCACCCGCAATCATAATCGGTACACAGGAAATCACACACAAAGCAACGCCAAAGGCTATTCCCTTATAAAATACCGGTCGATATGCTTTTTCCTCTTTTTCTATGATCCCGGCCACTCCATAGGAAAGCCGGAATTTCTCTTTTTTCAGATATTCATATTCATCCAGACGCAGACCGTTTAAAATGAACAGAATCACAGCGGCTGCCACGATCGCAAGCAGAACGCCCACGCCCACGCCGCCTGCGACTTCATCAGTAGGAAAACCCACCCCAAACGCTAACATGCCAAAGAATATCAGCATAGGAACCGGAGACAGGATGCACAGGCTCACGCCGAGAGCAATCCATCCGGCGCCATCTCTGACCGCTGACAGATACTCCGTTGTCGTCTCCAGAGGTATCTCCCGCACCTCCTCCGGACGATACACATCCGCGACAACTTCTCCGGGCAGTTCCTCCATTTCATCCTTCAGCAGATAATCTGTACTGATGCCGTAAATCCTGGAGATTTCCAGAATTTTGTCAATTCCGGGAATGGAGCTTCCGCTTTCCCATTTGGAAACAGACTGCCTTGATACATTCAGTTTCTCCGCAAGTTCTTCCTGACTCAGCCCCGCCCTGGTACGAAGAGTTAAAAGTTTTTCTGATAAAATCATTATGTTTGTCCTTTCCTCACCCGGATCTTTCCGGGATGCTGAGAAAATTATATCGAAATCGTCAGTTGCTCTCCACCAATCACACCTGGAAATTTCCGCAATCATCAGTTGCAATTCATTTGCAACTGTCTGCCGAATATAGGTTGGCATTTTTTATACGCAGAATATCACCAGGTTCAACCCGGTCTTTTGTTAAGGAAACGCTGATTAAATCAGCATTTTAGCTACCCAATAACCACCATCTAT
>JAJQCG010000096.1 GCA_021202815.1 Lachnospiraceae bacterium | reverse complement strand
CAAATGTTCATTGTCATTTTTGCTTTAGTGGCTCAAGTCCATTTTAGCATTCACATGTGAAGAGGATGGATTTACTCCACTTCACTTGTACTTTGAAAACTGAATAGTTCAGTGCTGTGGATCTTTCCACTTTTCTCGAAGCGACTTGTCTTCTGCCGCCATGACCTCCAACCGGAGCGAGCGATCAACAGAGAGACTAAACAGCCGTGTGGTACGGCTGCTTGCCATGATGGAGAAGTTGGGTACAATGATACTTCCGTCTCAATTTTCGGGGCGGCTCGGAGCGACCCTCGGAGGGGTGAGAGTCCCATGATGCCGATTGACCGTCGGTAGTCCGTAGCATTCCCTATTCAGCAGGGGTGCGAGCTGCAAATATACTGATGACCGAACACTGATTTATCCCCGAAAGGGTTATCAGTATAAACTATGGGCAGTGACATATCCGTGTCGCTGCCTATCCTTATGCTGATAAGGTGTTCTTGCGGCTGACGAATAGAAAGGCAATTTTTGGTCAAGAATAGAAAATGCAAAGGTGGTGATTGTATGGCTAACGAACAGAGCAGAAAAGAGTTATTGGACTCTCTTGTAGACATTCGAGATGTTAAGATTGACCGGTCTAAGCCGGTGGAAGAGCGTATGAAATCCTATGTGGAGCAGATTAAGAACCCTTATATGTTCAAGGTCGGCAATACTGTCGTGAGGGTTTCCTACGCAAACACTCAACAGACTATCAATGACAATTTCGTAAACCTCATAGCGAGCATGTAATGTGCAGTCAGGCGATTGGAAAATGAATCTTTTTTATGAACATTATCAAAAGGGCTGGATTTATTCACGCGGTTCTGATATAATAAGCATGGACAAAATCAGTGGAATGCCGCCCCTTTCCGATCTTTCTGACGGAATAACAAATGGAGTGGCGATTTATGCTGAAACTAACATTAGACAGAGCTTATAAAGCTGCCATCTACCTGAGATTATCGAAGGAAGATGGCGATTTTTCTTTTTCCGGTGAAAAGCTTGAGAGCGACAGTATCTCAAACCAGAGGCTTCTTATTTTGGAGTATCTCAAGAAATGCCCGGAGATAACCGTAGTAAAGGAATACTGCGATGACGGATATACAGGCGCGAACTTTGAGCGTCCTCAATTTCAAAAAATGATGGATGCGGTCAAAGCCGGTAAAATCGACTGTATAGTCGTAAAAGACCTTTCTCGTTTTGGTCGTGAGTACATTGATTCGGGCAATTATCTTCAAAAGATTTTCCCGATGCTCGGCGTTCGATTCATTGCAATCAACGACAACTATGACAACGCCAAACCGGGTGCAGCAGAAAACGACATTGTGCTGTCATTCAAAAACCTGATGAATGACTCCTACTGCCGTGACATCTCCATCAAGATTAGGACGAACCTTGATGCAAAGAGACGCAATGGTCAGTTCGTTGGTAGCCGTGTAGTCTATGGCTATATGCGTGATCCTCATAACAAGAACAGTTTGGTTGCTGACCGTGATGCTGCACCGGTTGTGCAGGACATCTTCAAGTGGAAGCTTGAAGGACTGTCACCGGCTAAAATCGCAGATAAATTGAACGACAGCGGCATCCTTTCTCCTATTGAATATAAGAAGGCAAAAGGCTCTAAGCAGCGCACAGTCTTTCAGACCAAACCGCAAGCTCTTTGGAGCGCGGTTGCAATTTACCGTATTCTGAAAAACGAGATTTACACCGGCACTCTACTTCAAGGCAAGACCACTACTCCGAATCATAAGGTTAAGAAGACAATGGTCAAGGATCAGAGCGAGTGGTCCCGAACAGAAAATGCTCACGAGGCTATCATCTCCGCAGCTCAGTTTGATCTTGTGCAGGAGATAATGTTGGACGATACCAGAAGTCCCGTTGGAGCAAGTTGCGTCCATCCGTTTTCCGGTAAAATATTCTGCGCTGACTGCGAGAATCCGATGGTACGGAGACTTAATCGCTGCGGCGATAAAGAATACGCCTACTTCATCTGCGGTGGCAATAAGGGCGACAAGCACTTTTGCTCCTCCCATAGAATCAGGGAAGAAGCTGTGTATGAGACTGTACTTGCTGTGATTCAAGGACACATCCGCGCTGCCCTCGTCATGGAGGACGCGATGAAGTGCATCGAAGGAGCCGATTGGGAGGCTCGTGAACTCAAGAAAATTGAGGGTAAGATTGCTTTCCAGCAGGAAATCATCGACAAGAACAGGCGGCTTTCGACGGGCGCGTATGAGGACTTCCGTTCTCAGTTTATCACCCGTGAAGAGTACGAGACTTTCCGAAAGCAGTTCAACGGAAACATCGAAGAGGCTCAGACAGCAATCTCTCGTCTCATCAGTGACCGGAATAGCATCAAAGGTGGATTGGCAGATCAGCAAGGCTGGCTTGCCCAGTTCAGGCAATATGAAAATATCCAAGAAATCACCCGAAGCGTTGTGGTCAACCTGATTGACCGTATCTGCATTCGGGACAACAAAGACATTGATGTTCAGTTGAAGCATCAAGACCAATTTGCAGCGATTGTTGAGTTCCTTAACGAAGAGAGAGCAAAGGAGGAAAGCGAGAAAATTATAATCATGAAGAGGGAGGCGGTATAAATGGCACGAGTATCAAGAAAGAAGCAAAACCTCAGCACATCCAATGTTGATACCGCTGCGCGTATCTGGAAGACTGCTCTTTATGTCAGACTTTCTGTTGAGGACAACGGTAAGAATTCCGACTCCGTTGAAAACCAGACCACGCTCCTTGAAGAGTATGTAGCAGGACATCCTCATCTGGAAAGGATTGCACTGTTTGTGGATAACGGCTACACCGGCACAGACTTTCTCCGCCCTGAGTTCACTCGGATGATGGAAGCAGTTCAGGCAGGCATTGTCGATTGCGTGATTGTCAAAGACCTTTCTCGTCTTGGCAGAAACTACATCGAAACCTCCCGGTTTATCGAAAAGGTATGCCCGTTTTTCGGACTTCGATTTATAGCTGTCAACGACAACTATGACACTGCTACCGTTACCAACGAAGGACAACTCTCAGCTTCCTTGTCGAACATTATCAATGATTACTACGCAAAGGATATTTCCCGCAAAGTCACTTCCGCACTGCGGACAAAGATGGAGCGAGGGGACTATATCGGGAATTACGCCCCTCATGGGTATCAGAAGGACCCGGAAAACAAGAATCATCTTATCATCTGCCCTGAGACAGCGCCGGTGATCCGACAGATATTTGAGTTGAGAGCCGGGGGCATGAGCTATATGGGTATCAATAAAAAGCTCAATGATGCTGGTATCGTTTCTCCCGGTCAATACAAGAAGAACAATGGTATCAAGACCAATAGAAGCAATACCGCTCGCACCATTCTCTGGAACAAGCACATGATCACTCAGATATTGAACGACATCGTTTATATCGGGCATCTGGCACAGAGAAAAGGCAGTCAATGCCTCTATAAAGGTCTCCCGTACCACATTACTGACAAAGAGAATTGGATTGTTGTCGAGAACACTCATGAGCCTTTGATCAGCGTGGAGCTGTTCGAGAAGGTGCAAGAAATTAACCGTCAGGCGATGGAAACCACCAAAGCCAACTCCGGCAAATATGACTACCTTCCTAAAGCACAGAACATCTACGGCAAAAAGTTCATTTGTGCTGAGTGCGAGCGCATCATGAAACTCACACGCTCCATTAACCACGAGAAAACAAAAGCATACTTCACTTTCAAATGTCCCACCTTTGCAGAACATGGCGCTAACGGCTGCTCTGATGTGAAAATGAAAAAAGAGGATTTGGATGAGGCTGTTTTCGCATTTATCAAGTCTCAAATGGAAGTTTTCATGGATATGGAACAGAACTTGCGTCGACTCCTGGCAATGAAGCGTTCTAAGCTCAAGCAAAGCGGCAATCAGCAGGAAACAACGGCGATCAAGCAGCAGCTTGAGAAAAAGCGGTCTCTTTTGAGCGATCTCTATGTGGACCTCAAGGCGGGCTTTCTCTCTCAGGATGAATATGGTCATCACAAGGAGATCATTACTTCCGACATCGCTGCTCTTGAGTTGAAGTTGGCTGAATTGCAGTCCGCTAAGATAGAGACTGAGGAACAGCTTACCGGTGAAATGAAATGGAAGTTCATGGTGCAGCGTTTTCATGATGCAACGGAAATCTCCGCTGATATGGTAGAGGCTTTCGTAGAATCAATAAAGCTCCATGAAGACGGCACTCTCGACATCAGACTGAGCTATATGGATGAATTTGCATCCCTGATGGCTACAAACGAACGACTCAGGAAGGAGGTCGCGGCATAATGAAACAGCAAGTTGCTATTTATCTCCGTTTGTCTCTCGAGGATGTAGACAAGCGTACCAACAAGATTAAGGATGTCAGCAACAGCATCGCTTCTCAGCGCTTGCTTATCAATCGGAATCTGGATGAAACCCCGTTTCTCTGTGACCTTCCGCGTCTTGAATTTTGTGATGACGGTTTCTCCGGTACAAACTTTGACCGTCCTGATTTTATGCGCATGATCGAGCTTGCCAGAAAGGGTGAGATCAGTTGTATCGTAGTCAAGGACCTCTCCCGTTTCGGTAGAGACTACCTTGAAGTCGGTGACTATTTAGAGCATATCTTTCCGTTCCTCGGCATCCGCTTTAAGTCTATCAATGACCACTATGACAGTGAGAAGCACAAGGGCAAGACTATCGGCATGGGCATCGCCTTCAAGAACTTGGTCTATGATTATTACAGCAAAGACCTCTCGAAAAAGGTGAAGTCTGCTATGGATGTGATGCAGCGTGATTGCAAGTTTATCAGTTGCGTTCCGTATGGCTACAAGGTTAAACCCGGCGCAAAGCATCAGCTCGTCATCGACGAAGAGACAGCTCCGGTTGTCCGTAGGATCTTCATGGATGTCATCGCGGGCAAGTCTTGTACAGCCATTGCAAAGGCTCTGAATATGGAAGGCGTTCCTACACCGGCACAGCAGAAGAATGCCTGTAAAAGAACTTCGACTTCAAAGCCCCAGTGGACGCACAATGCGATCCATAACCTCATCAATAACATCAAGTACACCGGTACGATGGTCAACCATATCAGAGAGAGCCGGTTTATCAGAGATAAGAATCAGCGGCGCGTCCCGAAGGAGGAATGGTATCTCAAAGAAAATGCTCATCAGGCTATCGTCACTCAGGATGAATATGATGCAGCAATGAACGCGATTCAAAGGAGACGCAAGACCTCCAGATCAACACATGATCAATCAGACCGAGTGTACTTCTGCGGTCACTGCGGAGGGAAACTCGAAAAAGCCAACGGCACAGTTTTCGCTTGCCGCTATCATCGTTATCACGACGGAAGCCCTTGCGAGAAAGTATATTGGAGGAAATCAGCACTTGAAGAAGTTGTCCTTGAAGCTCTCAAGCAGCAAATACAAGTCACCAGAGTAGAAGCCAAAGAGCGAAGCTGTGCGGCTCGGAAAAAGAGTGAGGACATAGAGTTCCAGCTTGCTATGCTCAAGGCACAGTATGACGCTCTCGGAAGAGAGAAATTCACGCACTATGAGGAATACCGCGAAGGCAAGATGACTGCCGAAGATTACCTCATTTCCAAGGATAAGCTGACAACAAAACAAGCTGCCCTGAAAGAGCAACTTGAAGCGTGTGCGTCTCAGTTGGAAGAAAGTCATCAAAAGAAAGTCGCTGCCGCAGAGCAGCAGAAAATGGTCAGCCAGATGTCCGGCTTATCCAAAGCACAGCTTCGAGAGCATCTGTATGATGCAGTAGAAAAGATTTTGGTTTTTGATTCTCAGACAATCGAGATCATCTGGAAGTTCGACGATTTAGAAACTGACACCGAAAACAATGTCGGAGTCGGCTAATGACTCAGGCATCGTTTTTACATAGGCTGTCGAATTTTGTCCCTAAAATAACATAACCTATCGAAAGCTCGAAGGCGCATTGTGATCGCTTCAAGAAGCCGAAAACCCTTGAAATATCACGTTTTTTGAAGCTGACGAAAATTTTTTTGCACCTACTTGACATAAGCAGATGACCTCGGGCGCGTAGTAATCCCCAAGGAAATCCGCCGCACCATGCGCATCCGCGAGGGCGACCCGTCACAGACAACATGGAAACCATGGGAAAAATTCTGCTTCGGCGTGCTTGATTTAGCCAAAAGGCAAGGGTGGTAATACATATGGAGCGGGATTAACTCGTTTTTGACAGCCTATATTTCTTCGCGGCTCCTCTGCCGACAATATCAATCAGTCCGTTATCGCTCATCTGGCGGGCCAGAAGATATGCCCTTGTCTTTTTGATGTTCAGCAATTCCTGCAAATCCGCATCAGTCATTTCGCCATACTCGGCAAGATAATCCAGTACTGTTTTCATTTGCGGAGTGATAGCCACGGACGTTTTTTCAACGGTGCTGGCTTCCTTTTCAACAGCAGCGGCAACGGTGTTCATGTTTGGCAGCACCAGTTTAAATGTGTTGGAGGTCACTTCAATGCGTGGCTGCGCAGCGCAATTCTTATAGAGCGCATAAATTTTGCGAATTCCTGTTCCGTATGATTCAATCAATTTTAGCCTATGGAAAATTTCTGCCAATTTACGGTTGCGGGGCTGAGAAATTCCGCTGCGAATATCATCTATTGAAAGACCGGGCAGCAAGCCGCCAATGGAAATAAACTCTATGCAGGAATTGTTGACGTTGATAATAATGCTTCCGCTGTAGCTATAATCACGATGTACAAGTGCATTCAGTAATGCTTCCCGCAGGGCTTCCGCAGGGTAATCGCACTGTTCCACCCGCTCCAAGCCCTTGAATGTAGCGAAAGTGCGGTTGCAAAGTGACAAATAGGCATAACTATCGTCCAACTGCTTGAAAATAGAGCCGCCAAACTCTTTCGCGTCCTTGAAGGTGATATTTGCGTCATCGCCAAACACGGCAATTTTAGTAGTGTGCTTGCAGTCATCGGACAAAATCATTGCCAGATTGGTGTACTGATTGTCATGAATGTTTCGCAGACCGAGTGCGATATATTTTTCCTCTGAGAAGTCAACCTTATATCGCTTGAAAGTACGCTGTGCCTCATCAAAGGACAACTCCTGCACGGCTGTACGCATTTCTTCAAAAATATCTCCGTCGGAGTCTTTAATCATTTTCCTAATCTGATTGAGAGATGCCTGCACGCTGGAAGCGCCTTGGCGAACATATACCCCGCTCGGCCTTATTCCCTTGGATTTCAGATAATATGGCTTGTAGCTGCCTTCACCAATTTCGATTTGTATGGTGTTATTTTCTTGGAGAACATAACGCACGAACATAGTCACATCCGGAGCGATTGCATCACGAATACCGTTGGTCAAACGAGTATAAGTTTCGTCTACATTGTCGATTCCGGTAAAGTTCCCTTTATCATCAACGCCAATGTAGATAATGCCGCCATCGGTATTTGCAAAGGCGATGACTTCCTTGTAAATGTCTTCAGTCACCTGAGATTTAAATTCAATGCGCTCACTTTCATATTGCATATATCGCACCTCCGATTTCCTTGAATATAATTATACTCAAATTTTCACTATTTTCAATACCTCGGAGTGAAAATTCACTTTTTATTCACTTGCAATGTGAAAATGATTTGT
Source organism: Lachnospiraceae bacterium (assembly GCA_021202815.1). GTDB lineage: Bacteria > Bacillota > Clostridia > Lachnospirales > Lachnospiraceae > Hominiventricola. Next base: position 17,363 of record JAJQCG010000096.1, on the reverse strand, counting down.
GAGCATAAGAAAACCAGCACCGGCACGACGCGCAGCCGGCATGAAAATGCTGTTCACAGGGGTTTGGGGCATGGCCACCAACAAGCAAAACGAGGAGCTTCCGCTTAGCCGGAAATTCCTCGTTTTTTGCATTTGTGGCCACAAATGCCCCGCTTGCCAAAGTTAGCTCAAATGTGTTATGTGATTATCGAAGCTACTCCCCCCAGCCGCAAGTTTATATTTCCGGTATTGTTTGACCGCAAAGTGATAAGGCGAACGGCTTTCCAACTCATCAAACATGAGGTCAACGGGATTCTTGAAGGTCTCGTCATCCTCTCTGGCTTCTGAAGCATTGATCATTTCGAGCAGAGTAGTAAAGTTTTTCTCGTGTTCCGGTGCTTCGTACCAGATATATCCGATAAGAGCTGTGTAGTAGAGCTTTTCTGCCTTCACCCAAAAGTCCTCGCCGGATTTATCGCCATCTCCCTTCGTATTGACGATGATTGTATTGACGAGCTTGAGGATGTCTTTTTCGCTGCGGATGTAGGCAAAGGGGTTGTAGTGCATCGATTTTTGGAAGTTGATGGTATTCAGGGACTTAATGACGTAGCCGTTTTTCTCAAGCATCCTGCCGCACTCTACCAGTACTGTTCCTTTCGGATCGGTGACAACATAGCTGCTGTGCATCTGCATGAGGTTGGGCTTTACAAAGAAGCGTGTTTTACCAGAGCCAGAGCCGCCGATAACAAGAATGTTCTTGTTTCTGGCATACTTAGGCTGTGACGGACGACTATTCATTGTAAGTGCTTCCGTCTGAGTGAGTATTACATTTTGAGAGAACACAGGGTCAACATAAGGCTTGATGTCCTCCGGCTTGCCCCAACGGGCAGATCCGTATTCCTCGCCCTGACGGAACTTCTTTCGGTTTTTGCCTTTCATGTAGACTGCAAGCTTGAGCAAGGCTCCTGCTGTGACACCAATGAGCAAGTCAAGCGGATTTAAGCTCGGCAGCGGATTTACGAAAGCTGAACCAAAGTTAGCAAAACCTCCGGTAAGCTTATCAATCATCTCGGTGCCGGGTGCCAATCGGAAAACCGTGGAGATTTTATTCACGAAATAAAACGCGAACATATACGGGAGATTTAGAAGGATGAGACGCTTGATGTCAATTTTCCTTGTCATAGATCTACGCCTCGATCCTTGCTTTTGACCTTAACCTTTTCATGATGCTGCTTTTTGGACTGCTCCTGATGACGGGAGAGCTTCTGGCGCAGTGAAGGCTTGTCTTTCTGCTTGACAGATTTTGCGGAAAACTCTTTGAACGCCTGAGTCATAACATCCACATCACGCCCCTTGAAAAATACGAGATAACGCGGAGGCTGCTCATAGGTGTCTTTCTTGAGAGCATAGTCAATCCCGTATTTCTTGGCAGTACGCTCAAAAGACTTTATATTTCCGTCTGTCATTTCGATGTTGCTGATGGTGGCATTCTGCTCAACCAGATGCTTGATTGACTGCTTGCCCCGATAAGTCTTTGGCTGAGAGGCAGTTTTTTGGGCCTTCTCAATTTCCTCAATGAACTTCTTAAGAGCTTTATCCAGAACTTCTCCGGTGATCTTTCCACCCTTGATAGCGATAGCAACAACTTTGGTGTTTACTTCATCCTGCATGGGAACCTCCTTTCTTGGAAATAGCGGGGAGAACCGAAACTAAGGAGGCACACCCCGAAGATATATAATGGTCATGCTTGATACCTCCTTCCGGTTAAATATATTTCGTGACCGATTAAGGTTTTCTGCCTTCACCGTAGAGGTCATGATTTACAAGAGCCGAATAGTAGTTATCCATCGTCAGGGACGCATTGTAAAGTACCGTGAGCATATATGCACGAATGTTCCGGATGTCGGAAGGGCATTCATGTCTGGACTATCCACATCGGGCTTTTCCATGTGTGGATTGTTCGTGTCTGGCAAATCCGTTTGAGGTTCTTCGTAAATCTCATAAATCATGCTGCCCATTCTGCCTTTTTCATCCCGGTTCCGATGCCGGACGAGATACCCGTATTTCTCAAGCTCACGGAGAGCTGAGAGGATCGCGTCGGGTCCTTCCTTGCAGACGGCGGCGAGACCGCGAGTGGAGAACTTCCAACCGTCGCTGAATGAGAGCATTTTTGAGAACAGTCCCACAGACTTGAGGGAAAGCCGTTTGTCCCTCAGATGATAGTTTGCCATGACGGTGTACCCACGGTTTTTGTTTACGCGGTAAACAGCCATGTGATCAGCTCTCCTTTGTATCGCTGCGACGGGTGGAACCCCCGTTGGATGAGTAAGGACATTTCTCAAAAACGCAGGATTGATATTTCCAATGGGGACGATGGAAGCGGCAAGTCCGGCACTTAGGGAGGATGCCGTCGTAGCCACTGTCATACTTGGCATACGGCGTTTCTTTCATCATCGCCTCAAATGCCACGGTCACGGTAAGTCTTTTACGGTGCATCTTGCAAACCTCCAATTCTGATAGAAATAGAAAAAGCCCCGTCATTGTTCTGCTATGCGCAGTGCAATGACGGGGCATCCCGTTGTATGAACTTAGTTGCTGCTTCCTCCTTTCAGCGTTGCGATGGCAGCTCATCGCAGTCTTCCAGCTTGTATCACTCAGCTCGTGAAGTTGGACAAAATCAGCGAAACACCGTGTGTTTTCAAGACTTTCTGACTTGCCTCTATTATAACCTAATCATCTATGCGTCTCACAATTCCAGTCGCTTTCATATATGTCCCTCCTGTTTTTCTTGTTTTTACACGCATAGTATCCGCACACCGTCCATTTTTATGCGAATTACCGCCCGTGCCGTTTTTTGGCATGGGCGGTAATAGTTTGACGTAATGATAATGCCTTAATATGAATGACAGCCTTTCTTATTATCTCGTAATCCGATAAAGTGATTTGGCAATCCCCCTAAATTTGCGTATATTTTTCATGTTAATATAAAAATATGAATTTATGAGCTAAGAATTAGACCATTTTAGGGGAGATTATGATAATAAATTGTACTTTTTTCCACCATTATAATTTATGCCTTAGGCGGTTGTATTCTTTCTGGTATTTTCCCGGTTGGAGAAGCCAAAAGCCTTGAAACTCTTTCTGCAAATATACATGGCTATTGGTTCAGTAATAGGTTTTTTGGTTTTAACCCTTGCGCCATTGTTCGTCGGAGTATATTTTTAAAGTGTCTCATGGGCTATTAGCAATTTTATCTTTAATTTGCTTTATCTTTGCAATTGGCTTTTTTACGCTATTTGTAATGGCTGATAAGCCAAATTATAGAGGAACAATAATTGCATTTGAAGGGCTATGGCAGAGGCTGGCTCTTTAAGTATGTATCTTCCTATTGCAGAACTTTTTATTTTTAAGAAATAGCAAATCCAGCGTACCTTGATAAAGTCAGGCTTCCGCAACAAACACATTGCGTTAGCACTTCTATTTGTATTTATTTATAGATAATAAAGGCAGCACCGCATAACCGCAAGAAAATCTCCACGCTATTCACGAAAAGCGCAAATAGCGTGGAGAAGCAGGCGTTCTATCTTGCAAAGGCATAACAAATCAAGCCGTCAGGCAGAGCCGAGGCGGCCGGCTTGCGACCCCGCGCCAACTGCCGCAGGCGGGGGCGCGGTGCAGGACAGCGCTTGCGCTGGCCTGCTTCAAATGGCGGGCTTGTCCCGCCAACCAAACTCGACGGCGGCCGCACAACCCCCCGCGCAATTAAAAGGCCGGAGCGCCGACGAACGGAGCGGAGCGGAGACGGCGCAAGCGGAGGCGCGGCCGCCAGAGACCGGCGCGGGAGCCGGAGCGCAGAGCGCGGAGCGACCAAGCCCCATGCGCACTGGGGGCGCGGCGTAGCCGCAGGGAGCGTTAGCGACCTGGGGGGCTACCTTATTGAATTGACTAAAGGTTTGTCGGCAAGCCCGTTCCGCTCCGTACCTGCAAACTATCATGGAGCCCGCTCCAATCACACAATGTTGCATAGCACCCGCTCCGACACCACAAGATATAGCATAAAAATAAGCCCCCGATTAAGGGGGCTAACAGTAATAAGTAACTATTCCCGCGAAAGACGGTGTGACACAGAAATCATGCCGTCTTTCTGCGTGTATAGGTCTGTTTTGCGATGATTGGGTCGGCCAGCGCTGGAATGCTGACGTCGTCCACGAAATTGAAAAAGATTTTAATCTTTTGCCGGCGTTTGCCGCTGGACTTGTCGGGAGCGTACACCACGATTTTTCGGATATACTCATTCACAATCGTCTGTGTCAGCTCCGGCACGTCCACATATTTCTGTATCAGGCGAATAAAAGCGTCAGCGTTGTCGTTCTTTTTTTCTTGCTGTTCGACCCATTCTTCTGCGGTTTTTATTTCGAGCTTTAACCGTTTCTGCTCTGCCTCATAATCGGCAGACATTTTCTTATACCGTTCCACGCTCAAGTTTCCAAGTACAGAATCCTCATAAAGGCGGGAGATAATCACATCCAAGTCAGTGAGGCGTTTCTTCGACTGCTCCAGCCGTTTTCTGTCCTCCTGAATGCTTTTCTCATGGTCGTCCCTGCGGCATTGCAGCCATTCTTCCTCAAAGCCTTCCACGTCTCGCCGGATATATTTGTTGACTGCACGGATACGTTCCAGCACCAACTCTTGCAGAACTTCTTCGCGGATATAGTGGGCCGAGCAGCTTCCTCGATTGCTTTTGTAATTGGCGCAAACGTAGTGGTCTTGTTTGCCGTCGAAACTTTTGCAGGTAGCAAAATGCAGCTTGCTCCCGCAATCTGAACAAAACAGCAGCCCCGAAAACAATCCCTGCCGTTCGGCTTTTGTTGGACGCCGTTTATTTTTCCGCAGCTCCTGCACCCTGTTCCACTGTTCCCTGCTCACGATAGCCTCCTGCGTGTCGGGTATGATAACCATATCTTCCTCGCTGTTGGGGATTCGCTTTTTCAGCTTGTAAGACTTAGAGTAGGTCTTGAAATTGCAGGTGCAGCCGTTATATTCCATTCGCTCCAAGATTCCGGCTACGGAGTTTTCATTCCAACGGTATGGATTATCCGACAGCGGCTTACCTTTTTGTTGAGCGTTGTATGCCCTTGTAGTCAGCACACTTTCCGCCTCCAGCATTCGAGCAATTTTACTGGGCCCACACCCCGCAATACAAAGGTCAAAAATCCTTTTTACGACTTTTGCTGCCTCTTCGTCCACGAGCCAATATCCGCGTTTTTCTGGGTTCTCCTTGTAGCCATAAGGCGGGGAGCCGAGATGCTTGCCGCTTGTCCCGCGCTGCCGAAGACTGTGCGAACCTTCTTGCTCGTGTCTCGCGGATACCATTCGTTAAATAAGTTCCTGATTGCGGAAAAGCCGTCTGTGTCGCCGTGTTCACTGTCCACGCCATCGTTGACTGCAATAAAGCGCACATCATAACTTGGGAAAATGATGTCCGTATACTGCCCAACAGTCAGGTAATCTCTGCCGAATCTGGAAAGGTCTTTGACAATCCAGCATCCAACAAGCCCCTGCTTCACCAGCTCGAAGCCCTCTTGAACACCCGGCCGTTGGAAGTTAGTGCCAGCATAGCCGTCATCAATTAGAATTTTTAGATTCGTGTATCCTTGTTCTTTTGCGTACTTGGTTAAAAGCTCGCGTTGAGATGTGATTTGTCAAGGGTGTTTTCACCGAGATTTTGAAATACTTAAATGGCACATGTTATATCCTCCCTCAATTTTACAGAAAAACGATGCCTTAAAAAGTAGCAAATCGTTTTTTAGTCATTGACTTTAAGTCAGTGACCTGATATAATAATTTCATCAAAAGGAGGTCTGGATTATGGGCAAGCGACAGATTGCTGCTATGCAGACAAGGCTAAAGATTATTGCAGCGGCAGAAAATTTGATTAAGGAACAAGGATTTGAAAATGTGACGATTGACGAAATTGCCGCAGAAGCCGGTGTGGCCAAGGGAAGCTTTTATACTTATTTCAAACGAAAGGAAGATGTGGTTGGCGAGATTGCCAAGTCTAATTTTCTGGAAATGCAGAAAAAGTCGATGGAGGTTCCGGGAGACGTATGCGACCGGCTTGCTTCCTTCCTGCGTGATTCGATGAAATATATCGTAGAAAGCAGTGTAAAAATCTCTCAGCAGTGGATTAAAAATGTGGTTGAACCGGAAAATGAGGATGGGAAAAACAAGCTGCTCTATGACTTGAGCGTTGTGAAGGATATTCTGGAACAGGCGGTAAGCAATGGAGAGCTTGTAAAAGAAACGCCTGTAGACAATCTCGCAGCATGCATTGCAGCGCAATATTATGGAATTGTATTTTGCTGGAGCCTTTTGGACGGAGCATTTGACCCAATCAGCAGCATGGAGAACTATTGCTACGGACAGATGAAGAATTCTATGATACTGTATAGGAATAAAAGCAAGGAAGATGTTCATGTATAATCCACAGCTTGAAACCTTTGTTCGTGTGGCGGACGCAGGGAGCTTCAATAAGGCAGCAGAAGAATCCTATATTACACCAACAGCAGTGATTAAACAGATAAATCTTCTTGAAAGCTCACTAAATGTCAAGCTCTTTGAGCGGACGCACAGGGGGCTTGCCCTGACGAAAGCAGGCAAGTCATTATATAGGGACAGCAAATATATTATCCAGTATTGCAAGGACTCTGTAACACGTGCTAAAAATGCAATGCAAGAGGATATAAATGTTATTCGACTGGGTTCGTCCCCAACAACCCCTGTACAAATTCTGATGCAGTTCTGGCCGGAAATTCAAAAGCGCTGCCCTGACATAAAATTTCAGGTCATTCCGTTTGAAAACACGCCGGAAAACGCCAAAGAAATATTGGCGAATCTGGGGCAAAACATAGACATCGTGGCAGGCATTTTTGACGATACCATGTTGAATCTGCGGGAATGCGCAGGAACAGAACTGTTTCGCGAGCCGTTTTGCTGTGCGGTGTCAATCCACCATCCGCTTGCGGCTAAGGACAAGCTACGCATAGAAGATTTGTATGGAGAAAAGTTGATGTTGATGCACAGAGGGTGGAGCCATTATGTGGACGCGCTGCGAGATGAAATTTGGAGAAATCACAGTCAGATACAAATCGTGGATTTTGATTTTTACGATGTGGGCGCCTTTAACCGCTGTGAGAACGGGAACTACATACTGTTGTCTATCAAGGGCTGGGAAAATGTTCACCCACTGCTTAAAATGATTCCCGTGGAATGGGAGCACAGTATTCCTTACGGAATTTTACACGCTCCCGCTCCTTCAAATACGGTTAAACGCTTCCTCTCAGCAGCAAGAGAAGCAGCGGCAGAAGAAAAATGAGCTATAACCTTTAAGTATATACTGATGAACAAAGCGAGACTTCTGCGGAAGCCTCGTTTTTGCTACACTTATATCATCCGAGAACGGAGGAAACTGCTTATGAATAATTTTATTTATGAAAACAAAACCAGAGTCTATTTCGGCAAGGGCTGTGCAAAGGAATATTTGGTCAGCCTGCTGAAAGGCTACGGAAACAATGTCCTGCTGGCCTATGGCGGAGGCTCCGTGAAGAAAAACGGCGTTTATGATGAGATAATGGGTTATCTGAATGAAGCCGGAAAAACCGTTACGGACTTTTCCGGCATCATGTCAAACCCTACTTACGCAAAGGTGCAGGAGGGCGCGGCGCTGGCCAGAGAGCATAAAATCGACCTGATTCTGGCGGTGGGCGGCGGCTCTGTCATTGACTGCTGTAAAATTATATCTGCGCAGGCGAAGACGGAGCGCGACCTCTGGAGCATGGAGTTTGACTGCCATACGTACCCCAGCGAGTTTATTCCCCTGATTGCCATTGTCACGGCATCCGGCACCGGAGCAGAGATGAACAATGGCGCAGTGATTACCAACGAGGAAAAGAAGCTAAAGGCCGGAATGCTCGGCGCGCAGGCCGAAGTCGCTATGATTGACCCGTCCTATGCCCTGTCTTTGCCGATGAAGCAGGTGCTGTCAGGTGCGTTCGATACGTTGAGCCACTGCATGGAAACGTATTTCGGAAGGCCGGGCTCCGGCAACCTGTCCGACGAAATAAACGAGGCCATTATGCGGCTCGTAATTCGCAACATCCGTGTTCTTCTGAAGGACGCGCAAAACATGGAGGCGCGTAGCGAGCTTGCATGGGCATCCTCAATGGCGGAAAACGGTATCCTGAAAATCGGCAAGGTCACGGATTTTGAGTGCCACCAGATGGAGCATCAGCTTGGCGCTTACACCAACTGCAACCACGGAGCGGGTCTGGCGGTGCTGCACCCCGTCTACTATCACCATATTTACCGCAGCGGATTAGAGAAATTTGAGCGCTTTGCCAAAGAAGTCTGGGGAATAACTTCGGATGGAAAAACAACGGATGAGCTGGCAAAGGACGGGATAGGGGCTTTGGCAGACTTCATTTGTGAAATCGGCCTGCCGACTACACTGCGTGAGCTGGGCGTAAGCGACCAGACTGATTTGAAAGCCATAGCGGATTCCTGCAACTGCGTAACGGGAGCCTTTAAGCAAATGACCCACGAAGAAATTTTGGAAATATTCAAAGAATGCTATTAAGGAGGAATAAACATGAAAAGATTTGCAGCATTTTTTACAGCCGCCTTGCTTGTGTTTAGCTTGGCGGGGTGCGGCGCGGAGGCGCAAAACGCACAACAATCGGAAACCACAGAAGCCGTTCAACAGACTGAAGTACCGGAAGTCGGACAGCAGGAAGCGTCAGATGACGCACAGGCGGCAAGCGGCAGTCTTGTGATTGCAGAACAGGGAATGTTTTCTGCGGGAGGCACGGTGCTGACATCAGAGGGTACGTTTGACGTATCCAATTATTACACCTCACGAGAGGGCTCGACCTCCCATGTGGACCATGCCAATGTATTTTACCAGATACCAGAAACTGAAACGGGCCTGCCTATGGTCTTTCTGCATGGCTACGGACAGTCCCGCATGGGCTGGATGACGACGCCTGACGGGCGTGAGGGCTGGTCGGATATATTCCTGCGGTACGGACACAGCGTATATCTCGTAGACCAGCCGCGCCGCGGTGAAGCCGGTCAAACCTCGGTGGCCGGAACTATAAGTACGGAGACGGCCGACCAGACTTGGTATACACAGTTCAGAATCGGCACATATATTGACGGGGATTTCACCTACAACGAAGGTTCTCAGTTCCCGCAGGGCGAGGACGCGCTCGACCAATTCTTCCGCCAGATGACGCCGGATACCGGAATGGATTCGGCAAACGGCGACCAGAACATTGATACGACAGTGGTGGCACAGGCCGTTGCCGCGACCATTGACGAAATATATGAACGGACGGGACAGGACTCGATACTTGTCACGCACTCTCAGGGCGGAACGCCCGGCTGGGAAACAGTGCTGTATACAGACCATGTTGCCGCAATCATCGCCATTGAACCGGGCTCAGCGGCTGCTGTTGACAGTGACGTGTACAATGCTCTGCTGGAGCAGGATATTCCCATTACTTTCTACTACGGGGACTATATTGGTGAAGAATACACGGATGTACCTGCCGCAATGATGTGGTCATATATGGCGTCAACCGCCGACAGCTTTACCGAGGCGTACAATGCAGCAGGCGGAAACAGCACGGTTGTCCGCCTGCCCGATGAAGGCATCTACGGCAATGACCACTTCATGTTCCAAGATTTGAATAACGACGTGATTGCCGCGCACATTGAAAACTGGATTACAGAAAACGTAGATTAGGGGGATTTATAATGAAAATATCAAAAAAGTTGATTTCCGCTGTATTGGCAGCTGCCATGACGGCGTCCATGAGCGTATCCGCTTTTGCTGTCGAATCCGGCTTTGCTGATGTGGCCGATGATGCATGGTATGCGGAGGCCGTGGAGTATGTATACGACAGCGGACTGGTGAACGGCACGGGAGACGCGGCTTTTTCTCCTGATGAGGTAACCAGCAGGGCGATGCTCGCCGCCATTCTATACCGCGCTTCGAGCAATCCGCAGGTTTCAGAACGGGCAGCGTTTACGGACGTGCCGGAGGATGCATACTATGCCGACGCAGTCGCGTGGGCCGCGGAAAGCGGTGTGATGAATGGCTACGGCGACGGACTTTTTGGGGCTGATGATGCGGTAAGCCGCGAGCAGATAGCAACCATTCTGTGGCGGTACGCGGGAAGTCCCGCCGCTGACCGGAGTGAGAGCTACGAGGACGAGGGCTCTATTTCTGCCTACGCTGCCGACGCGGTGGACTGGGCGAGAGAGGCCGGCATTATGAGCGGCACCGGCGGCAATTATTTTGAGCCGCAGGCCAGCGCAACCAGAGCGCAGGTCGCCATGATTCTTTATAATTATAATAATTATATAGCGGCGGCACAGGACACGGAGCAGGATTCGACAGACGACGAGGACGCCGACAGCATTCTGGTGGTCTATTTTTCAGCAAGCGGCAATACGGAGGCTGTGGCGGAGATAATCGCGGGTGCGTTGAGTGCGGATATCTTTGAACTGGTTCCAGTGGAGCCCTATACGGACGACGATTTGGATTGGATGACAGACGGCAGCAGAGTGAATTTGGAACATGACGACATAAGCCTTAGAGATATTGAACTTGTTGCCGATACGGTTGAAAACTGGGACGCCTATGATACCGTCTTTATCGGTTATCCCATTTGGTGGGGTATTGCCGCATGGCCGGTGGACAGTTTTGTGACAGCCAATGACTTTACCGGCAAAACCGTGATTCCCTTCTGCACATCGTCAAGCTCCGGCATCGGACAGAGCGGCGAGTTGCTGGCAGAGCTGGCCGGCAGCGGCGACTGGCAGGAAGGGCAGCGGTTTCGCTCCAGCGCAGACGAGATAGAAGTGACCGAATGGCTAAATGTTCTAAGTATAGACAAATAAAAAGCAAGAAAAGGAGCAAATATTATATGAAAAAGAAACTTTTATCCATTACACTGGCAGCAGTTTTGGTGCTTATGATGGCTGCCTGCGGGCAGCAGGAACAGGACGCGGTGCAGAGCCAAGCGCCGGATACCACCGCGATTTCTGAAACTGAGGCAGACGGAGTTGTCCAAACAACAGCCGGCATGGTGCAGGGTACGAATCAGGACGGTATTCTTCGCTATTTGGGCGTCCCTTATGCGCAGGCAACGGAACGTTTTGTGCCAGCGGGTGAAGTGGAGCCGTGGGACGGAATTTTTGTGGCGGACAGCTACGGCGCAATGTCGCCGCAGGGCTCCATTTCCGGCGTAGGTGCAGCGAGCGACCAGACCGGCACAGATAACAACTGCCAAAACCTGAACATCTGGACACCCGGTGTGGAAGACGGAGAAAAGCGCCCCGTCATGGTATGGCTGCATGGCGGCGGATTTTCTACAGGCACCGCCAATGATGAATCGTATGACGGCGAGGCTTTGAGCCGCAGCGGGGATGTTGTGGTCGTTTCCGTCAATCATCGTCTGAATGTATTCGGTCATCTGGATTTGTCCGCATACGGTGAAAAATATCAGTACTCCGCTAATGTCGGTATTACTGATATCGTGGCGGCATTGGAATGGATTCAGGATAATATCGAAGCATTTGGCGGTGACCCCGATAATGTCACTCTTTTCGGGCAGTCCGGCGGCGGAGCAAAAATCCTCGCACTCATGTCGTCTCCCTACGCGGAGGGCTTGTTCCACAAGGGAATTGTGCAGAGCGGCGCTACGGAAACAATGGGTGTCAGCTTCAACACGCAGGAATCCAGCACCCGTCTGACGGAAAATATTCTGAGCAATCTCGGTATTACCGCAGACAATATAGAAGAAATCCAAAATGTTTCTGTTGAAGAACTTCAGTCCGCAGCCACGCTTGCACTCAGTCAGACCGGCGAGGAGCTGCAAATTCCGGCAGCGCTGGGGGACGCATATTCTATGGACTGGGAACCGGTAGTAGACGGGGACTTTCTGCCCACGAACCCTGTGACAGAGGACTCATTCGCCGCCTCTGGTGCGGATATTCCGCTTCTGATAGGCAGCAACCTGAACGAATGGACAGGCTATTTTACCTCTGACCCCATCGAAGAGACAGAGGAGTTGACAAATGCGATTCAGTCTGCCTATCCGCAAAAAGAAGGTCTGACTGCGGAGCAGATTGATACTACCCTCATTCGCCTGCCGATTCTGAAAATCACAGCCCATAAGGCAGACCAGAACGCCGCTCCCGTTTATTCCTATGTCTTTACCTACGGCAATTCCTATCATGGCGCGGAAATTCCCTTTGTGTTCAATCGCGCGGACGGCAGCGAGGAGGAAATTGCACTGGCCAATCAAATTAGTCAGGCATGGATAAACTTTGCAAAGACGGGAACGCCGAGCGCCGAGGGACTGCCAACATGGGCGCCGTATACCAGAGAAAGCGGAGCCACAATGCTGCTGGATACCCAGTCTGAGCTTGTCTATCACCACGACAAGGAGCTGCTCACTATTCTGGTGCCGGATTACGGTGACCCGCTTGTTGACGACGGACGCAGTGCGCTGACCTTTCCGCTTGGAACAAGAATCGACTCTGACTCATTCACTGGTGCTGTGTACATCAATTCCCTGATTACGAACGACAATACTTACAATTTTCCGTCTACAAACAATGTGACATTTGCGCCGGGTGCGCGGAGCAAATGGCACAGCCACGGCGGCATGGTAATCTTGGTCACCGGCGGCGTCGGTTATTATCAGGAAGAAGGACAGCCCGCCCAAATTATCCGCGAGGGTGATGTGATTGAATGCGCCGAGGGCGTCAGGCATTGGCACGGCGCCGCGCCGGACAGCTGGTTCTCCCAGATTGTAATTTGGGATTCAGATTACGTCCCGTCTGAGGATGCGGCGCCGGAAGAGCCGGTAACTGACGAGGAATACGAAAATCTGATTGCAGAGGAATACGCAGGCCGCACAGTTACAGACGACAACGAATTTATGTTCCAGCGTGCAGCAGAGGCCGTATCCTTTGATACATTCAGCGGGCTCGCTTATGTATCCTCAATCTTGGAAGAAGGCAATGCGGCCGACGCACCCGCTCTGCATTATGTGGTATTTGACGAAGGGGTCATCAACAACTGGCATACCCATGAGGGCGGACAGATTTTAATTGCCACGGACGGAATTGGCTATCATCAAATCGAGGGCGAACCAGTGCAGGTAATGTATCCCGGTGATGTGGCGTTCTGCCCGCCCGGCGTCAAGCACTGGCACGGCGGCAGCGCGGATACCGAATTTGCGCATATCGCTATCAATACAAACCCTGAATTGACGGGCCTGGAGTGGTTCGACCGCATTTCCGATGAGGAATATGCACAGCTCACGGCGGATAGTTCCGAGCTAACGTCCTAACGGAGCGAACCTACGAAGGAGCGAAGGAAACGCAATGAACAAACGAATGCTAGGGAACAAACTTGAGGTGTCCGCAATAGGGCTCGGCTGCATGGGCTTCTCCCATGCCTACGGCGCACCGACAGCAGAACAAGAAACTATCCAAACGCTCCGTTATGCCTACGAGCTTGGCTACACGTTTTTCGATACGGCGGAGATTTATGGCACATCGGACAGTCCGAACGCAAACGAACAGGTTGTGGGAGAAGCCTTGCAGCCTATCCGAAACCATGTTAAGATTGCAAGCAAGTTTGGAATCCGCTTTGATTATAGTAGTCCGCAGGTCAATAAGCCTCTGATACCCGACGCACGACCGGAAATAATACGCTCGTCCGTGGAAGGCTCTCTGAAAAGACTGCGCACCGACCATATTGACCTGTACTTTCAGCACAGGATTGACCCCGCGGTGGAGCCGGAAATCGTGGCGGAGGTTATGGCGGAGCTGATAAAAGAAGGAAAAATTCTGCACTGGGGCATCTCTGAGGCGAACGAGAGCTATATACGTCGGGCTCATGCTGTCTGTCCGGTAACAGCGGTGCAAAACCGATATTCCATGATGGCAAGGCATCACGCGGCGCTGTTCCCCGTTTTGGAAGAATTGGATATTGGCTTTGTCGCCTTCTCCCCTATGGCAAACGGTTTTTTGACCGGACAATATGGAAAGAATGCAGTGTTTGACCCGAAGTATGATTACCGCAGCTGTATGCCACAGTTTTCGCCGGAGGCAATTGACGAAAATCAGGAGTTTTTGGCGGCACTTCGTGAGACAGCGAAGGAGCATCAGGCAACGCCGGCACAGATTTCCATGGCGTGGATGCTTTGCAAAAAGCCTTATATAGTACCAATTCCCGGCTCACGAAAGCCAGAGCGTCTGAAAGAAAATGCGGGCGCTGCCGAAGTTCACCTCTCCGACAAGGAGGTCGCGGAGCTGGACAAACTGCTGGAGCGTGTTCCGATATCGCCCGTGTTTGGCGGCAGCAAAATGATAAAACAGGCGGGATAAGCGGATGCATTGCCTTATCTTGTCAGCAAATTAAAATCATCATCAAATGAAATGAGGTGGACTTCACGATGAAATATGTGAGCTTGAATAATGGCGTAAAAATACCTATGGCCGGTATTGGAACCTTTCTTCTGGAGCCGGATGCTGCGGAGACTTCTGTTCTCACAGCCTTGCAGATACGAAAATGACGGAAATTGCAGCGCTCAATAAGAATGTGAGATATTATACCAGCACACCGGCAATGCTGGAGGGTTATGTCCGCATGGTGCCGCCTGTGGACGCTCAGAAATAAGGGAGGAACACAGCGATGGCAAATAAAGTTCTGTTTATCAACGGAAGCCCCAATAAAAGCGGAAATACGGTGGCGCTGGCAAAAACACTTCTGCGCGGAACAGAGTATGAGACGCTGAACCTGACGGATTACAAGGTATACAGCTACGGCCAGAGCTTTGCGGATGACCAGTTTGGCGAAGTTCTTGCCCGAATGAAAGCGGCTCAGGCCATTGTAATCGGCTCTCCCGTATACTGGCACAATATCTGCGGCTCCGTCCGTGATTTGCTTGACCGTTTTTATGGTCCTGTGGAGCAGGGCGAGTTGTCAGGGAGAAAATTGTTCTTTCTTTTCCAAGGAGCGGCTCCGGAAAAGTGGATGCTGGAGGCCGGTGAATACACCATGAAGCGGTTCGCCGCGCTTTATGGGATGAACTACGCCGGCATGGCAACTGACCAAAAGCAGGCTCAGGAACTGGCAAAAAATATATTATGAAAATAACCCGTTGGCAGAACGCAGCAAATAATGCTGCTTCCTGCCGACGGGCGCTTATTATTTACCGTTCGTAATTTTTCGTTTTCTTCTTTGGCTGACTCGGCTGATTCCTATTCCGCTCCATTTTCTGCTCATAACGCAGCCTTGCAACACGCTCCTGAAGTAGGTCGGAGTCCTCGCCCAACTTGGCGTCGATTTGTCCCTCTGCAGCAGACAGCCGGTCATATTGAAACTTCTGCCTGAATACTTCACGCAACTTAGAGCGGATTTGATTACGGAAGCTGCTCCGAAGCACAACACGGGCGTTTAGCAAAGCGTCCGTCTGCTCCAGTGCGACCTTTGCTTCGGTCGCCCTGTACTGCGCCTCATCTGTTGCAAGCTGTCTGGTCAGCGTCTCCTGCTGGGCGGTCAGCTTTGTCACATAAGAGTTCATCTGAGAGAGCGTGCCTTCCGCTTCTTTCATCTCAGCCTCGTTCTGACACCCCACCTCGTGCATCAAGTGAACCCGTCTGGTTTTCAGTTCCTCTATTTCTTCCGTCAGCGTGGTTATCTGCTGGTTGAGCTGGAGGAGCCGGATTGGGTTAAAAATACTGGTATTTTTCTTCTGCGTAAGCAGCTCTTTCTTTTGCGCCTGCTTTTCTCTTATCTCCTTTTTCACAGACCGGTATTCATCAACGAGCGGCTGATTCCAATCTATGCGGCCTGACACATCCTTGATCTCCGCCCGGCCATGAAGCAGATGATATTGCAGCATAACCATATGCGCTCGGATAGTTTCAAGGGCTTCCGCGACAGCGGGAATGGCCACCTGAACAGCATCGGTCAGTCTCCCGACTGTGGCCTTCAACTCACGCAGAAGCGCATTGTCCGCCTTGATTTGCCGGTTCAGCTCGCAGCGGTCTGAAACGATACCCTTGCGCTCCAGCGCCCGTGCGGTCACGCCCTCATGGATGGTAGGCTGTTCATCAAGGCCACGCTCCGCGTGGCTTCTGTGGTCAACCTTGTCAACAGACCGAACAATCGCCAGGTACTTGTTGGTCACGTCTGCCCACGCCTTGCGCCACTCTACAAGCTGTTCTTCACTGTTCCATCGTGCAGAGATGGGATTCTGCCGTCCGTATTTTGTACTTTTGGGGTGCTTGTCTGCACGGGTCAGCCCGCGGCGCTCCGCTTCGGAGGGCGGCAGATAAATTTTCTTTTTTCCTTTTTCCAGCTTATAGAGATACTGCTTCTCCCATCCATCGGCCTGAGCCGTTTTGAACTCGGCGGCGGTAAAGCCCCGTTCCTCACCATTTCGGACACAGAGATATTCCTTCTGTGTCTTGTACTGCCACTTCCCGTGTTCATCCAGCGGGCGCACGGTCAGCATGATGTGGGCGTGGGGGTTGTGTCCATCCGTGTCATGGATACAGACATCGGCGCACATTCCGTCAGCGACAAACTGCTCTTGTACAAACTCCGACAGAAGCGCCTGCCACTGATTCTTACCCATCTCCACCGGCAATGCCACCACAAACTCACGGGCGAGGCGGCTGTCCTTCGTCTTTTCGTCTTCCTCCACAGCGTTCCAGAGAATTTCCCTGTCCTGCCACTCCGGAGGGGCATTCTCTGGCAGGAAAACCTGCTGCCAGACAAGTCCCTGTTTTCTGGTGTAGTCATGCTGTATCCCGTCATAGTCGTTATAGATGCGGGAACAGCTCATATAAGCAGCCGCAGCACAGGCGGAACGCCCAGCTCCTCGGCTGATGACCTTCGCTTCTAAATGATAGATCGCCACTCGATCACCGTCCTTTCGATTTTTGCTTCTTTTTCGCAAAAAAGAAGATGGGGTGTCGTGTTTCACGACGCCCCCATAGCTGCGACAAAGCTGCCGGGGGCAGGTTTTCGCAGGTCGAATAGCAGACTGCTCACGGTAAGCAGGCTGGTGTTCGACGCATCCAATGGCAGCAAGGCCGCAGCCTTGTGGCATTGGATGTAGGCTTCCGCAGAAGCCGCATCCCCCTCGGACACGAGCCCGCAGGCGAGCGTGTCCAAGTGCAACCGCCGAAGGCGGCACTTGGCACTGGACGAGCGCACGAGCCCGACCAACGGGAGGGATACCACCGCCTGCTTCGCAGGTGGTGAGTAAGTGCGCCCTTCGGGATAAAAA
>JAJQCG010000062.1 GCA_021202815.1 Lachnospiraceae bacterium | reverse complement strand
CCGCACCGTATCGCCCGGTCGAGCGCCATGACAGTCGCCACCGCACCGTCAATCTTCTCTGTAGATTTTTCCTTATCCATTTTGATGTTGCCAGCCGGGTCGGTACGGACGAATACGTTGTCCATGTTCCAGCGCAGCACCGGGTGTCCGCCGTGTGCGATTTTCTCCTCCAGCACCAGCTTCATCAGTTCCTTGGTTGGTGGGGACATATCCTTAAAGCCCTGTCCGAAAGGAACCACCGTAAATCCCATGCTCTCAAGGTTCTGCACCATCTGCACAGCGCCCCAGCGGTCGAAGGCAATTTCACGAATATTGAACCGTTCGCCCAACCGCTCGATGAATTTTTCGATGTAACCGTAATGAACAACATTGCCTTCCGTGGTCATCAGCACGCCCTGTCGCTCCCACACATCGTAGGGGACGTGGTCACGATTGACTCGGAGTGTTACATTGTCTTCCGGCAGCCAAAAATACGGCAGAATGATGTATTTCTCCGTTTCGTCACGCGGTGGAAACACCAGCACAAAAGCCGTGATGTCCGTTGTCTGGGATAAGTCCAGACCGCCGTAACAGACACGTCCTTCCAGTTCATCCTCGTCAATGGGATACGCACAGGCATTCCATTTCTCCATAGGCATCCAACGTACGGATTGAGCGACCCACTGATTGAGTCTTAACTGTCGGAAAGCGTTCTCCTCGCCGGGATTCTGCTTTGCCGACTCACAAGCCGATTTGACCTTGTCGATGCCGACTGTAATGTCAAGGGAGGGATTTGCCTTCTTCCAGATCTTCGGGTCTGTCCAGTCCTCATCCTTGTCAGCACCGTAAATGACGGAATAAAAGGTGTGGTCTATTTTACGACCGGCTTCAATATCCCGTGCTTTTTGATGTATCTCGTAGCAGATGGAATTGGTATCGTTGCCCGCTGTGGTAATCAAAAAATACAACGGCTGTGTTCTGGCATCACCCGAACCCTGGGTCATAACATCATACAGTTTTCTGTTCGGTTGTGTGTGCAATTCGTCAAAGATTACACCGCTGGTGTTAAATCCGTGCTTGTTTGCCACATCCGCTGACAAAACTTTATACGTGCTTTGAGTCGGTTGGTAGAGAAGTTCCCTCGTGGACTGCCGGATTTTGACCCGCTTTGAAAGCGCAGGGCAAAAACGCACCATATCCACAGCGACATCAAACACAATTTTCGCCTGGTTACGGTCGGCGGCACAGCCGTACACCTCGGCACGTTCCTCACCGTCACCGCATAAGAGCAGCAATGCGACCGCCGCCGCAAGCTCGGACTTGCCTTGTTTTTTCGGAATTTCTATATATGCCGTATTAAACTGCCGATAGCCGTTGGGTTTCAGAATGCCGAAAATGTCACGGATAATCTGCTCCTGCCAGTCGATAAGTTCAAATTTCTTTCCCGCCCAAGTTCCTTTGGTGTGGCAGAGTTCCTCAATAAAGGCAACAGCGTAATCAGCACAGTCCTTATCGTAGTAGGAATCTTCCGCCATCAGTTTCGTCGGTGTGTATTTTTTTAACTTACGCATTGCCACTTAAAACCACCTCCAAATGGGCATGAAAAAAGAGCGGCTTCTCTTTTGGGAAGTCACTCTTCATAAAATCAAACAAATTTACTTTTCGTATTTTTCAAAATATCCCTTGTCATCAAAAGCAAAGCGTTTGCTCTTGACTTTTATTGATATTGCAAATGGCAGCAGAATCAGGAAGACTGCTATGCCCATAAATATTCCGATTCCACCCAAAATCTGCATTCCGGTAAACGAGTGTTCCGTCAGCCACTTAATCCCTGCCACGCTCAGTGGAATCATCAAACACCATGAGGTGACAGTTCCCGGACCATAGACTGTTTTCTTTCCCTTTTCACGATAGCGCCGATACATCAGTATTCCGCTTCTGGTATGGTTTATTGTCTCTCCAAGTCCAAAGAAAACCACAAGCGTAACAGCACTGACTTCTATTTTCAGAGTTGAAACCGTTACTAAAATCAAAACGATTTCCGCTCCCAGATTCGTAACCATATTGGTACATTGGTTTTGCGGATATACCATAGGTTCCTCGGAGTGAAATCCTACGTTGTTCATAAAATAAAATCCCGCAGGAAATGAATTCTCCTCAAAAATATGCATCGGCACAAGAATAGCCAATATGCAAACGAGCTTTTGTGACTGTTCCCACGAATCCCAGTTCCAAATCAGGGCACAGCCCATTACTATTCCAAGGAAGTACACTGCATATAGCCATGTCTTGTCACACCACTTTTTTAACATATTCATCGTTCAAATTGCCATCCTTCCGCTTGATTTTTTGCATTTCATCCTTGTATACATAATAATTATAGCACATTTAAGCGGAAATAGAAAGGCAATAGTGTGTCCGATACGTGAATTTTTATCAAATCACTGACCGTCCATGCACCGATGGATGGTGTCCAGAATCTTCTCCTGTTCGGTTCTGTCAACACCGATGCTCTCCAGCGCCTCCCGCGTTCCGCAGTCAGGGCAGATGAGCGTTTCATTGTCCTCCCTGGAAAGGGCAGGCGCGCCGTGGTAGTGCTTGCCGCATTTCGGGCAAATCCTAAAGCCAGTTGTAATGATATCTTCCTTCATGGTTTACAGCCTCCTCTGCGTTTTTTACAGCGTTCGTCAGATAATGTCCGTCAAAATGGAAGGCATTATAGCCGTCCTGCACAGCTTTGACATAGGCATATGCGGGGATTCCGATTTTCCTGTCCTCGTGCATGATGTACACGAAGCAGGTTCTGTTCCGTACCTTGCCGGAGCGGATGCCCTTAATCGGCAGCACCATCTCTGTTTTGTAGTAGAAGCGTGGGTACCCCTCGTAGCGGTCGAGAGAAAGCTCATCCTCGGCAGTCACTTCCCATGCCGCCACAGGAACCTTGCCGCCAGCATTTTTCTCAATCGTCAGGTAAGCGCCCGTCATGCTTCCTTTGAACAGAAGCTCGTAATCGGGAATGACCGATGTGCCGATAATCCGCGCCGACGGGCAGCGCATCCGCATCTGTCGGATATTCAGATTGCTGCCGTAGGCGATGTAGTATCTTTTTTTCATTGTGGTATCCATCCTTTCCGAAGGGGTTACCCTTCTACCACCTTAAGACCGCCGAAGCGGTCGGAGGTAAGGTGGCAGGAGGCTAACTCCTGCGTGTCCTTCAAGCGGCTTGTCTGCCGTTGCGGAAGGCTGCGTCTCCGGCAAGCCGTCTGGTCAGGAGGTCTCTTGCCGTTGCAAATTCGTCTCCGATAAAGCCGAGTCTTAAAAGCCAAGTCCGCATTGCGTATTTGGGATTTTCGTTCTGCTGCGGCTTGGGGCTTGCCGTGCGTACCGTCTTTGCCATCTGGCTGAGGGCTAGGCAAAGCTGAATGTAGCTCTTAAGCTGTCCCGCGTGAAGTCCGCCTCTGCGGTCGGCTGTCGGCTCGTCAAATTGGAAAAGCCGAAACTCAATTGTGCCTTTGGTAAAGGTTGCGTGGAGGTTGAGCATATGGTATCTGCTGTCGTTATAATGTTGGTTTCTGCCGTAGTTGGCGTTCTGACTTCCGTACCAAATGTCCGCAAGCTGTGCCATCGTTTTCGGTTTTCCGCGGTTCAGTTGCTCAATAAATCTTGGGTCTACCGTGCGGCAGTAGCGGTTCATGCGGTAGCGGTTGAGGTTCAGGGCGTCCGCA
>JAJQCG010000034.1 GCA_021202815.1 Lachnospiraceae bacterium | reverse complement strand
AATTTCCTACTGTTATTTATAGCAACGAAATGTGTTCGAATTGTGATTTTGCGATTAATACTTTAAAAAATTTTCAAAGTGGTGTATACTGTCTAAAGATTATCTTACAGAAAGGATTTTACTACTTATGAAGAAAGGAACTTTACTTGTCTTCCTGGCGGCGCTCATCGCATGCTTTTCGCTTGTAGCGTGCGGCGGCTCCTCGGAGACGGAAGAAGCGGCGGCGCCGAGCGTCACCGATATTTCCGAGGAAGAGGAGGAGCCCGAAGAAGAAGAGGAGGAAGAAGTCGTCGAGGAGGAGGAGACGCGCGAGGGATATTATCGCAGCGAGCTGACCAACGAGTGGATCGATGAGAGCCTCCAGAGCCAGCGCCCGGTCGCCATCATGGTTGACAATGAGAAGACGGCTCTCTACCACTACGGCCTGACGCAGGCGGACATCGTCTATGAGATGATGAACAGTACCGCGAATGGCGAGATCACCCGCTTCATGGCCATTGTGAAGGATTACGCGAGCATCACGCAGTTCGGCAGCATCCGCAGCGTGCGCCCGACCAACTTCATGATCGCGCCGGAGTACAACGCGGTCGTCATCCACGACGGCGGCCCGTACTACATTGACGCTTTCCTTAAGAATGCCTGGGTGGATCACTTAAGCGGCGGTTTCTCTCGCATTAACAACGGCAAATCCAGAGAATTCACCGAATACGTGACGACCGGTGAGATCGAGGATCGCATGGAGTCCGCGGGTATCGACGTCGATTACAATGAGTATTATCAGGGAGCGCACTGGCAGTTTGCGAGCGAGACCAGCCCGGTTGACCTCGGCGAGGCTTCCGATTCCATCGACTGCATGCTCGTCGATCTCCCGTTCAGCCACAACGGCTCGCAGCTCGACTACGACGAGGAGAGCGGCGCCTATCTCTACTCTGAGTACGGCATGGCACATATTGATCCGGCGAACGACAACGCGCAGCTCGCTTTCACGAACGTTATCATCCAGTGCGCGTCGCACACCCAGTACGACAGCAACGGCTACATGCAGTTCAACATCATCAATGAGTCCGGCGAGGGCTACTATGTCACCGGCGGCAAGGCGATTCCGGTCACCTGGTCCAAGGGCCATGACATGGAGGCGACCGAGTTCTACGACGCGGACGGCAATGAGATCACGCTGAATACCGGTAAGACCTACATTGCACTCGTGTCCACCACACGGTGGGACGAGCTGGTGCTCGAATAAGTCAGACACTTCAAAAGGCTCCCCGCGGGGGAGCCTTTTTTATACCGGTCTGCAACGATGTCTTTCTATTTCAATACTGCCCAGAGCCGTTACGTCAATGTCCTCTCCTTCATCACACTCTTGTAAGAGGGACGGATGATTTTATTCATCCCTACGATCTCCTCCAGCCGGTGGGCGCTCCATCCGACGATACGCGCGATCGCGAAGATCGGCGTGTAGAGCTCCTGCGGAATGCCCAGCATATCATAGACAAAACCGCTGTAGAAATCGACGTTCGGGCTGACGCCCTTGTAGATATGACGTTTCCCGACGATCAGCTCCGGCGCAAGCGACTCGATATTGCTGTAGAGCGTCATATCCTCCTGTCGCCCCTTCGCCACGGCCAGTTTTTCCACAAAGCCTTTGAAAATCCGCTCTCTCGGGTCAGACAGCGAATACACTGCGTGGCCCATCCCATAGATCAGACCCTTTCCGTCAAAGGCCTCGCCCGCCAGAATCTTGCTGAGATAACTGCCGACCTCGTCCCGATCTGAGTAATCTCTCACGTGGGCGCGGATATCGTCCATCATCTCCATGACCTTGATATTCGCGCCGCCGTGCTTCGGACCCTTCAGCGAGGACATGGCCGCCGCGATCGCGGAGTAGGTGTCCGAGCCGGAGGAGGTGACGACCCTCGTCGTGAAGGTAGAATTATTTCCGCCGCCGTGCTCCATGTGGAGAATCAGCGCCACATCCAGTACCTTCGCCTCGAGATAGGTATATTTCTTATCCGGGCGCAGCATCATCAGCAGATTCTCCGCTGTGGACAGCGTCGGATCCGGTCGGTGAATGTACATACTTCCGTCCCGGTCGTAATGATTATAAGCATGGTATCCATAGACGGCCAGCATGGGGAAGACGCTGACCAGGTTCAGGCACTGGCAGATTACGTCGTCCAGACTGTTAGAATCCAGATTTTCATCGTAGGACGCCAGCGTCAGGATGCTGCGCGTCATAGAATTCATGATGTCTTTGCTGGACGCCTTCATGATCACGTCCCGCGTGAAATTGGTGGGAAGCTCCCGTCCGCTCGACAGCGTGTCAAAAAATTCTTTCTCCTCATCCGGCGTCGGCAGATCGCCGAACATCAAAAGATAGGCGATTCGCTCAAAACCGAAGTACCCCTCCGGTATCCTCTGGATCAGCTCACGCACGTCGTAGCCGCGATACCAGAGCCTGCCCTCGCAGGGAACCTTTTTCCCGTCTACCATTTTAAAGGAATCAATCCGGGAAATATTGGTGAGACCGGTCAGTACGCCGTTGCCGTTTACGTCGCGCAGGCCCCGGTTCACCCCGTATTCCTGAAATAAATGATCGGAAATTGTGTCGTTTTTTACGCAGAGCGACTCATACCTCTGCGCGGTGTCTCTCCATTTCTCATAATAGCCCAATGATGCATCTCCTTTTCTCTTCGATTTGTCCTATTCGGCAGTTCCTCCTGTGTCCGTAGTTTCTTCTGTACTTTCTGTTATCTGCACGTTATCTTCCGTCTCACCGGACGTATCCACCTCCGTCGGCGCCGGCTCCGTACCCGGCAGATAGTAGCAGATGACCGGCGTGCCCTGCTCTACGTAACTGTAAAGCTCCTGCGCCTTCGCGTAGGGCAGATTGATGCAGCCGTGCGAACCGTTTGTTTTATAAATATCGCCGCCAAAGGTCGACCGCCAGGTCGCGTCGTGCAGGCCGATATTTCCATTAAACGGCATCCAGTAGGAGACCGGTGTCTCGTAAGTCTCCCCCACCAGCGTAGCGTCGCGCTGCTTGTAGGTAATTCCATACACACCGGTCGGCGTGTCATAACCCTTCGCCGAGTTGCCCGAGACGAAGTCCGACTCCATGATGAGCACCCCGTTCTCATAGTAGAACAAATGCTGCGCGGTCAGGTTTACCTCCACATATGTATTCCCGTAGTCCGGCGTATCGTAGGAAGCCGCCGTCTGATAATAGACGGGCGTACGCTCGCCGCTCTCTCCGTTCTCAATCATCTCGGCCAGCTCAGCGGCCTCCTGCACATAGTTCATCCACCAGCCGTAGTCGCCGGTGCTGATCGTGACCTCTGTCCCGTAACTGGTTCTGAACGTGCGGGAGTGGAAGATCGTGTCGTACTTCTTGCGCAGTGTGGCGACAAACTCCTCCACCTGCTCCGTATCCAGCGTCACCTCAGAGCCGTCGATGCTGAGCCAGCTGCAGATCGTCTCTCCGTCCAGCACCTCCTCATTGTCACCGAAGGTATAGGTGATTGTGATCTCCTCATACGTTTTCAGCTTTTCAAGGAGACTCAGCATCTCCTCGTCGTCCGCATACAGCCCGGGCGTCTCATAGCAGCCCTCCGCATCCAGATCCACTTCCTCTTCGAGCCCGGCGACCGCGGCGCTGACAGCCGTCAGTGTACGTGAGAGATTCAGTGTATTTCCCTGCGTCTCCTCCACGATCGAATACCCGCTGCCGGAAACATATTCCGAGATA
>JAJQCG010000227.1 GCA_021202815.1 Lachnospiraceae bacterium | reverse complement strand
AAGCCCCCTGTGAAAAGACGGTGGATAGTGTGGATAACTTCGTGGAAAGACTGGATTATGGGAAACCACGGCGAACAGAATTCGACAGGAAAACGGCAAAAAAGTAGGGTTTCGGGAGAAACTGTCACTTTATTATGTAAAACGGCTTATCCACGAAAAAATCCACATGCCCATACAACAGCGATTGTTGATAAACATGTGGATAATGTGGATAACTTTATTTTGAAAGCAGGTTTTCGCCTATTTTCAGCACGTCTCCGGCCCCCATAGTTATCAACAGGTCCCCGTGCATACAATTTTTTAATAAAAATTTTTCAATTTCCTCGAAGGAGGGGAAATAGGAGCAGGGCTTTCCGAGGCTCTCGATCTCCTTCTGCAGCGTCTGCGAGCTGATGCCGATGGTGTTCTGCTCGCGGGCCGCGTAGATATCGGCCAGCACGACGTGGTCGGCCAGGGTAAGTGCCTCCGCAAAGTCGTGCAGGAAAGCCTTCGTGCGCGTGTAGGTGTGGGGCTGGAACACACACCAGATCTCCCGGTGCAGATAGTTCGCGGCGGCCTTCAGCGTGGCGCGGATCTCGGTCGGGTGGTGCGCATAGTCGTCGAAGACCGTCACGCCGTTCACCTCGCCCTTGTACTCAAAGCGCCGTTCCGTGCCGTGGAAGCGGCCAAGCCCCGCGGCGGCGGTCGCAAAGTCGATGCCCAGCTCGAGTGAGACGGCGAGCGCGGCCAGGGAATTTGAGATATTGTGGCAGCCCGGGACGTGCAGCGTGACTGTGCCGACCGGCTCTGTCCCGTGATACAGCTCATAGATGCCGCCGCCGTCCTCCCCGAAGCGGATATCCTGCGCGTGATAGTCCTCCGTGCCGGTCAGGCCGTAGGTGACGCAGCGCGCGCCGACGCCTTCCGTGATCTCTTCGGGACACTCGATCTCACCGTTCATGACGAGCAGCCCGTCGTCCGGCAGCAGCGCGGCAAAGCGGTGGAAGGAATGGCGAATATCCTGCAGATCCTTGAAAAAGTCCATGTGATCTTCCTCGATGTTCAGGATCAGCGCCGCGGTCGGAAAGAAGGATAAAAAGCTGTTCGTGTATTCGCAGGCTTCGGTCAGAAAGGTGTCTGAGTGGCCGACGCGGATATTTCCGCCGATTTCGGGCAGGATGCCGCCGACGGAGATCGTCGGATCCTTCTTAGCTTCCAGCAGAATCATCGAGAGCATGGAGGTCGTCGTCGTCTTCCCGTGGGTGCCGGAGACGCCGATGGCGGTCGGGTAATTGCGCATAATCTGGCCGAGCAGGTCGGCGCGCGCCAGCATCGGCAGTCCTGCACTCTGCGCTGCAGCAAATTCCGGATTGTCCGGATGGATCGCGGCGGTGTAGACGACGAGCTCGATATCCGGTGTGATATTTTCAGCGCGCTGTCCGATGACGACGCGGGCGCCGAGTGAGGCAAGGTGCCGGGTCAGCGCGGATTCCGTGGCGTCTGAGCCCGAGACCGTGAAGCCCTCTTTTATAAGAATCTCGGCGAGACCGCTCATGCTGATGCCGCCGATGCCGATGAAATGTACGTGTATTGGTGATTGAAAGTTGATTTCATACATAACCTGCAGATGCTCCGTTTCTTATTCTTAATAACATAGTATACCTCTTTCCCGGAAAAAGCAACGCGCGGAAACCGGGAATCCGCCCCAATCGACAAAATTCAGGGACAGCGCGGGAAGGGGAGCGGAGCTGCTGTCGCAAAATGGCGGAAAATAAAGAACAATTTTTGGCTAAAATGTTCACTATTTACAAGAAATATGGTATACTTACCTCAGAGATATCTTCAGAATGCATCAAGAGGTGATAACGTGATAAAGAAAGAGATGATCGCCATGCTTCTGGCGGGCGGACAGGGAAGCCGGCTCGGGGTGCTGACCGCGAAAGTGGCGAAGCCCGCGGTGGCTTTCGGAGGGAAATATCGTATCATTGATTTTCCCTTAAGCAACTGCATTAACTCCGGCATTGATACGGTGGGAGTCCTGACGCAGTACCAGCCGCTCCGGCTGAACACGCATATCGGCATTGGCATGCCCTGGGATCTGGATCGCAATAACGGAGGGGTGACGATTCTCTCGCCCTATGAGCGGAGCGTCGGGAGCGACTGGTATTCCGGCACGGCCAACGCGATTTATCAGAATATCGATTACATCGATACATACAATCCGGATTATGTGCTGATCCTGTCGGGCGACCATATCTACAAGATGGATTACGAGGTTCTGCTGGATTTCCACAAGGAGCATGACGCGGCGGTGACGGTCGCCTGCATGCAGGTACCGTGGGAGGAGGCGAGCCGCTTCGGCGTCGTGATCACGGACGAGACCGGCAGGATCAGCGAGTTCGAGGAGAAGCCGCCGAAGCCGCGGAGCAATCTCGCTTCCATAGGGATCTACATTTTCAGCTGGAAGGTGCTGCGCGCCGCGCTGATCCGGATGAAGGACGTGCCGGGCTGCGATTTCGGAATGCATATTCTCCCGGCCTGCCTCGCGGACGGCGAGCGGCTCTTCGCCTACGAGTTCAGCGGCTACTGGAAAGACGTCGGTACGCTCGGCTCCTACTGGGAAGCGAACATGGAGCTGATTGACATCATTCCGGAGTTCAATCTCTATGAGGAGTTCTGGAAGATCTACACGAAGAGCGACGCGGTGCCGCCGATGTACGTGTCGGCGGATGGCTATATCGAGCGCAGCATCGTGAGCGGGAACTCCCTGGTGGAGGGCAGCGTGATCAACTCCGTGATCGGGGCCGGTGTGACGATCGGGAAGGGCGCGGAAGTCCGGGATTCGATCATCATGAAAAATACGGTGATCGGGGCGGGCTGCAAGGTGAACCGCTCGATCGTGGCGGAGGAGGTCATCATCGGAGACAGATCAGTCCTCGGCTTCGGCGAGTATGTCCAGAACAGGGAAAATCCGAAGGTTTATTCCTTCGGGCTCGTGACGGTCGGGGAGAATACCGTGATTCCTCCCGATGTGCGGATCGGCTTCAATACAGCGGTGTCCGGTATCACGGAGTCCGGCGATTATCCGGACGGCGTCCTTGCGGGAGGCGAGACTTTGATTAAGGCAGGTGAGAGAGCATGAGGGCGGTAGGAGTGATACTGGCGGGCGGAAACAATCACAGGATGAAGGAGCTTTCCGCGAAGCGCACGATCGCCGCCATGCCGGTGGCCGGCAGCTACCGCAGCATCGATTTTGCGCTGAGCAGCATGACAAATTCTCACGTGCAGAAAGTGGCGGCGCTGATGCAGTATAATTCCCGCTCCCTGAACGAGCATCTGAACTCCTCCAAATGGTGGAATTTCGGACGCAAGCAGGGTGGGCTTTATCTGTTCACGCCGACGGTGACCGCGGACAACAGCTTCTGGTACAGGGGGACGGCGGATTCCATTTACCAGAATATTGACTGGCTGAAGCAGAGCCATGAGCCCTATGTGGTCATTGCCTCTGGCGACGGAGTGTACAAGCTGGATTACAATAAGGTGCTGGAGTACCACATCGCAAAGAAGGCTGATATCACGGTCGTCTGTAAGGAGATGCCTGAGAGTACGGACATGACCCGTTTCGGGGTCGTGAGGGCGGACGACGACGGGCGGATCATCGGTTTCGAGGAAAAGCCAATGGCGACCGACGAGCGTACGGTTTCCTGCGGGATCTACATTGTGCGCAGGAGACAGCTGATCGAGCTGATCGAGCGCTGCGCGCAGGAAGACCGCTACGATTTCGTGCAGGACATCCTGATCCGCTACAAAAATGTAAAGAGGATCTATGCGTACAGGATGGACAGCTACTGGAACAGCATTGCTTCGGTGGATTCTTACTATGAGACAAACATGGATTTCCTGAAGCCAGAGGTGCGGCAGCATTTTCTGCGGGATTACCCGGAGGTCTGCTCCAAGGTACAGGATCTTCCACCGGCGAAGTTCAATACCGGTTCCCGCGTAAAGAACAGTCTGGTCGCCAGTGGCTGCATCATCAACGGAACGGTAGAGAACTCGATCCTCTTTAAAAAGGTATTTGTTGGAAGCAATTGTGTGATTAAAAATTCCATCATTTTGAATGACGCGTATCTGGGCGATAATACTTACATTGAGAACTGCATCGTGGAGAGCAGAGATACGATCCGCGCGAATTCACGTTTTATCGGGGAAGATGGCGTGAAGGTAGTCATTGAGAAAAATGAGCGGTATATCATGTAAGCTCCTATGGAGAGCTGGTACAGGAGAAGAAGATGAATATTACAGATGTACGGATTCGAAAGGTTACAAAGGAAGGAAAGATGCGGGCAGTCGTCTCCATCACGATCGACGGAGAGTTTGTCGTCCATGATATCAAGGTGATCGAGGGCGAGAAAGGGCTGTTTATCGCGATGCCGAGCAGGCGCTCGGCGGACGGAGAATACCGGGACATCGCGCATCCAATCAACTCAGAGACGCGGGATGCGATACAGGCGATCATTCTGGATCGCTATCACAGCATGCTGGAGAGCATGGGAGAGTAGTAGGAAAGACGGGAGCCCGCGGCGCAGCGCCGCGGGCTCTTACTCTATTCGGAGATCTTTCGGACGTACTCGATAAATTTTTCGGCGGCAGTGGAAAGACGCCGTTTCCGGTTCCAGACCAGCACATAGTCGGCGATGTAGCCGGGGTCTGTCAGATCCTTTATGATTACGTCGCTGCTCTCGAAATTCGCGCCGGTGGAGCGGGGGAAGATCGCGACGCCGACCTCCTGCTTGACGAGCTCGTAGGCGTTCAGATAATGGCTCAGCTCGCAGAGCACGGTGGGCGTCTCGCCGATCGAGGCGAACATGTCGTGGATCTTCATACTCCGTGATTTGCACGCAGAAATAATCAGGGGGACGCCGACCAGCTCCCGTAAGGGGACGGTATTGCCCGCTGTCTTCGCCAGCGGGTGAGAGCCGGGAATCATTGCGACCCAGGGTTCCGAGCCGACGGCGATGCTGCCGAGTGACTCGTGATCGAAGGGCTCGATGAGCAGCGCGAAGTCGCATAGCCTCTTCAGCAGGCGTTCGATCGCGTCGTCGCCGCTGCCGTTCCAGAGGCTATACTTGACGTCCGGATATTCATGGCAGAATCCGGCGATCCAGCGGGACATGAGGTAGGGTCCCTGTCCCTCGACGGAAGCGATGTAGAGCGGTCCGCTGACGCCGTGGCGGTACTCGCGGATCTCGTCCTCGGTCTTCTCGACGAGCGTCAGGATCTCGGCGCCCCGGTTTTTCAGAATCAGTCCCTCCTCAGTCAGGTGAAGACGGCGCTTCTCGCGGATGAACAGCGTTACGCCGAGCTCCTCCTCCAGCATCTACATCTGGCGGCTGAGCCATGTGCAGATTCTCTGCCGCGCGGGTGATGTTCAGCTCCTGCGCTACTTCCAGAAAATAACGAATTGAATGGATATCCATGATACACCTTCCTTATTTTATCATACCATAAAGGTATAAAAAAATCAATATAATATGTATTTTATTTTTTTGAAAATGCCATGCTATACTGTAGTCACAAACAAAGAAACGGAAGCACCGCTTCCGCCGGAAGTCCAAAAAGGAGGTCATGGATATGAAGAAATTTTATGAATCATTCGAAACAGCACTGGAATCTTATTTCAAATTATTTGCAAATGGCTTCGGAACGGAAGGCTGAAGAACACACATAACAATTATTTGAAATACTACTCCCGAAAGGGCGCCGGAAAACCGGCGCCCTTTCATCATACTTATGCACTGTGATTTAAAAGTCGGAGTTTTGTCTTATGAGATCGGCTCAAAGTCCGCCGCGCCGTGCTTGCAGAGTGGGCAGACGAAGTCGTCCGGGAGCTCGTCTCCCTCGTAGACGTATCCGCAGACTTTGCAGACAAAGCCCTTTTTGCCCTCAGTAGCAGGCTTTGGCTTGACGTTGTTCTGGTAGTACGTGTAAGTCATTGTCTCCACCTTCGAGATGACGCGCGCCTCGGTGATGCTGCAGATGAACATGCCGTGCGTGTCCATGTCGAAATACTGCTCTACCTTCAGGGACATGAAGGAGTTGATATATTTCGGAAGGAAGGCGAGCCCGTTGCCCGAGTAGAGCGGCGTGATGCCTGCGCCCGCGAACTTGTCGACGGTGCGTCCGCTCTGGAAGCCAAAGGTCTCGAATACGGAGAAGGGCGCGTCCTGCGACAGGCAGTTCAGGTTCATAACGCCGGTCTTTTTGATGACGTGGCGCGAGTAATTTGCCTTGTTGATCGTGATGGCGATGCGGTTCGGCGTGTTGGTCACCTGCGAGACCGTATTGACGATCAGGCCGTTGTCCTTCGTGCCGTCGTTGGAAGTCACGACATACAGGCCGTAGCCGATGTTGAAGAGCGCGGCGAGATCGTTCTTATTCGCCGTTTCGTTGCTGCGCGCGACGTAATCCTGGCAGAGCTCTTCCACCAGTGCGTTCAGCTGCGCGCTGCTCTCCTCGCAGAGCGCGGACTTGATGTGTACGGTGGTATCCGCCCACTTGATATCCTTACTCTTTTCGAGCATCTGCTTCATAACTTTAGCCGCGGTCGGCGCCCAGGAGCCGTTCTCGATCAGGGCGACCGTGCGGTTCTGGAAATTGCGCTCGGTCAGGCGATGAATATAGTCGTGCATGAAGGGGTAGATATCCGCGTTGTAGGTCGTCGTGGCGAGCACGAGCTTATTGTAGCGGAAGGCGTCGGCGATGGCCAGCGCCATATCGCAGCGCACAAGGTCGTGGACGATGACATTCGGGCAGCCCTTGGCGCGGAACTGGTCGGCGAGCTGTTCTACCGCTTTCTTCGTGTGTCCGTAGACGGACGTGTAGGCGATGACGATGCCCTCGCTCTCTGGCTGATAGGAGGACCAGAGATCGTAGAGATGCAGGTAGTGGCCGAGATTTTCCTTGAGAACCGGGCCGCGCAGCGGGCAGATGGTCTGGATATCCAGTCCGGCGGCCTTTTTCAGCAGATTCTGCACCTGCTTGCCGTATTTGCCGACGATGCCGATGAAGTAGCGGCGGGACTCATCGTCCCAGGGCTCGTCCACATCGAGCACGCCGAACTTTCCGAAGCCGTCTGCGGAGAACAGGACCTTGTCACAGGTGTCGTAGGTCACGATGACCTCCGGCCAGTGCACCATCGGCGCCTCGACGAAGGCCAGCGTGTGCTTGCCGAGTGTGAGCGTGTCGCCCTCCTTCACCACGACGCGGCGATCCTCGAAAGAAGTGCCGAAGAACTGTCCCATCATCGTGAAAGCCTTCACGCTGGAGACGATCGTCGTGTCCTTGTAGACCTCCATGAAATTCGCGATGTTCGCGAAGTGGTCGGGCTCCATATGCTGAATAATCAGATAATCCGGCTGGCGGTCGCCGAGCAGCTTCGCGATGTTGTCCAGCCATTCGTGTTTAAAATGCGCGTCTACGGTGTCCATGACGGCGATTTTTTCGTCGAGTATCACGTAGGAGTTGTAGGACATGCCGTTCGGCACGGGGTACTGTCCCTCGAAAAGGTCGACCTGGTGGTCGTTTACGCCTACGTATTTGATGTCAGTAGTAATCTCCATCTGTTGCCTTCCTTTCTCTGTTTTAAATTTCGTCAAAAGTATAACATACTGCGAGGCACGCCGCAAGCTGTGAAATAAACTTGTTTTTGGCAGTCCGGGCTTTTTCTGCATATACATAAGCTGAGAAAGAGAAGGGAGTCAGTCTCATGAAGGATATGGGAGAATGGAATCCTTACTATATGAATTTTCCGGGCGGTCTTAAGGGCGAGCCGCGGCTGTTCCCGTGGCTTTATCCATATGGAAGCTTTCCCTATTACCGGAACCTGTGGAACGCTCCGGAGCGCATGGAGGACGAGGCGGACGCGAAGCGCATGCGGGAGCTCTATCCGCTGATGGCGCGGAGGCTTGCGCCTTATGTGGAGGAGATATGCGATGAACTGGAGTATCCCGGAAGTATGATGTACGACGAATATCCGGATCAGCTTTCTCTGCTGCGCAAAAGCAGGGAGGCCTGGGAGCGAGCAAAGGCCACGGAGAATTTCGGGGAGAAGGAACCGGAATGGGAGGAGCTGCGCGACCTGACCGGCGTGCTCCTGCTGCAGGAGATGCTGCGCCGCCGGAAGCGAAAGCGGGAAAAAGGCATTGACACGTTTTCCGCGCGATAGTAAACTACAAGGAGAACCATTGCAGAGGAAAGCCGATTGTTTTCAGCCGAGAACAGTTGGCTTTTTAAGAATCACGGGGACAGGCATGAAGAAAAAAATTATTCATTATATAAGCGTTTTGCTCGCCTTTCTGATAGGCGCGGTGTTCATGGGCTACACGACGCATATGGGAAACCGCGACATGACGGGGACGATGGCCTCCGCTACGCTTCCGGTCGCCTACGCGGAGGTGAACGGACAGCTCTGCAACGAGATGCACGGCTACGTGGAGGAGATGGACGGGGCTTATATGAGGGACTCGATCATTGGAGTCTCGGAGGATCATCTGCTCAGCCTGGCGGTCGAGAAATATAATGCGCAGATTCAGAATATTTCCTATGAGATCCGCTCGCTGGATATGGAGCGCCTGATTCAGGACGGGACGGAGCTGGAGACCGAGGACGACAGACAGTACGTGCGTTTTTCGGTGGAGCTACGCGACCTGCTCGACGAGGGGGAGCAGTATCTGCTGGTCCTGACGGTGCAGACGGACACGCAGGAGCAGGTTTATTATTATTCGCTGCTGACGTATCTCGGCGAAAATAATATGCAGGAGTGTCTGGATTTCGCGCTGGAATTTCATGAGGTCACGGTGCAGAAGGACACGGAGAGCAATTATCTCAATTATCTGGAGCCGAACGGGACGATGTCGGGCGACAGCCTCGGCTATGTCAATATTCATTCGCGTTCCGGTCCGATCACCTGGGGGGACGTGAATATCCGGCAGACGACGGGGATCCAGATCACCTGGACAGAGGTCGGCACGAGCGTCTGCTCGGTCGTGATGGACTATCAGGTGGAGAATACCGACACCGGCGAGCTCTATCAGGTGCGTGAGGCGATCCGGATGCGCTACACCTCCTCGCGCATGTATTTACTGGCCTATGAGAGGACAGCGGATACGGTCTTCGAAGCGGGGACACAGCTGGTGGAGGACGGAGAGATTGCCTTCGGCATTCAGAGTGAAGAGCTGAACTACCTGAAAAACGAGGAGGAAAATGTCGTCGCCTTTGTGCAGCAGGGACAGCTCTGGGTCTACGACTTTGGACAGAACCACCTAAGTCTGGTGTACGGCTTCGCCGATGGGGAGGACCAGAGAGGACTTTACGACGCCCATGATTTCCATATTTTAAGTGTGGACGAGTCCGGGAGTGTGGAATTCCTCGTCTGCGGCTATATGAACTGCGGAAACTATGAGGGATGCTGCGGGATCCTGCTGTGCAGCTATGACGCGCTGCTGAATATGGTCGAGGAGCAGTTTTTCATCGAGTCGGAGCGGCCCTATGAGGCTCTGAAGGAGGAACTCGGGCAGATTGCCATGGTTAACCAGGACGGAACTGCATGGCTTACTTATAAGGAAATGATTCTGCAGATTGATCTTGAGACACGCTCTGTGGAGGTTCTGGCGGAGAATGTCTCCGCAGACAGCATCCGCGTTTCGGATGACGGGACGCTGGCAGCTTGGACCAATGAGGAAGAGACGGAGATCTGTATTCTCAATACGTCCATCGGCGTCAGCAACCGGATTCAGGCGGAGGACGGCGAGAAGCTGCGGGCGCTTGGCTTTATGGAGGAGGACTTTATCTATGGCACGGCGCGTCAGAGCGATATCTGCAGTGACGAGGCGGGACAGGAGACCTTCCCGATGTACCGGGTGATTATCCGCGCGCAGGACGGCAGCGAGATGCGTGAGTTTGATTACTCCTCCATGGGAAAATATGTGACGGAGATCTCGATTGTGGAGAACCGGATTGACTTGAGCTGTGTGGAGAAGAGCGAGGATGGCAGTTACACGGAGGCGCTTCCGGAGCCGATCACCTATACGATGGAGACTACCGAGGACGCTCTGAGCCTCGAGACGGTCTATGACGATGTGAAGCGTAACGAATACTATCTGAGCTACACAGGCACGATAAAGTCGGGTTCGATGAAGCAGCCTTCCGTGAAGCTGGTGCTGTATGAGGACAGCAGAGAGCTTGTCCCCGGGTCGGAGGGGACAGATCTCTATCTGGCCTACAGCTTCGACGGTACAGCGACCGGCTACGAGACGCTGCCGGAGGCGATCACGTCCGCTTACAACAGCATGGGTTCTGTCTGGCAGGGCGAGCGCCGACTCTGGAAGCGCGGAACGACGCAGACGCGGGTCACGCTCTCCGGCTTCGACGAGGCGGAGGAAATCGCGGGGAACAGTGCACTGGAGAAATGCCTGCAGCGGCTGCTGAAGGAGACGCAGAATTATACGGACGTCAGCGCCTGCCGCGCCATCGGCATGTCGGTGCAGGAGATCTGCGAGCAGGAGTTGGGTGAAAACGCGTGTATTCTGCCGGGCTGCACGCTCGAGATGGCGCTCTGGTATGTGGATCAGGGCACGCCGGTGCTCGTCCTCACGGGTGATGAGGACGCGCTGCTGATCGTGGGCTACGATACAAACAATATCATCTGCTGGGATCCGGATTCGTCCGGACTTAAGACGATGGGACGCACGGACAGCGCGACGCAGTTTGAGGAAGCGGGCAATCTGTTTTTTACATTTATACAATAAAAGTCCCTGACGGGGATTGACGCCTGGTTAAAGAATTCTTAAAAATTTTACCCCTGTTATCTTAAAAAAGAGATGGTATAATAGGAAGCAGTTAAGGAGAGACGAGTATGAATATTCTGGTCTGCGATGATGACCATGCGATCGTGGATGCGATCGAAATTTACCTGAGCCAGGAGGGCTATACCGTACTGAAGGCCTATGATGGCCGGGAGGCGATCCGGATTCTTAAGGAGCAGGAGATTCACCTTCTGCTTCTGGATGTTATGATGCCCAATATGGACGGAATCCGGGCGACGATTGAGATTCGCAAGACCAGCGCGGTTCCGATCATCTTTCTGTCCGCCAAATCCGAGGATGTGGACAAGATTCTGGGGTTGAATGTCGGAGCGGACGACTACATCACAAAGCCCTTCAACCCGCTGGAGCTGACCGCGCGGGTGCGTTCCGTGCTGCGGCGCTATACACAGCTCGGGGCGATCGCGGAGAAAAAGACCGTGTACCGCATCGGCGGTCTGGTGATCGACGATGAGAGCAAGGAAGTGAGCGTGGACGGGGAACCGGTGCGGCTGACGCCGATCGAGTATCAGATCCTGCTGCTCTTCATGCAGAATCCGGGAAGAGTGTTTTCGATCTCGCAGATCTATGAGCGTATCTGGAACGAGGAGGCTGTGAGCGGGGATAATATCGTGGCCGTCCATATTCGTCACATCCGGGAGAAAATAGAGATCAATCCGAAGGAGCCGCGCTATATCAAGGTCGTGTGGGGCGTGGGCTACAAGATTGACCGGGAGCAGGAGGTACGATGAACAGAAGAAAATACCGCCCGCTTCTCGCAGTGCTGCTTGTCTGCGTGAACGTGGCAGCGATCGCGGTCATCGCGGCAGGCTTCCTGTCTGTGAGAAGCGCCGGATACGGGGCGGATACGTGGAAAGAGATCCTGGAAGGAAAATCCTATGTAGAGAGCTCGGAGTTTCAGGAAGAGGCGGCCGGTGTGGTCTATGACGCGCTGGCTGTCGTCGCCAGAAGCAGCAGGATGGAGACGGACGGGGAATATAATCCGGACCGCATCATCCGTATCCGGGATTATGTGGAGTCGGGGACGATCTACGATGAGATGCCGGAGAGCGAGAAGGAGAACGGGATCTGCTATCGCCTGGGGGATCTGTATCAGTGGAGCCTGAAAGGGACCAGCTTTTCGAACAGCGTGCTGCTGGAGTCCTATAAGCCTCTTTTTTATGGGAGCATCCAGGAGTATGCCAACGAGTGCGATGAAGAATACCACGTCGTTGTAAATGAGATCGAGGAGGCGATGGAGCTTCTGCGGCGGGAGGTGGCGCTTTACCAGGAGGATCAGAAGAACTGGTCGGAGAGCGTTACCAATATCCGCTATGCTCTGCTCGATCTGGGAAACGGAAATGTCTACACAAACGTGGGCTCGTTGCAGACGGAAGATGCGGATGAGGAGACGCTGGAGGCATATTTCAAAGCGCTGGGAAGCTACTATATTTATGACAGCCGCACGGTCGGGGTCGAGCAGCAGAACGTGGGAGATTATTTTTCCTATAATACGGATGCGCTGCTGACGGAACAGAATGTGCACCTTTCAGGCGAATATCAGGTGTACGTGGGGATAGATACCGGCTTCCCGGTTGTGGACTCGTTTTCCGCGGAGGCGGAAGCCTATGGGGCGGCTTACGCGAATCTGAAGCCATATCTTGTACCGATGGCCGTGAGCGCCGTCGTGATCCTGCTCACGCTGCTCGGTCTTCTCTGGCTTCTGGCGGGAGCCCTGATCCGGCTGGCGAAGCTCATCCTGCGGCATCTGAGTATTGTACTGCGAATCTGCATTTATTTTGGCGCTTATCTGCTTGTGCAGGCGCTGATCCGGGCGCTGCCCGGGGATGGGGTGAGCAATGTTCTGCTGCTGCTGTTCAATCTTGCGGTGCTTGCGCTTCTCGTATGGGAGGGGGTGCAGCGCCGACAGCTGCTCGTTTCCGTGCGTGCCATGGCGGAGAGCGCGGGAGAGACCAGCATACCGGAGGCGCATCTGTTTCTCGACAACCGGGAGATGGCGGAAGCGGTCAACAATCTTGGCGACGGGCTTCGCGACGCGCTGAAGGAACAGGTGAAGAGCGAGTGCATGAAGGCGGATCTGATCACCAATGTCTCCCACGATCTGAAGACGCCATTGACCTCCATTATCAATTACGTGGATCTGATGAAGCGGGAGGAGCTGGACAACCCGAAGGCGGTGGAGTATCTCGAAGTGCTCGATCAGAAGTCCCAGCGGCTCAAGCAGCTGACGGAGGATCTCGTGGAGGCTTCGCGCGCCAGCTCCGGAAACATTGTACTGGATCTTGAACGAATCGATCTGAAGGAGCTGCTCATGCAGACCGGCGGTGAATTCTCGGGCCGCTTTGAAGCCAGAGGGCTGAAGCTCGTAGAGCATTATCCGGACACGCCGCTCTGTGTGGAGGCGGATGGCCGCAGACTGTGGAGGATCATCGAAAATCTGTACCGGAATGTGGAGAAATACGCCATGCCGAACACGCGGGTCTACGTAGATCTCGGCAGCGACGGGGAGCGGGTTTGGTTTTCGATGAAAAATATCTCTGAGAATTCGCTGAATATTTCGGCGGAGGAGCTGACAGAGCGTTTTACGCGCGGGGATGAGTCGCGTTCGACCGAGGGCAGCGGCTTAGGGCTCTCGATTGCCAGAGACCTGACGGAGCTCCAGAAGGGAACCTTCGAGATCTATCTGGACGGCGATCTCTTTAAGGTGACGGTCAGCTTCCCGGTCTATCCGGCGGAAGGATAAAGGGCTTGCTTTTCTATAAGACTGATTGTATAATTGTATACAATCAGTCTTTTTTATATATGGAGGTACGTATGATCAAACTATACGACAGCGGAGCCTATGTCCTGAATGGGACGGAGGTCGTCGCCGATACGGAGGAGGGACGCGCGGCACTGGAGGCAAAGCTGGGCGCTCTTCCCACGAAGGAGGAGGCACGGAGGCAGACCATCGCCTACGGAATTCTGAAGTCCCACAATACATCCGGAGATATGGAGAAGCTTCGGATTCGCTTTGATAAGCTGACGTCCCATGACATCACCTTTGTGGGCATTATCCAGACGGCGCGGGCTTCCGGACTTGAGAAGTTTCCGATGCCCTATGTGTTGACGAACTGTCACAACAGCCTCTGTGCGGTCGGCGGCACGATCAACGAGGATGACCACATGTTTGGCCTGAGCTGCGCGAAGCGCTATGGCGGCGTCTACGTCCCGCCTCATCAGGCGGTCATTCATCAGTTCGCGCGGGAGATGCTTGCTGCCGGGGAAAGATGATTCTCGGCTCCGACAGCCATACCCGCTACGGCGCGCTCGGCACGATGGCGATGGGCGAGGGAGGCCCGGAGCTTGTGAAGCAGCTGCTGAACCAGACCTATGATATTCCGATGCCCGAGGTGGTCGGCGTACATCTGACGGAAAGCCCGGCGAAGGGGGTTGGCCCGCAGGACGTCGCGCTGGCGATCGTGGGCGCGGTGTTCGACCGCGGTTATGTAAACAATAAGGTCATGGAGTTCTTCGGGGACGGCGTCGCAAACTTAAGCGCCGATTTCCGCATTGGCATCGACGTCATGACGACCGAGACGACCTGCCTTTCCTCGATCTGGAAGACCGATGAGAAGATTGAGGAATTCTATGAGATTCATGGAAGAAGAGAAGACTATGTCGAACTGAATCCGGGACCGGTGGCTTACTACGACGGCATGATCGAGATCGACCTCTCTGCGGTCCGCCCGATGATCGCGATGCCCTTCCACCCGAGCAATGCCTATACGATCGAGGAGCTGCAGCAAAATCTCGACGATATTCTGGCGGACTGCGAGGTGCAGGCGCGCGTGAGCCTGGGCGATCAGGTGAACTTCTCGCTGCGGGACAAGGTGCGCGGCGGCAGGCTTTACGTTGACCAGGGCATCATCGCCGGCTGCGCGGGCGGCGGCTTTGAGAATATCTGCGCGGCGGCGGATATTCTGGAGGGAAAGAGCATCGGCGCGGATGAGTTCACCTTAAGCGTCTACCCGGCTTCTATGCCGGTTTATATGGAGCTCGTCAAAAATGGCTCTGCTGCCAGGCTGATGCAGACCGGCGCGGTGCTGAAGACCGCATTCTGCGGTCCCTGCTTCGGAGCGGGCGACACGCCGTCGAACAATGGCTTCAGCATCCGCCATTCCACGCGGAACTTCCCGAACCGCGAGGGCTCAAAGCTGCAGAATGGACAGATTGCGTCCGTGGCGCTGATGGATGCGCGCTCCATTGCGGCGACCGCGGCGAACAAGGGTTACCTGACGGCGGCAACCGAGCTCGACGTGGAGTATCGCGGCCAGAAGTATGTGTTTGATAAGCAGATTTACGAGAACCGCGTTTTCGACAGCAAGGGCGTCGCGGATCCGACCGTCGCGATTCACTTCGGCCCCAATATCAAGGACTGGCCGGCGATGAGCCCGCTGCCGGAGTATCTCATGCTGAAGCTGGTGTCGGAGATTCATGACCCGGTGACGACGACCGACGAGCTGATTCCCTCGGGCGAGACCTCGTCCTACCGTTCGAACCCGCTGGGCCTTGCGGAGTTTACCCTGTCCAGAAAGGATCCCGCTTATGTGGGCAGGGCGAAGGAGATCCAGAAGGCGCAGAAGGCGATCGAAGCCGGAAGCTGCCCGCTGGAAGCCGTGCCGGAGTTGAAACCGGTGTTCGACGCGATTAACACGCAGTATCCGGAAGTCGGCAAGGGCAACGTCGGCGTCGGCAGCACGATCTTTGCGGTGAAGCCGGGCGACGGCTCCGCCAGGGAGCAGGCGGCCTCCTGTCAGAAGGTGCTCGGCGGCTGGGCGAATATCGCGCACAGCTACGCCACGAAGCGTTACCGCTCGAATCTGATCAACTGGGGCATGCTGCCCTTCCTGATCGACGAGGGCGAGCTGCCCTTTGTGAACGGCGATTATCTCTTTGTACCGCATATCACGCAGGCCGTGCAGAAGGGCGACACGCAGGTGAAAGCGTATGTTGTAAAGGACGGCGCGCTGCGGGAGTTCACGCTGCGGCTCGGCGAGATGACGACGGATGAACGGGAGATTATCCTGAAGGGATGTCTGATCAATTACAACAGAGTATAAAGAACGAAAGGGCGGGGAAAATTCAGTCCCCGCCTTTTTCCGCGGATTTGCTTAAGGAAAAGATGAATTCTGTGCCGACGCCTTCTGTGCTGACGACGTTGATATTTTCCTCGTGCATCTGGATGATCTCCCGCACGATGGACAGGCCGAGGCCGGTGCCCTTCTTGTCCTTGCCGCGGGAGAGGTCGGTCTTGTAGAAGCGCTCCCAGATCTTTTTCAGGCTGTCGCGCGGGATGCCGATGCCGGTGTCGCGCACGGAGACGAAGGCCTTCTCGTAGCGCGTGGTCGTCTCGATCGTGATCGTGGAGTCCGGATTGCTGAACTTGATCGCGTTGTCGATCAGGTTGTACATGGCCTGCTGAATCTTTCCCATATCCGCATAGACGGAGGTGTGCCAGTCGGAGAACAGTAGGTCGATGGAGATACGCTTTGCTGTGCAGGTGCCCTCGAAGGTGGCGGCGGTGTCGCGGATCAGTGTGTTGATGTCGAAATCGGTCTTTTCGAGGCGCCCGAGACTGGAGTCCATCGAGTTCAGCGTGAGGAGACTGCTCGTCAGGTTGGTCAGACGGTCGGTCTCGCGCAGCACAATGTTCAGATATTTCTCCTGGAGCTCTGGCGGAATCGTGCCGTCCAGCATCGCCTCAATATAGCCTTTGATCGAGGTCAGCGGCGAGCGGAAATCGTGCGATACATTGGAAATCATCTTCCGCTGGTCCTCATCCATATCGCGCAGCGCCTGCGCCATGAAGTCCATGACGCAGGAAATATAGCCGATCTCGTCACCCCGATCCATCGCGACCGGGGTTTCAAAATTTCCGGAGGCGTATTCGGCGGAGGCCTTCTGCAGCTTTCGCAGCGGCCGCAGGGCGGTGAACCAGAGAACGGCCACGAACAGCGATATAAGTGCCATCAGCAGAATCAGAGTGATGTAGTAGGCCTGCAGATAAGACTCTTTTTCGCTGACCAGCTCCGACATGGGGAGGTGGATGGCAATGTAACCGCGTACGTGATAATTGTGCGAGACCGGTATGAGGACGCTTAAGGTTTCTTCCGTGAACATGTCGAAGAAATCGCCCGTCATATAATAGGTTCCACTGGGGAGAACGGAGCTGAATTCAGAAATTACCTGGCGCATATCCGTCGTGTAGGTCCCGGAGGAGTCGAGAATGATCTCGCCGTCCGTATTGATCAGCCAGATCTGCGCCCCCAGATAGACGCTCAGGCCTTCGATCTGCGTCCGCACACTGGAGAGCGTCTGGCTGTTGTCGTCCTCGTTAAAGTAGGAGCCCACGTATCGGCTGGACATGTAGAGTCCCTCCTGATAGAAGGCATAGGCTTTTTCCTTCACAAGCCGCTGCAGGAGCAGACCGGAGGTCGCGGTCGAGATGAGCAGGAAGGCGCCCACGACCAGCATCGCGAAGGAAAGCATATATTTTTGCGCCCACGAAAAACGCATCATTTTACCTCAAACTTGTAGCCGACGCTCCAGACGGTCGCCAGACGCCACGCTTCGTGATCCTTGATCTTTTCGCGCAGCCGCTTGATGTGCACGTCGACGGTCCGGTCGCTGACATACTCGTAGCCCCAGATATGGTCGAGCAGCTGCTCGCGCGTAAAGACCTGGTTGGGTGAGGAGGCAAGGAAGTAAAGCAGCTCGAGCTCCTTCGGCGGCATGTCGACCGGCTTTCCTTTGTAAATGACGGAGTAATTGGTCATGTTGATGATGAGATCCGGGTATTCGACGATCTTTGCGGAGTCGACTTCCGGCTCCGGGCGGGCGGGCTGGAAGCGGCGCAGCACAGCCTTGACCCGCGCGACGA
The DNA here is from genome assembly GCA_021202815.1 of Lachnospiraceae bacterium. Classification (GTDB taxonomy): domain Bacteria; phylum Bacillota; class Clostridia; order Lachnospirales; family Lachnospiraceae; genus Hominiventricola. The sequence continues at coordinate 7,448 of JAJQCG010000227.1, read as the reverse complement.
GCTCCTTGGAGTCGAAGGGTTTGATCATATAATCGTCCGCGCCGAGCTCCAGTCCGAGCACCTTGTCGAAAATCTCTCCCTTCGCAGAGAGCATGATAATCGGCGTGTCGGAACGACTGCGGATCTCACGGCAGACCTGATAGCCGTCGATCCCCGGCAGCATCAGGTCGAGGAGGATCAGGTTCGGGCGGAAGCTCTCGAACAGTTTCAGCGCGCTCTCTCCGTCCTCCGCGATCTGCACTTCGTAAAATTCTTTGGTCAGGTAGAGGGAGATCAGCTCCGCAATGTTCGCGTCGTCATCCACCACTAATATTTTCTGTCTCGAAGCCATGGTATTTTCTCCTCATCTTTTATTTAAACTCAACAATGGTCACACCCGCGTCCCCTTCGCCGTAGGAGCCGGGGCGGTAGCTTTTTACGTATTTACAATGTTTCAGATGCTGCTGCACTGCATTTCGCAGCGCGCCGGTTCCCTTGCCGTGGACGATGCGCACGCTGGGAACATGTGCGAGGTAGGCGTCGTCGAGGTACTTGTCAAGTTCCGCGATGGCCTCGTCCACTGTCCGGCCGATCAGGTTCAGCTCCGCGCTGACGGCGGCGGACTTGGACATGCGCAGCTTTCCGCTGCCGGAGGCGCCTCCGCCGGTGCGAAGGTCTTCCGCTTCCCCGATGAACTCGAGGTCGCTTACCTTGACCTGCGAGCGAAGGATACCCATCTGGACGAAAAGCTCGCCCTTCGCATTCGGCAGCGTACTGACCGTGCCCTCGAGATTCAGGCTCAGGGCCCGCACCCGGTCTCCGATACGCAGCTTATCCGCTTTTGCTTTTTTCTTCGGCGTGGAGGCTATATGGTTTGTCCCGCCGGACTGCGCGGCGTCGAGCTTCTGCCGGAGCTTTGTGCGTTGCTGCTCCATCTCCTTCATGGAAGCGCCGGTTTTGCCGTATTTATGGAAATTGCGGATCGTCTCGTCGGCGTAGTCCTTGGCCTCTTGCAGAATGTCGGAAGCGCGGGCGTTCGCATCCTGGAGGATTTTGTCCCGCTTCTGATCCAGATTCTGCTGGCGGCGCTGCAGATCCTCGCGCAGCGCGTGGGCTTCCTCCCTGTCGCGCTGAATTTCCAGCTTCTCGCGCTCCAGCATGACGCGGCTGTGCTCCAGCTCGGAGATCACATCCTCGAAGCTTTCGTCCTGGGCGCTGATGTGCTTCCTGGCGTCCTCGATCAGATGCTCCGGAAGCCCAAGGTGCGAGGCGATCGCAAAAGCGTTGCTCTTGCCGGGGATACCGATCAGGAGCCGATAGGTCGGGCGCAGAGATTCCACGTCGAACTCACAGCTGGCGTTTTCTACGCCCTCGGTGGAGAGCGCATAGACCTTCAGCTCACTGTAGTGTGTTGTAGCCATCGTGCGGATACCCTGCCGCTTCAGATGGTCGAGGATCGAGACCGCCAATGCGGCGCCCTCGGTCGGGTCTGTCCCGGCGCCAAGCTCATCGAAGAGGACGAGGGAGTCGAGCTGCGCCTCTTTTAATATGGAAACGATCGTGCTCATGTGCGAGGAAAAGGTACTGAGACTCTGTTCAATACTCTGCTCGTCCCCGATGTCCGCGTAGACGTCGCCGAAGACAGCGAGCTCAGAGCCCTCGGAGGCCGGAATATGGAGTCCGGCCTGGCCCATCAGCGCGAAGAGTCCGACGGTCTTCAGGGAGACAGTCTTGCCGCCCGTGTTCGGACCGGTCACGATCAGCAGATGGAAGTCGTCGCCGAGCCGGACCGAGATCGGAACCGCTTTCTTCGGGTCGAGCAGCGGGTGACGCCCATTTTTGATTGAAAGGCGAAGCTGATCGTTGAAAACCGGGCGCACCGCATCCATGTCCTTCGCGAGCATCGCGCGCGCGAAGATGAAGTCCAGCTCGACCAGCAGATCGTAGTCGCCGGAAATCTCATCCGCCCAGGCCGCCGTCTTTTCACTTAAAGAGGCCAGTATCCGCTCGATCTCCTGCTGCTCCTTCAGCAGCAGCTCCCGGAATTCATTATTTAAACGCACTACGGCCATCGGTTCGATGAACAGTGTGGAACCGGTCGAGCTCTGGTCGTGTATCACGCCCTGCACCTGTCCCCGGTACTCGGCCTTGACGGGCAGGCAGTAGCGGCCGTCCCGCATCGTGATCACAGGATCCTGGAGATAGCTGCGTGCGGAGCCGTTTACCATGGAGTTCAGCGTATTGTGCACGCGGTCGTTCATCTGACGCATCGAGCGGCGCAGCTGCAGGAGCGCGCTGCTGGCGTCGTCCGCCATCTCGTCGTCCGAGAGGATGCAGCGCCGGATCTCCGCGGCCAGAGCAGGCAGCGGATCCAGGAAACCGAAGGACTCGTCGAGGGAATCACCCGGCTCTTCGTCCTCCTCCCGGACGCCGTAGCGGCGTACCTTGTCCGAGGTTTCAAGGAGCGACAGGATGCGGCGCAGCTCGCCCATGCCGAGTACGCCGCCGATCGCGAGCCGCTTCAGCGAGTCGCGCACATCCCGGATACCGCCAAAGGAGACGCTGCCCTGGCGGTAAACGCGGCGCAGGGCGTCCGCGGTCTGCGTCTGCAGGCGTTCGATCTCCCACAGAGAGACGGACGGTGTGAGGCGCAGGCAGAGCTCCTTCGCGCCCGCGCTGGCCGCGTGTTCCGCGAGTTTCCGGCATATTTTATCAAACTCAAGCGTTTTCAAAACTTTCTGATTCATGCCTCAAGTATGAATGATTTCGCGGAAAAAATCAATGCTTTTGTAATTTTGTGGACATCGATAAGGAAAAATGATAAACTGTTTGCGATGAGATGAAGGCGCGTATGTTCCGATGGAGGAATCTATGGGGGAAGATAAAAAAGATGAGAACAGCAGTTTCTCATTTATGAACGAGAAGATCAAGCAAAAGCCGATCTATCAGAATCCACTGTTCCGAAAGGCGGTCACGGCGGTCATCTGCGGCGTCCTGTTCGCGGCAGCCGCGCTGCTGATTTGGGCTTTCGCCTTGCCGCGGATTCAGAATGGCTCCGATGAGGAAGTGGTGCTTCAGCCGATCGAACTTGCGGAGGAGGATGATGAGGCGTCGGATGAGACGGCGCAGTTGGAGACGGAGGACGGAGAGCAGCAGGAGGATTCTGAGTCGACGGTCTATATCACGGAGACGGTCAGTCTGGAGCTGGAGGACTATGAAAAGCTGTATCAGCAGCTGTCTGTGATCGCTTCCGCGGCGCAGAAAAGTCTGGTCAACATCGCGGTTGTGTCGGAAAATATGGACTGGTTTGCGGAGACCTTTACGACGCAGAATACCGTCAGCGGTATGCTGGTCGGGGACAATGGCCTGGAGCTGCTGATCCTGACGGAATATGACGCGGTCAGCAGCGGCGACGAGTATGTGGTCACCTTCTACGATTACACGACAGCGGCGGGAACGCTGAAAAAATATGACCGGAACACAGGTCTGGCGGCGATCAGCGTCAATCTCAGCGATATCTCGGATTCCACGAAGGAGATCATCACCTATGCGGAGCTTGGTTCCTCCAAGTCGGTCCGCAGCGGACAGCCGGTGCTCGCGGTGGGAAATCCCCTGGGAAGCTACGGCTCCATGCTCTCCGGAAGTCTGACCTCCGTCACGCAGACGGCGTCACTTTACGATGGGAGCTACAACATACTGACTACGGATATTGTGGCGGCGGACGGCGGCAGTGGCGTGCTGATCAACTGGAGTGGGCAGGTCGTCGGGCTGATTCAGGAACAGTGCGAGGTGAACGCCCAGTCGGACACGATCCAGGCCTACGGTATTTCCGACGTGAAGGACATTATTGAACATCTGTCAAACAGTCAGGATATTGTATATATGGGGATTATCGGAGCGGATGTGACGACTGCCGTGTCGGAGTCGGAGAATATTCCGGTCGGCGTCTATGTGTCCGAGGTGGGGATGGATTCCCCGGCCTTCCGGGCGGGCATTCAGCCGGGTGACATCATCGTCTCCATGAGCGGGCAGACGGTGACGAATTTGAGTGACATGAAGTCGATCCTGCTCAAATGCTCCAACGATCAGACGATTCAGGTGATCTGCAAGCGTCTGGAGAAAACGGAGTATCAGGAGCTGGAGCTGACGGTGGATCTGAAGATTTTGCAGTAAAAGTTCAGAATAGCAGCGAAGTGGTGTAAGCGGCATATAGCCTTCGAAGAAGGCGGTCTGTGGCCTGCTGTTCCGAATGTGACTGTTCTGAACATGACATTATACAATGATAGCAGGGAGAGAAAAGAAAAATGAAATATATTGAGTCGCTCCGTGAAGGGGAGCGCGTATCCGGTATCTACCTTTGCAAATCGCGCCAGAGCGCGCTGACCAAGTCCGGAAAGGCCTATGAAAATGTGGTTTTTCAGGATAAGACCGGCACTGCCGACGGCAAAATCTGGGATCCGAATTCACAGGGGATCGCGGATTTCGCGGCGCTGGATTATGTGGACATCGTGGCGGATGTGACGAGCTTCCAGGGGCAGATTCAGCTGAATGTAAAGCGCGTGCGCAAGGCGAAGGAGGGCGAGTATAATCCGGTCGACTATGTGCCGGTCAGCAGCAAGGACATCGACGTGATGTATCAGGAGCTGCTGGGCTATGTGCGGCAGGTGAAGAATCCGTATCTGTCAAAGCTTCTGAATGATATTTTTGTGGACGATCGGGATTTTGTCCGCGCTTTTCGTTTCAGCAGCGCGGCCAAGACGGTGCACCACGGCTTCGTGGGCGGGCTTCTGGAGCATACCTTGAGCGTCACGAAGCTCTGTGAATATTATGTGAATCATTATCCGATGCTGGACGCCGACCTTCTGTACACGGCGGCGATGTGTCACGATATCGGAAAGGTGAGCGAGCTCTCAGCTTTTCCGGCGAATGATTACACCGATGAGGGGCAGCTGCTCGGCCATATCATGATCGGTGCGGAGATGGTGGGGGAGTGCATCCAGAAGATTCCCGGTTTTCCGGTGAAGCTTGCAAATGAGCTCAAGCACTGTATTTTGGCGCACCACGGGGAGCTGGAGTACGGCTCGCCGAAGAAGCCGGCGCTTTTGGAGGCGGTGGCGCTGAATTTCGCGGACAATACGGACGCGCATCTGGAGACGATGATCGAGGCGCTGCAGGCCGCCGGGGATAAGACGGGGTGGCTCGGCTACAACCGGTTCTTTGAGTCGAATATCCGCAGGACGGGGAAGTGAGTGGGGTCGCTGCTCCACTGCGCTACAAAGGGACGCGCCGACCGGACGGATATATAAATGCGGACCCGCTCGCGCTTAGTGGGAGGACGTAGCGGTTCTAAGCGCGGTCTGCGCCTGACGGCTTGACCTTGCTAAGAACCGACGCCTCCCAATGGTTCGATTTATATATCGGTCCGGCCGACGCTACGCTGTGCAAATACAAGGGACGCGGAAGCTGGGCAGGTATATAAATGCGGATCCGCTACACTATGCAAAGAGGGTTACATGAAAAAGGACGATCTTGTTATATTGAATATAGAGGATATGAGTACGGAGGGCGAAGGCATTGGCAGAGTTGATGGCTTTGCCTTATTTGTGAAGGACGCCGTACAAGGGGACGTGGTCCACGCGAAGGTTTTGAAGCTGAAGAAAAATTATGGCTATGCCAGACTTATGGAAGTTCTCGAACCCTCGCCGCTGCGCGTCGAGCCGCGCTGTCCGCATGCCAGGCACTGCGGGGGCTGCCAGCTGCAGGCGATGAGCTACGAGGCGCAGCTGGATTTCAAGGCGGACAAGGTCTGGAACAATCTGCGGCGCATTGGTGGTCTGACGGATCTGGAAAGGCCTCAGATTATGGGGATGGAGGATCCCTGGCGCTATCGCAATAAGGCGCAGTTTCCGTTTGGCACGGATCGCGAGGGGCGCATTGTGACCGGTTTTTATGCGGCGCGCAGCCATACGATCATTCCCTGCACGGAGTGTCTGATTGGCGTGGAGGAAAATCGTCCGATTCTGGAAAAGATTCTTTCTCATATGGAGAAATACAGCATTCCGGCTTATGATGAGCAGAGCGGGGAGGGGCTCCTGCGGCATGTGCTGATCCGCAAGGGCTTCGCGACCGGGGAGCTGATGGTCTGTCTGATCCTGAACGGGAGAAGGTTCCCGGCAATGGGGGAGATGGTCGCCTCGCTATGTGAGCTGCCGGGGATGACGAGCATTTCCGTGAACGTCAATATGCAGAATACGAATGTGATTATGGGTTCCGAGACCATTCCGGTCTGGGGGCAGGCTTATATTACGGACACGATCGGCGACATCCGCTACCAGATTTCGCCGCGCTCTTTCTACCAGGTCAATCCGCTGCAGACGGAGAAGCTCTACCGGACTGCGCTGGAATTTGCCGACCTCAAGGGGAATGAGACGGTCTGGGACCTTTACTGTGGCATCGGCACGATTTCCCTGTTCCTCGCGCAGAAGACGGGACAGGTTTACGGCGTGGAGGTCGTACCGGAGGCTATCGCCGACGCGTGCCGTAATGCAGCGCTGAACGGGATCGGCAATGTAGAGTTTTTCGTCGGAAAAGCCGAGGAAGTTCTGCCTGAAAAATATGAGCGTGAGGGCATCCGTGCGGATGTGATCGTCGTCGACCCGCCGCGGAAGGGCTGCGATGAAGCCGCGCTTGAAACCATGGCGAAGATGCAGCCGGAGCGGATCGTGTACGTGAGCTGCGACAGCGCGACGCTCGCGCGGAATGTGAAACGGCTCGGAGAGCTGGGCTATGAGGTTCGGAAAGTACGGGCCTGCGACATGTTCCCCCAGGACGTGGCGGTGGAGACAGTCGCGCTTCTGACGAAATCTGGCGAAGCGTAGATTGAGTTTAGAGACGCGGTTTGCAATGCAGACGGTGGTATTATTGTCCAAACTTCATGCAAAGCAACATATTGAAGTAGAAATCCGCATGGATGAGATGGATTTGACGGCGGCGGATAAGTGAGACAGCAAATCTCTGATTTGCGTAGTCGAACTTATGCAGAGCTGAAGAAGGCGACCTACGAAGAGATCAAGGCGTATGTCCTGGAGCATACCGGAATGAAAGTCAGCAATCTAAATATCGCTCAGATTAAGCAGAAGTACGGAATCATTGAGCGGGAGAATTACAATAAACCGAAGTCGGAGAATGCGAAGCAGCGGAGATGCACGTCTGAGAAAGAAGAGGCGATTGTTGACGCATTGCAGTACTTCAAGATGATAGAAAGGAGCGTTTGATATGAAGGCATCTTGCACACATACATCCTAGTGTATATGATCGAGCGGAAGGCAGGCATTTCGGGAGAAATGCCTGCCTTCTTCGGGTACGCACGGAAAAGTGGCCTGTTGAGGATCGGGAGTCAAAAAAGACAGAAAATTTTGTTCGAAAATTGCAAGTGCAAGTTGAACACATCCGCGAAAAGCTTCAATAGA
>JAJQCG010000120.1:780-25803 GCA_021202815.1 Lachnospiraceae bacterium | reverse complement strand
CCTTTACAATATTGATGCCAGAATAGCGGGCGAAATCTTTATTTTCGCCGGTCAGGCGCAGCTCATAGCCGAGCTTTGTCTTGTAGAGGAACACATAGCCAAGCACAGCGACGATCAGCGCGATGAACAGGCCGATATGTACGTTGGTGCCGCTGATGAGGGTGAGAAGCTCCGCGTTGTCCGGGAACTTATAGGAAGCGGAACCCTTGCTGGGATCCTGAAGGAAATACATCAGGATGAAGGTGCAGAACCACAGCGACAGGTAGTTGAGCATCAGCGAGGAGACCATCTCCGAGGCTTCCGTCTTGATCTTCAGAAGCGCCGGGATCATGCAGAAAAGGCCACCGACAACGGACGCTGCGATCAGCGCCACAACAATGTTGACTCCGGACGGGAGGGACAGCTGCAGTACGATGGTCGCCGCCACCAGGCCGCCCAGATGGAATCCGCCGTCCGTGGCCAGGTTGATCTGGTTCGCGGAGAACATGATGCAGACGCCGGTACCTGTGAAGATCAGCGGGATCATGGACTCGATCACGTTGCAGAAATTTCTTACGCTGGTAAAGGGCCCAGTCAGCAGGTAATAAATCGCCATCAGAGGCTGATCGCTCAGGAAGAAGATCACCAGGAGCGAGATCAGAACTGCGATTATGATGGAAAAAAGCATACGGAATAATTCAAAATTTTTACTGTTCATTTACTACACCCCCTGTTCTTCCTGGTGCTTCAGACCCAGCATATACTGGCCGAGCTCTGCCTCCGTGACCTTTGAAACATCGTCAAAGAGTCCGGCGAATTTCCCCTTGTACATGGCCGCCAGGCGGTCGCTGAGGGAAAAGACTTCGTTCAGGTCTGCCGAGATAAGCAGTACGGCGCAGCCCGCATCCCGGAATTCCAGCAGTCTTCTGCGGATGAATTCCGACGCACCCACGTCCACGCCGCGGGTCGGCTGATTGGCGATGATGATATCGGGATCTGTGGAAAACTCTCTCGCCACAATCACTTTCTGGATATTTCCGCCGGAGAGCATCCCCACGTTCTGCTTGTAGGACTTACATTTTACCAGATACTCTTTGATCAGCTCTTCGGTGCGCTCGGTGATGCGCTTCAGTTTCAGAAGTATTTTTCCGGAAAATTCGCTGTCCGTGTACTGATTGGAGAACATATTTTCCAGAATATTCAGGTTTCCGGCGCAGCCGCTGACCATGCGGTCCTCCGGAATGTGCGCCACCTTCAGCTCCCGGATATCCTTGATACTGCTTTTGGCAATATCCTGACCCTTGAACTCGATGACGCCCTTATAGTGTTTGTTGAGGCCGGTCAGCGTATCGATTAGTTCGGACTGCCCGTTGCCCTCCACGCCTGCCACGCCCAGAATCTCCCCGCCGCGCAGCTCGAAGGAGAGGTCGTCCACCTTCAGTACGCCCTGTCCGTTGCGCACAGACAGGTTTTTGACCTGTATTTTTACATCCGACACCTGTGCCGGCTTTTTGTCGTCGAAAGTCAGGACCACGTCGCGTCCCACCATTAGCCGGGACATCTCCTCGGTTGTGATGTCCTTTACCTGATAGGTTCCCATGCTCCTGCCGCTGCGCATGATTGTCGCGCGGTCGCAGATGCGTTTAATCTCATCCAGCTTGTGAGAGATAAAGATAATCGTGTGTCCGTCTGACTTCAGCTTCTCCAGCTGAATAAACAATTCCTCCATCTCCTGGGGCGTCAGCACCGCCGTCGGCTCGTCCAGGATCAGAATATCCGCGCCGCGGTAAAGCGCCTTCAAAATTTCTACTTTCTGCTTCAGACCTACGGGGATTTCCTCCACCTTCGCCTTCACATCCAGATCGAAATTATATTTTTCCGCAATTTCTGCCGCCGCGGAGACCGCCTGGTCCATATCGATAAACACACCGTTTTTCCGCGGCTCTACCCCCAGAATAATATTCTCCGCTACGGTGAGAGACGGAACCAGCATGAAGTGCTGATGCACCATACCGATCCCCTTGCTGATGGCGTCCTGCGGCGACTTGATCGTCGTCGCCTGCCCGTTCAGGACGATCTCTCCCTGATCGGGGCTCTCCAGTCCGAAGAGAACCTTCATCAGCGTACTTTTTCCGGCTCCGTTTTCGCCCAGCAGCGCGTGGATCTCACCTTTGACCAGGTCGAGACTCACGTCCTCGTTGGCGACCACGCCGTTGGAATAGATTTTCATAATATGATTCATTTGCAGAACAATATTGTTTTCCAAATCAGCTACCTTTCCTTCTCCTGCCCCGCCCTCAGAGCGTTTCCTTTGGAACGGGTTCTTTTCACAAAATGAGGCCGCCGCAAAAACAACCTTCTGATTGCATTTTGCGACAGCCCAGGTTTAAATCTTTACTCGATCTCGATGGTCGTATCGACTACGATCTCACCGTCGATGATCTGCTGCTCCAGCTCATCCAGTGTGTCGCGGATCTCCTGCGGAAGCATCTCCTCGTAGTGATCGTCTTTCACCAGCTCAACGCCGCCCTCTGCGAAGCCCATGATCGCGGTGATGCCGTACTCCAGTGTTCCTTCCATATCTGCCTTGATAGCCAGAATCAGGGAGTTACCCACGTTCTTCAGAGCGGAGGTGGGGATATAGTCCGCATAATCCGAAAGCAAAGCCGCCTGGTCGGAGTCAACGCCGAAGGCATAGTGACCAGTCTCGGCAGCAGCCTCGATCAGGCCAAGGCCGGCGTTTCCGGCTACGTTGAAGGCTACGTCCACGCCGCTGTTGAACTGCGCCAGCGCCAGCTCCTTGCCCTTCGCAGAGTCGGTGAAGTCACCAACGAAGGAGGTCACGATCTCGATCTCCGGATCGATGTCCGTCGCGCCCTGTGTATAGCCCACGATGAAGTCGTTGATAACCGCGTTGTCCATACCGCCGATCAGACCAATCAGCTTCGTGGAAGCGTCGATGCCGTCGATACCCTCGGTGGTCGTCAGCATAGCCGCGGCAGCGCCGACCAGATAGGATACCTCATTCTGCTTATAGAGAATGTTGTAGATGTTTCCATAGTTGCCATTCTCGTCGAAATCATACTGCTCATCAAAATACATGAATTTCTGATCCGGATACTGCTCAGCCGCGTTCGCCAGCGCGTCGCCCATCTGCCAGGTACCGATGATGATGACGTCCCACTCGCCGGAATCGCAGTAGTCCAGAAGCGTCGGCTCCCATTTGGACTCATCGGACGCCTCGCCGCCCATCTGCTCAACCTTGAAGGTGAACACGTCGGATCCCAGCTCTTCCTCCAGAGTCGTCAGACCCTCGTTCGCGGAATCATAGAATGACTTGTCGCCCAGCGTACCGTTCAGCAGCAGAGCCGCCTTGTAGGTCTCGCCGGTGGATTCCGAGCTCTCCTCAGAGTCTTCGCTCGTCTCGGTGGTGGTACTGGTGGAACTGGAACTGGAGCCGCAGGCAGCCAGGGATATTGCCATGGACGTAACCAGCAGCATTGCTAATACTTTTTTCATATTAGACTTCCTCCTTCTGTTTTGCATCTAAGATGCTATTTAAAGTATCGTCAGTTAATTCATCCAGAGTGATCTCCCGCTGACCGCGCATATAAGTGGTCAGCATCGAAAAGGCCGGATGAATCAGCCGTTTTGGAATGATATACATTCCCTTTTGAATTGCCAGAACCGGCATAATCATGCCGGCGTTGCAGTCCACGTCCACGCCGCACATGGTGATGATGTGAAGCGTCTTCGTGTAGTCGCCGTCCCCATAGTAAAGTGCGATCACTTCACAGCAGGCGTTGGGGTAGGCGTGGATCCAGTTATATTTCTGGTAGCGCTTCTCGCAGTCGTGAAGCGCCGTGTGCCAGTCGTCGTACTTTTCGCAGCAGTCCCAGGCGAAGGAGACCACGGAATGGTACTCGCTGTCGGCGGGGATGAGCGCGATGGCCTGCCTGAGAATCGTGTGGATATCATCCTCCACAAAGGCCAGCGATGTCATGACCGCATTGAATACTTCTCCCAGAATACCATTGTTTGCATGGGCGATCTCTCCGTCCGACCAGGCGAGCTTCGCCGCCTGATATACGTCTCCGGGAGCCACCATGCCGCAGATCCCGCCTTTCATCTGGGCTCCGATCCACTCGTTGAAGGGATTCCGGAGCGTGCCGCTTTCCGGCGGCATGATCCCGGACTTGATGCTGCGCAGCGCCAGCTCCTCCGCGGACCAGCCGCAGGGTATCAGGCCTGCCCAGGAAAGTGCGATCTCCTTTGAGGTGACCGAATAGCCATAGCGGGAGAAGGCGTCCAGAAACACAAGCTCGTAGGTGATGTCGTCGTTGTAGGTATTCGGCTCCCGCAGGTAATCGAAGACCTCACCGAACGCCTGATAGAGATTCTCGCTGGTGTAGCCCTCCACCATGGTTCCCATGGCTCCGCCGATCATCTGAGAAAGCCATGCGGCCTTCAGTCTGCCCCGGAATTCCGGCGCGGACACGTCTACGTCCCGCTTTTCCGGAAAGACGACCTTCTTCTCATAGTCTTCGAAAGAAGCATAGCCAGTATGGCTCCAGTAGTCGGAGGTCTCATCCCGCTCCGCGTGATTCAGCTCATAATGCAGCTCCGCCGAAATCTCGTGCAACCGTACAAAATCGCCGGTATCACGCAGCTTCAATCCTTCTTCCAGAAGCTCGTAAGCGCGGTCGCTGCAACGGTAGCCCCGGTTTTCCAGTGCCTGCATGGACGCCGCCATGATACACTCCGGCGCTCCCGAGCCCGGCACGCGGCTGCCCCAGTCCAGACTTAAAAGCTGGTCGTAAAAGCTCGAAGTATCCAGGTTCACCGTCCAGGTCTGCTCTTCTTCCTGCCTCACAACCGGCTTCGCGTTCCGGTACAGTTCTCCTGTGATCTCCCAGGCCTTTCTCATACGTTCGCCGCCACTTCCAGGGCGACCTTCATCATATTGGTAAATCCGGTCTGCCGCTCCTCGGGAGTCATCTCCTCCTTTGTAACCATGGAGTCTGAGACTGTGAAGATGCTCAGGGCGTTGACGCCGGCCCGCGCCGCGTTGCAGTACAGCGCGTAGCTTTCCATCTCCGCCGCCAGAATGCCCATCTTCGTCCAGGCCGTCCGCTCATCCGAATCATTGTAGAAGATATCGGAGGACAGAACATTTCCGACTACATAGGGGAAACCGTTTGCCTTTGCGGCCTCCACCGCGCGGCTCAGAAGATCATAGCTGGCGATGGCGGAAAACGTGCCCGGCAGATGATACTGGTGTGCAAAGTTGGTATCCGTGCTGGCGCCTGCCGCCATGACGATGTCTCCCAGCTTCACACTCGGAACCATGGCGCCGCAGGAACCGATGCGGATCAGATTCTTCGCTCCATACATATGGATCAGTTCATAAGAATAAATTCCGATGGACGCGCAGCCCATCCCGGTGCCCATGACGGAAACCTTCTTATCCTTATAAGTCCCCGTGAAACCGAACATGTTCCGGACAGAGTTAAACTGCACGGCGTCCTGAAGAAAATTCTCGGCAATGAACTTCGCGCGAAGCGGATCGCCCGGCAAAAGGACGGTCTCGGCGATGTCGCCCGCCTTTGCGGTATTGTGTGGTGTTGGCATATCGTTTCTCCTTTCCTCGTGGGCGTATCATAACCGGACACGGCCACTGATGTATGCTCCTTTAAAAGAATAACACAGGATAAGAAAAATATCTATAAAGAGATTACATTTTTATGAAAATATTCCGCGTGATCCGCATTTTCGGCGACAATGATCTGCAAATCGTTTGTATAATTCGCTGAACTGCTGTATAATAACAGATATTCATTTAAGTAGCCGTTCAAAGTCTGTCTCATGTAAAGGAGGAGCTGCCGCATGAAAGTGTTATGTTTTGGTTCACTGAATATAGACTATACCTATACAGTCGAGCATTTCGTGCAGAAAGGGGAGACTCTGTCATCGGAATCCCTCCAGGTGTTCAGCGGCGGAAAAGGATTAAACCAGACGGTTGCGCTGGCGAGAGCTGGAGCGGAGGTCTACCATGCGGGCGCGGTCGGGACGGACGGCGGATTCCTCCTGCAGCTCATGAAGGAGGCGGGGGCGAACGTTGAAAATGTCGCCGTTCTCGATGAAGTCCGGTCCGGAAACGCGATTATCCAGAAGGATAAAGACGGCGATAACTGCATTATTCTGTATGGCGGCGCAAATCAGGCGATCACGAGAGAACAGGTGGACAGGACGCTGCGGCAGTTTGAAAGAGGAGATTTCATTTTGCTTCAGAATGAGATCAACGAGCTTGCCTACGTTATGGAAAGGGCACATGAAAAAGGGATGAAGATCGTGCTGAATCCGTCCCCTATGGATGAAAAGATACCGAAGCTGCCGCTTCAGCATGTCGACTATTTTCTGCTCAACGAGGTCGAGGCCACGCAGATCCTGCGGTCGGATCTTACGGAAGACATCAACGGAGAGCTGCTGGCAGGCAGGCTTCTGGAGAAATTCCCGTCGGCGGCCATCGTACTCACGCTCGGGGAAAAGGGTTCCATTTATATAGATAAGAAGGAAAAAGCCAGCCAGCCGATTTACAAAGTCAGAACCGTGGATACAACTGCGGCCGGAGACACCTTCACAGGATTTTTTATCGCGGGGCTTTTAAAAAGAGGCTCTGTAAAGGAAGCCATGGAGCTGGCTGCCAAAGCCTCAGCGATCGCGGTTTCGCGCCCGGGCGCGGCGCCGTCCATACCAACTCTTGCAGAAACATCACATTTTTGGTAATATACGGATTGCATTTTATGAAACGGTGGTCTATAATAAGCTCAGTATGTCATGCCTGACATGCTGTTTTGCGTTGAATAAAAACGGCTCGTTCGGAGCAAGATTAGAATAGAAGAAGATAGATCATTACCGAGGTGTAATCGTGGAGCAATATGTAATTAAAGGCGGCGTCCCTTTGAAGGGCGAAGTGGGAATCGGCGGCGCGAAGAATGCGGCGCTGGCGATTCTGGCGGCCGCGAATATGACGGACGAGACTGTCCGGGTAGAGAATCTTCCTGATGTGAGAGATATCAATGTCCTGCTTGAGGCGATGCAGGACATCGGCACGCGCGTGGAGCGTGTGGACCGCCATACCGTGATGGTGAATAGCTCCTGTGTGGAGAATTGTATCGTTGAGAATGAAAATATGAAGAAGATCCGGGCGTCCTACTATTTACTAGGGGCGCTGCTGGGCAAGTATAAAAAGGCGCAGGTGCCGCTGCCGGGCGGATGTAATATCGGCAGCCGTCCGATTGACCAGCATTTAAAGGGCTTTAAAGCCATGGGAGCCGACACGAGGATTGAGCACGGCTTTATCATCGCCGAGGCGAAGCGGCTGCACGGAGCGCATATTTTCCTGGACATGGTCAGCGTAGGCGCGACGATCAATATCATGATGGCAGCCTCCATGGCGGAGGGCAACACGACGATCGAGAATGCGGCGAAGGAGCCGCATGTCGTGGACGTCGCCAGCTTCCTGAACAGCATGGGCGCACGCATCAAGGGCGCGGGCACGGATGTGATCCGTGTGACCGGCGTGCAGAGACTCCACAAATCTGATTATTCGATCATTCCGGATCAGATCGAGGCAGGCACCTTTATGTTCACTTCCGCGGTGACCGGCGGAGATGTGCTGCTGCACAATGTGATTCCGAAGCACCTCGAAGCGACCACGTCGAAGCTGCTTGAGCTGGGCTGCAAGGTTCGGGAGTACGATGACGCGATACAGGTCATCGGTCCGGAGAAGCTGCACAGCACCCATGTGAAGACGATGCCGTATCCGGGATTTCCGACGGATATGCAGCCGCAGATCGCGGTATCGCTTGCCCTGGCGGACGGCACCAGCATCGTGACCGAGAGCATTTTTGAAAATCGCTTTCGCTATGTGGATGAGCTCATTCGCATGGGCGCCGCGATCAAGGTGGAAGGAAATGCGGCTGTGATTACCGGCGTGGAGCGCTTCACCGGCGCGCATGTCAATACGCCGGATCTCAGGGCGGGCGCGGCGCTCGTTATCGCGGGGCTCGCTGCGGAGGGTATCACGATTGTTGATGATATCTACTATATCGAGCGCGGTTATGAGAATCTGGACCGGAAGCTGCAGCAACTTGGCGCACAGATCGAGAAGGTCTCCGGAGAGAAGGAGATCCAGAAGTTCCGGCTGAAGGTCGGGTAATATATTTTACGAATACAGGGTGTCGACACGTGGGGTTTCCCGCATGTCGACGCTTTTTACAACACCCCACGAGAATATAAATCTCGTGGGGTGCTGTGTATATGCATGAATGCATCTGTTCTGAATTGTTATAATGAGATTACAGATATTTCTTCAGCACATCCGCCTTGTCTGTCCGCTCCCACGGAAGATCAAGATCCGTGCGCCCGAAATGTCCGTAGGCCGCGGTCTGCTTGTAGATCGGGCGGCGCAGGTCGAGCATTTTGATGATGCCGGCGGGGCGCAGGTCAAAGTTTTCGCGAATGATGTCCACGAGCTTCTGGTCGGAGACCTTTCCCGTGCCGAAGGTATCCACCATGATGGAGGTGGGTCTGGCAACGCCGATCGCGTAGGAAAGCTGGATCTCGCACTTGTCGGCGAGTCCCGCCGCCACAATGTTCTTCGCCGCATAGCGCGCCGCATAGGCCGCGGAGCGGTCGACCTTCGTGCAGTCCTTTCCGGAGAAGGCGCCGCCGCCGTGACGCGCGTAGCCGCCGTAGGTGTCGACGATGATCTTACGCCCGGTCAGGCCGCTGTCGCCATGCGGACCGCCGATGACGAAGCGCCCGGTCGGGTTGATAAAGAACTTCGTGTCCGCGTCGACCATGTCGGGCGGCAGAATCTGGTCAAACACGTACTTGCGGATGTCGGCGTGGATCTGCTCCTGCGTGACGTCCTCGCTGTGCTGCATGGAGAGCACGACCGCGTCCAGGCGCACCGGCTTTCCGGCCTCATCATACTCCACCGTCACCTGCGTCTTGCCGTCCGGCCTTAAGTAAGGCAGCGTGCCGTCCTTGCGCACCTTTGTGAGCTGCAGGGCAAGCTTGTGCGCGAGTGCGATCGGATAGGGCATCAGCTCCGGCGTCTCGTTGGTCGCGTAGCCGAACATCATACCCTGGTCGCCGGCTCCGATGGCCTCGATCTCACTCTCGTCCATCGTGTGTTCCTTCGCCTCGAGCGCGCGGTCGACGCCCATCGCGATGTCGGAGGACTGTTCGTCAATCGCCGTGATAACAGCGCAGTTGTCCGCGTCAAAGCCATATTTTCCGTGGGTGTAGCCGATCTCACGGATCGTGTCGCGGACGATTTTCTGGATATCGACATAGGCTTTGGTCGAGATCTCGCCCATGACGAGCACGAGACCGGTCGTCGTCGCGGTCTCGCAGGCCACGCGGCTCATCGGGTCCTGTTCCATCAGCGCGTCCAGAATCGCGTCGGAGATCTGGTCGCAGATTTTATCCGGATGTCCTTCTGTCACGGACTCGGATGTGAATAAGATTTTTTCCATTTCTTCTGTACCCCTTTCGATAAATGATGGTAATAAGAAAGGCCCGCGTGATAAGCGAACCTGATAACAAGCTTCAGGTCCTCTTATTGTTCGATTACTCGCTCAGGTTAGCACCTTCCTGCGTACAGGGGTTGCCGGGCTTCACAGATCCTATGTATCTCCACCACTCTGAATAAGAGAAACTGCACTATGGACTTTTCCTGTGGAATACCATACGCTTGCTTTATGGAAAAGTCAAGCATTTTAGAAAAAGTTTATAAAACAGTTCCGCTATTTATGTTACAATACCTTTAGTTTTACATGTGGAGGAATTGTGTTTTGAATCTGAAGATGAGGCTGGTCGTGACATTTGCCATTGTGATCGCGGTGCCGCTTTTTCTGGTCTCGATGATTTTCCTGGGCTTCATGAGCCTGCAGCCGGCGGGCGTCGTGACGCCGCAGACGAAGGAATTTCTGGTCGAGATGCTGCTGTCGATGCTGCTGATCATGGCGCTGACCTGCGGATTTCTGCTTGTCTGGCTCTACCGTAGTTTTCTGACGCCGCTGGAGACGCTGAAGCGCGCGACGCGGAATATCCGGGACGGCAATCTGGATTTCGAGGTCGAGATCGAGGACAATGACGAGATCGGCGAGCTCTGCGCGGATTTCGAGGAGATGCGCGTCCGGCTCAAGGAGAGTACGGAGGAGAAGGTCGCGTTTGACAGTCAGAATAAGGAGCTGATCAGCAATATTTCCCATGACCTGAAGACGCCGATCACGGCGATCAAGGGCTATGTGGAGGGACTTCTGGACGGCGTGGCCGACACGCCGGAGAAGCAGGAGAAATACCTGCGCACGATTTACAATAAGGCGAATGACATGGACCGGCTGATCAACGAGCTGACCTTTTACTCCAAGATCGATACGAACCGTATTCCCTATGCTTTCAGTAAGATTAATGTGCGGGAATACTTTGACGACTGCTTCGAGGACGTTGGCCTGGAGCTCGGACAGCAGAAGATCGGCCTGAGCTATGAAAACGAGGTGGCGCCGGACGTGATCGTGATTGCGGACGCGGAGCAGCTGAAGCGCGTGATCAACAATATCGTAGGCAACGCTGTAAAATACATGGACAAAGAAGAGAAATTCATTGCGATCCGCGTGAAGGACGTCGGCGATTTCATTCAGGTGGAGATCGAGGACAATGGCAAGGGCATCGCGGCCAAAGATCTTCCCTACATCTTCGACCGTTTCTACCGCACCGACACCTCGCGCAATTCCTCCAAGGGCGGCAGCGGCATCGGATTGTCGATCGTCCACAAGATTATAGAGGATCATGGAGGACAGGTCTGGGCAACAAGCAGGGAAGGCGAAGGGACGACCATGCATTTCGTGCTTAGAAAATATCAGGAGGTACCGGCAGGTGAGTAAGCTTTTAATTATCGAGGACGAGGAGTCCATCGCCGATCTGGAGAAAGACTATCTGGAGCTGAGCGGCTTCGAGGTGGAGATCGAGCCGCGGGGCGACATTGGGATGCAGCGCGCGCTGGAGGAGGACTTTGATCTGATTATCCTGGATCTGATGCTGCCCGGGGTGGACGGCTTTGAGATCTGCAGGAATATACGTGCAAAAAAGGACATTCCGGTCATTATGGTGTCGGCCAAGAAGGACGATATCGACAAAATTCGGGGGCTGGGGCTCGGCGCGGACGACTACATGACAAAGCCCTTCAGTCCGAGCGAGCTGGTGGCGCGCGTCAAGGCGCACCTGGCGCGCTATGAGCGGCTGGTCGGCAGCGGCGTTCAGGAAAATGAGGTCATCGAGATCCGCGGCATCAAGATCGACAAGACTGCGCGCAGGGTGTGGGTGAACGGCGAGGAGAAGGCCTTTACGTCAAAGGAGTACGATCTTCTGACTTTCCTCGCGCAGAATCCGAACCACGTCGGCGCGAAGGAGGAGCGGTTCAGCAAAATCTGGGATATGGAGTCGATTGGAGATATCGCGACCGTGACGGTGCACATCAAGAAGATCCGCGAGAAGATCGAGTTCAACACCGCAAAGCCCCAGTATATCGAGACGATATGGGGGGTCGGGTACCGCTTCAAGGTGTAACGAATCGGCGAAAAGCCCGAAAAACGTTGAAAATAAGCCATTTTTCTGCTTTACAAAGTCTTATATATGGGTTAAAATGCAAGCAAAAATGCAATCAAAATCTTCGCTGCTTCAGACCTGCTGTCTTGACTTGGCCTGATGTGAATAGTAAAATGATTCTAGCAGAGTAGATTCCGCTTTTACGAGACAGAAAGGAGGCGGCTTTGATGAATACGGAAGAAAAGCCACGCTTCAAAGAAGCGGATCTACAGCGGATCCGTGGCCTCCGGCTTATGGATGACGACTTTATGACCGTTTGTTTTGATGGCAATCTGGAGGCCACAGAGCTGGTGTTGAATGTTCTTCTGGAGCGCACAGATCTGAAAGTGACAGAAGTCGTCGGACAGAGAGAGCTGAAAAACCCGAACGGGCGCAGCATCCGTCTGGACATTCATGCTATGGATAGTGAACATAAAAGTTATGATGTCGAAATACAGCGTGCCAGCAGAGGCACAACCGCACGAAGGGCCAGATTTCACAGCAGTATGCTGGATTCCCGGCTACTGAAAGCGAGTGAGGAGTTTTCTGCACTGGCCGAAAGCTATGTGATTTTTATCACGGAGAAGGACGTCCTTGGGAAAGGACTTCCGATGTACCACGTCAATCGGTATATCGAGGAGATGGACGAATTATTCGGCGATGGTTCGCACATCCTGTATGTGAACGGTGAGTATGAGAACAGCGACCCGGTGGGGAAACTGATGCATGATTTCCGATGCACCGACGCCGAAAATATGAATTATGAGCAGTTGGCAACCCGTGTTCGTTATTTCAAGGAAAGTAAAAGAGGTAGAGAGCATATGTGCAAAATTTTTGAAGATGTTGCGAAAGACGCCGTAAAGGAAAGAAACAGAATCAGCGTTCAGGAAATGTTGAACGATGGCATGGTGATTGAGAAAATTGCGAAGTATCTTCATATTACTGTTGAAGAAGCCGAGGAGTATGCAAAAGCAGCGTCGGCTATCGCATAGACCATTTTAATTGTTTCTATGAACGCCAAATTTGACGCGTGTTATAGGAGACAAACAGGCGCCCTGTCCGCATAGGATGGGGCGCCTGCTCCTTACTTCTTTCCGAAATGTCTCTTGAAAAAGCCTTTCTTTGGCTCCGGCTTGGGGATGCCTCCGCGGGCGCTCTTGACGGCGGTGATGTAGATGCCGCTGATCTCCACCTTGACTTCGCGCTTCAGCGGGAGCTGTTCATATACCGGACCGTCTGCGACGAGCGTCATAATCTTCGGGCCGACTTTTGCCTTTACGATTGGCAGCTTCGACCTGCGCAGGTACCAGGGGGTCTGATCAATCACTGCCTGGGGCAGGCCGGACTTTTTGACCGGGAGCATCTTCTTGTCAATAATCAGCATGCTGGCGGTCTGCTTCATCGCCTCCAGCTGTGCCTGACCTTCATCCTGCTTCTTCTGCAGTCTCCGTCCCATGAAATAGAGTACGGCCAGGACGATGACCACTATAATCAGGATGATCAGTAATACTTTCCATACCATGATGTCTTTTGTTCCTCCTACGACAAACTCTTGTCTCATTGTAGCATCCCTCTCCTGAAAAAGCAAGAATGGGGGCGTTGTTTTTCCCATGGAAAGATGATATACTGCTTAGATAAATCAGGAGGAGCTATACAATGAAGAAAAAGTTTTGGATGATGCTTATGATGGCGGCAGTGCTGGCGCTTGCGGGCTGCGGTTCGAACAGTTCAGACAGTGAAGCCGCTGAAGAGACGGAGACAGAGGAGGAGACGACGGAGGACAGCAGCAGCGATTACGTCCTGTATGAGGATCTCACGAGCACGCTGGTATCGCTCGGCGAATACAAAGGGATTGAGATGGCGAAAACTGTTGAGGAAGTGCCCGACGAGGACGTGCAGTCCGAGATCGATTCCATCAAGAAGGAGTATTCGGATCTTGTCGACGTAGATCGCGAGGCGCAGACCGGCGATGTGGTGGTCATCGATTTTACCGGGTATATCGACGGGGAGACCTCCGACAGCCTGCAGGGAACGGAGACATCTGTGGAGATCGGGAGCGGCAGCTTCCTTGAGGATTTTGAAAACGGTCTGATCGGCGTGACGGCGGATGAGGATATGGAGATCAATATGACCTTTCCGGAGAACTACAGCGAAGAAGTAGCGGGAAAGGACGTCACCTTCGAGATTCACGTTTACCGGGTCTCCGAGTATCAGATCGCAGACTGGAGTGACGAGTTCGTTCAGGAAAATCTCAGCTACGACAGCATTGCGGACATGGAGGAGTCGATTCGCGAGGAGCTGGAGGCGACGGCTGAGGAGGAGGCCGAGAGCAACTGGCAGTATGAGCTGGTGTACGCGCTGCTGGAAAACAGCGAGTTTGAGATTGAGGATGCGGATGTCGAAGCCTACATCGATCAGATGATGTCGGAATATGAGACCTACGCGACGATGTACGGGATGGAGCTTGGCGACTTCCTCGAAACCTATTTGGGTGTGACCGAGGAGGGGCTCCGGGAGATGTTCCGCGAGACGGCTGAGTTTCGCGTGCAGATGACGCTCGCCTTTCATGAAATCGCCGAGCTTGAGGGCATGGAGGTCAGCGACGACGAGTATCAGGAATATCTGCAGAGCATCGCGGATGCATATGGCTATGAGGACGCTTCGGACATCGAGACCTATTACAGCCCGGATACGATCCGTGAGCAGCTGATCCAGGAGAAGGTCATCGACCTGATTTGTGAGAATGCGGTAGATACGGCGGAATAAAAAAGGCCTTGTTGATTCAGGAAAAATGTAGTAAGATACGCTATAGAAGCGCTTTGACGCTAAAAATAAGGAAAGGAAGTATAAACCAATGCCCTTAGTAACGACAACTGATATGTTCAAGAAGGCCTATGCCGGCGGTTATGCGATCGGCGCGTTCAATGTGAACAACATGGAGATTGTACAGGCGATCACCGAGGCGGCCGGCGAGCTGAATTCTCCGATCATCCTGCAGGTATCCGCGGGCGCGAGAAAGTACGCGAACCACACCTACCTCGTAAAGCTGGTTGAGGCGGCTCTGATCGAGAATCCGCAGATCCCGATCGCTCTGCACCTGGATCACGGCGCGGACTTCGATATCTGCAAGTCCTGCGTGGACGGCGGATTTACCTCCGTTATGATCGATGCTTCCAAGTATCCGTTCCAGGAGAATATTGAAATCACGAAGAAGGTCGTCGAGTATGCGCATGATCACGGCGTAGTAGTCGAGGCTGAGCTCGGCAAGCTGGCCGGCATCGAGGATGACGTAAAGGTAAAGGCGGAGGACTCCTCCTATACACAGCCCGAGGAGGTCGAGGAGTTTGTGGACAAGACCGGCGTGGACTCCCTCGCGATCGCGATCGGCACCAGCCATGGCGCATACAAGTTCAAGCCCGGCACGAAGCCGCAGCTTCGTTTCGACATCCTGCATGAGATCGAGAAGAAGATTCCGGGATTCCCGATCGTTCTGCACGGCGCTTCTTCCGTGCCGCAGGAGTATGTCAAGATTATCAACGAGAATGGCGGCGCTCTGAAGGACGCGATCGGCGTACCGGAGGATCAGCTCCGTGAGGCCGCGAGATCCGCGGTCTGCAAGATCAACATCGACTCCGATCTGCGTCTCGGCCTGACCGCGGGTGTCCGCGAGGTGCTGAGCCAGCATCCGGATTACTTCGATCCGAGACAGTATCTGACCGTGGGCCGCGCGAATGTCAAAGCGGTCGTCGCGCACAAGATCAAGGACGTGCTCGGTTCCGAGGGGAAAGCTTTATAAGATTGCACAAAAGAAGAGAGGCTGCCAGAGGTGTGGCCTCTCTTCTTTATGTAAAAATCTAAATGATCTGGTGTATTCTCTATGACTATGTTACAATCAGTTACAGTTGATTGCGAAGGAGACTGTGAAATGGACAGAGAGACAAAGGTACTGGCGATGTATGACGTGCGCGGCATACAGGATTACATCTTCAGGACAAACCGGGTGAAGGATATCATCGGAGCCTCGCTTCTGGTCGAGCATATTATCGAGGACGCGCTGAAAAGCGCGTGTGCGCAGACGGAGTCGCAGGGGCGTGTGGTTCTGGACTGGGAGACGGAGAAGGGGCAGATTGCGAGCTTGCGCGGCGTTGATGTGGACGCGGAGGTCCTGTTCATCGGCGGCGGGAATGCGTACATACTCTACCGCAGCCGTGCGTTCTGCCAGGAGATCAGCCGGAGAATGGCGCGCTATGTGCTGGAGCACACCTATTCGCTGCAGCTGGCGACTGCTGTCATCGAAAGGACGGAAAATTATTTTGAGGATTATAAGAGCCTCAACGCTGAGATGACGCGCATCAAGTAGGCGATGCCGGCGAGCAGGTATACGGGAGCTTTTCCGGTCGTCGCCGTCGACGCGATGACCGGCTATCCGCTGACAGGGAAGGATGGGGACGAGCGTGTCTCCACAGAGACGCAGTTGAAGCGCGGTTTCCGCTCGCTTCGCCAGAAGAGTTCAGAAAAGCATTTTGACAGCCTGATTACTCAGAAGGGGACGGAGAGTATACTGGCGATTGTCCATCTGGACGGCAATAACCTGAGTATGCGAATAAGGAGGCTGATGGAGGACGAAAAGCTGCAGGGCGCTTCCTATGAAGCCTGTGTGGAACGGATGCGGCAGATTTCCGCGAATATAAGGGAAAAGTTTCAGGCCACCTATGCGGCGATGGAGCGGTACCTTATGGACTGGGTACGCTCGGACGCCAATCAGGTGCTCGATAAGAGAGGAAATCCGCGCTATCTGCGAAAAATCATAGTCGCCGGGGACGACGTGACCTTTGTCTGTAATGCCCAGGTGGCCCTGTCCCTGGTGGAGTTTTTCGTGAAGGATATTTCCGGGAAGACCATGTTCGGGGAGGAGACGGGGGAGAATCTGAAAGAGTACGGATTCAGCGTCTGTGCCGGTATTACCTACATCAACAGCCATTTTCCGTTCAGTACGGGCTATCAGGTCGCGGAGGCCTGCTGTGAGAACGCGAAGCACCGCGCGAAGACTGCGGAGCATATGGGTTCGAACGATCGGGTCGGCAGCTGGGTCGATTTCCAGATTTGCAGAAATGTCCAGGCGGGGGATCTGGACCTGCACCGGGAGAAGAACTACGTGACCGGGGATGGAAGACGGTTGCTACGAAGACCCTATTATATTTCCTCCGGGCTACCCGGTGAGGAGATGGATGAGAAAAACCAGGCATACGATATGGGAAAGTTCCGGCGGGAGCTCCACTATTTCGCAGACGGCAGGAAGTTTCCACGCTCTCAGGTAAAAGAGCTGCGAAATACCTATCCCTATGGTGTGAAGGAGATGGACAGGCTTGTCGTCTTTCTGCGCTCCCGCGGAAGGCGGCTGCCTGACGGGACGGACGAAGCTTTCGACGCAGACGGGACGGCGAAATGGTATGACGCGCTGGAGATCATGGATTACGATACAGACATGAGAGAGGGGGACGGACAGGATGCAGATCAGGATTGAATTGTTGAGTGATGCCTGTTTTCTTCCGGCGAGGTCTACAATAGCTCTATCGACACGGATGTGTGCTATGATGATTATGGACTTCCTTATCTTCCTGCGAAAAGGCTGAAAGGCTGCCTGCGCGAGGCGGCGCAGGAGCTGCGTGATTGGGGCGTGGATATACCGATTGAGGAACTGTTTGGCGCGAAGCGCAACAGACCCGCGGGATTCACGCTCTCGGACGGACGGCTGGAGGACTACGCGCAGAGCGTGGCTGCGATCCGGCAGGAGAAGGATCGCTCGCTCGTGCATCCGCAGAAGGTGCTGGCGGAGTACAGCTATACGAGGATGCAGACCCGGATCGACGGCGAGAGTGGGACGGCGCTGGAGGATACGCTTCGCATCACGCGCGTGCTGAAAAAGGTCTGGTCTTCCTCGCGGACGTGGAGTTGCAAAAGGAGGAATATCGAGACAGCCTTGCACAGTGCTGCGGTGCGCTGCGCTGTATGGGGCTGAACCGGACGCGCGGCATGGGAGAGGTGAAGGCAGAGCTGATCGAGGACGGAAGCAGGGAGAAAGCCTTCTCCTGTGAGGCAGAGTATGACCCGCAGGCCTCTTATTGCCGGATGGATTATCGAATGGAGCTGAGGTCACCGTTGCTGTGCAAGAGCGTTGCTGGGGGACAGGCCCGGACGATGGACTATATCGATGGGGCGAAGATGCTCGGTCTCATCGCACAGAGCGCAGGAGCGGAATTCCTGCTGCTGATGGAGAAAGGGGAGCTGATCTGCTCCAACGTCTATGTCTGCGGCCCGGAGGGGCGCTGCCTGCCGCTGTCAGCGTCCGTTTATCGCGTGAAAAATGAGAAAAAGAGCGGGAGAGACCGCGCCGCCGAAGACGAGAAATGCAGGGAGTCAGTGCAGCTGAGCGCCGCCGGAGATAAATATATGTATAAGAACGGGCAGGAGATCACCATCCACGAGGTGGAGACGCAGATTCGCTATCATCATTCCCGTCCGGCGGACAAGTCGATCGGCCATGTCAGCAAATCTGACGCGGAAAATCAGATGTACCAGCTCGAGAGCCTGTCGGAGGGACAGAGTTTCGCGGGCTGCGTCCTCGGCACGCCGGAGCAGATCCATCAGGTTTTTGCCCTGTTGAAGAGCCAGTCTCATTTTCGGCTTGGTTATAACCGTTCGGCGGAGTATGGCGATGTGCGCCTGGTCGTCACAGGCTTTGCGGAGGAGGGGCGGAAGCTCTCTCATATGGCGGAGCGCTTTTTTGTGAAGCTGAACGCCCCGGCGATTCTCTATAACAGGTATGGCATGTACTCTACAGATGAGAAGGATTTGCTGCGCGAGGTTGAGCGGATCCTGGGAGTGGAAGGGCTGCGAATAGAGAAACGTTTCCTGAAGTATATCGAGGTCGGCGGCTACAATACGACCTGGGATGCGAGGAAGCCGACGATTCTGGCTTTCGATAAGGGGACAGCGCTGCTCTGCGAGGCGGACAGGCCGATAGACATCGGGGTCTGCGGCAGCGGCTTTATTGGGGAGCGCTGCAGCGAGGGCTATGGAGAGATTGAGATCGTATCCGCGCCGACTGCGTATGAGCTGCAGTTCCGTGAGACAGGCGCTGTGAGCGCCGCGGGAGAGTCGATGAACGCCGCGGACTGCGAGCTGTTACGCAGCCTGAGGAAGAAGGCGGCCGAAAGCGATCTGGAGAACAGGGCTGCAGAGAGAGCCAGAGGAATGCGCAGCTTTGTAAATTCCCAGAACGCGGCAGCGGTCGTCAGCCAGATGATTTTGATGTTTCAGGAGCAGGATAGCTCTGCGTCTTTCCAGGGAGCGATTCGAGAGCGCTACGAGAAGAGAACGGATAGTAAGCAGGCGAAGCTGAAGATGGCGGAGAGCGTACTGCTGCAGGATGAGGATTTCGCGAGGCTGCGGGAGGAGGTGTCCTCGAGCTATGGCGGAGTCGGGATCACGGAGCAGGAGGCCTATCGCTGGTATTATGGCGCGCTGTTGTATCAGCTTAAATATGACGTCCGCCACATCCGCCAGGGAGGTGAGTCGTAGATGAAGAATAGAAGAGTGGTAAAAAGAGTTCTCTATGAGATTGAGGCTCTGCTGGCCTCCCCGTTGTGCGTATCCGGGGGAGAAGACGAATATACGGATACGGATATCCAGAGGGATTTTGAGGGAAATCCTTTTGTCCCGGGAACCTCCCTCGCGGGAGCACTGAGAGATTACCTGCTTGCTCTTCAGGAGGATACAGGTCTCTTTGGAGAGGAGGGCGAGGATGGTCGTATGAGTCCGCTTCGTGTTTCTGACCTGCGTTTTGCGCAGGGCGCGAAGATCTCGATCCGTGATGGGGTACGGCTGGAAATAAGGTCGCTGTCGACGGCGGCAAATATGATATGGAGATACTGGAGACGGGTGCTTCCGGGAGTTTCCGTCTGGAGCTCACGGTTCGGGAAGGAGAGGACGGCTCTGCCCGGGAGGCGCAGCTGCGGCAGCTTCTTTCAGCAGTCGAGGCGGGAGATATCCGCCTTGGCGCGAACAAAAACAGAGGATTCGGCAGGCTCCGCATTACCGCAGTTTTCCGAAAAGAATTCTCTGCACAGAATGTGTCAGAATGGATCGCCCGGCAGGATGACGGCGAAAAGTTGGAGAGGACTGCCTGGTACCACGACCCGGAGGAACGTTTCGTGGTTTTCCGCGTACCGCTTTCCCTCACAGGCGGTATCAGTATCCGCAAATATTCCGCTAGACCAGGCGAGGCTGACTTCGAGCACATCAGCTGTGCCGGAAAACCGGTCGTACCGGGAACGAGCTGGAATGGAGCGATCCGGAGCCGTGCGAAGGAGCTGCTGGCGGAACTCGGTTACCCTTGTAATAAGCTGGAGAGCGCGATTGCGGAGTGGTTTGGCTATGTAGACGCGGGATCTCAGAATGCGAGACAGTCACAGGTAGTCATCAGCGAGAGCGTGATCGAAGGCGGCGCGGAACTCGAGATGACGACGAGAAATAAGATCAGCCGCTTTGACGCCTCGACGATTGAGAGCGCGCTCTATCAGGAACGCTCTCATTTCGGCGGGGACACGGAGCTTGAGATCAAGGTGCGGAAGCAGACGATGGACTGCGGAGCGATCTGTGGCCTACTCCTGCTGGTCATACAGGATATTCAGAACGGCTATCTCCCGGTGGGCGGACAGACCGCGGTCGGCAGAGGGATATTCTCCGGAAAAAGATTCCTGCCGGTGTCAGAAGAAGAGCAGAGTCGATATCTGTCGGAACTGTCAGATTTCATAAAGGGAGGGATGTGAAATGCGAAACAGGATAGAGATCGTGGACGCGCCGCGCAGCGGCTATATGCTCGCTTATTATCGGAAAAAGATCGTTTTTCGTTCCTACGAGGAGACGGAAGATCCACAGCAGCTCGTGTACGGCGCGGAGGAAGAGACGGGAGAGCTGCTGGAGCTGCATCTTTTTGATGAAAAAAAGAGTTTCGCGCGGTGAATACACGATCCGGGGACTGCCTCGTTGTGCTGATCTCCGATGAGTCCATGGAGCGGGACAGCGTCTGCGACCAGATTGCGGAAGAGATGTATCTGGAGGATGAGTATCGCTCTCTGGGCAGCGCGCTGCGCGTGGTGAACTATCTTTCTTATGGAAAGAACGGGATGATTCAGGTCGTGAACTATCGTCTGGTCGGCGTGATAGGAAAGGAGCAGGCAAATGGCAAATAAATTTATCAATCCCTATCATTTCGTACCACTCGCGCAAAATCGCAGGAGCTGCGGCGAATCCGAAGGAGAGCTGCTCACCGGGAAGATCCGGGTAAGGATAGAGACCCGCACGCCGCTCTTCATTCCGAACACTGCAAATGATAAGGCTTTTCACGATGCGGACAACAGAGCCAAAAACGCTCCCGGATCTAAGGATCACAAAAGCTACGATTTCTTTAGCTATACGCAGAAGAACGGAGATCTGACCAACGAATACTTCGAGCCGGTGATCCCGGGCAGCGAGGTTCGTGGTATGATTCGCAATATCTATGAGACCGTGACGGGTTCCTGCATGTCGGCGATCGACGACGACGTCCAGATCGTCAAGCGAGTGGGCGACCCGTACAGGCCGGGGTTGATTCGGCGGGAAGCAGACGGCTCGATGACTCTGATCAGTTCGCGGCGCGATCGCCTGTGGCCGGACGAGATCCGACGTGTGGGCGGCTGGAAGAGGGCGAAAGGGTCTGCTATCGGGTTGAGCAGCGTCAGGCTACAAATTTCCGCGGCGACCTGATCACGTTGCGGGATGCAAGGGACGTGCGAAAAAGCGGTAGAGGTACGATTGGCTACGTGATGCTCGGTGAACAGGGCGTTACGAAAAAATGTAATGGCGTTTTCGCCTTACAGAAGAATGAGGAAGAGATCGCTCGACTCAGGGAGGATACGCACATCCGCATGTTTGAGAGTGTGCTGAAGAGCTATCGGGACGAGAAGGTCAACAAAAATCTGAAGAACGGGCATAACGGTTACAAGGCTTACCGGGAAGCCTGGGATAAATTTAAGAGGGGAAAAGGAGAGGAATATTTCCCGGTATACTATTCAAAGGTGGATAAGCTGATCTATCTCTCTCCGGCCTGCATGACGAAGGAGGCGTACCAGAACCGTCTGAACCAGATCCTGAAGGCACAGGGCAACTTTCAGTGCTGTACGGACAGTGCCGAGCTGTGCCCGGCCTGCTCGCTCTTTGGAATGACAGGAAAATCCTCCCGTGCCTCCAGCGTTCGCTTTGCGGATGCGCGGCTACGTGATAAAGTTTCTGATTACAGGGCGCTCTATCACAGGCCGGTCGTGCTGGAAGAACTGGCGCAGCCGAAGATATCGGCGGCTGAGTTTTATCTGCAGAAGCCGGATGTGAACGCCGCGTTCTGGACTTATGATTATTATGTGGCAGGCAAGCAAATTGTGGGATACCTTCCGCGTATTGCCGGAAGAAAGTTTTACTGGCATAATCCTGGGATGCAGTTTAAAGAAAGCGTTGAGGCGACGGACCGGAACCGCACCGTGCGTCCGCTGAAAAAGGGTGTCTCCTTCGAGGAGGAGGTCTACTTTGACAAGATTACAGAAAAGCAGCTGCGGCAGCTGATCGCGATCCTTGATGTGAGCCGCAGCGGCGAGATGGGTTACAAGCTCGGCGCCGCGAAGCCGCTCGGTCTGGGCAGCGTCGCGATGACGGTCGAGGGGATTCGTCTTCGTCGGGTGAGCCTCTGCGACGGCGGCGTCCGCTATGAGGAGACGCCCTATCCGGTTGAGGCAAGTTTCTCCGATTGGGAGGAACTGGATTTTACAGCGGAGACGCGGGAAGCCTTCCTGCACATGATGCGCTTTGACGCGACGAAGGGGATGACCGTGACCTATCCGGTGACAGAAGACCAGTGGAACGCGATCCAGGTAAATCAGCAGCATCTGGAGGGATTCAAATGGTTCGTCGCAAACCACGGCGGCCAGCGGGTGCAAACCCGCAAAAATTCTAAGTATTTGCAAACTCTGCAGTCACCGGCTCGCGGCGACGTCAGCCTCACGGCACTACAGTCAGGAAAGGGCGGACGTGGGTCTTACGGTCAGAATCGTCAGGGCTCCGGTGGCAATCGTCAAGGTTCCGGCCCGAATCGGCAGGGCTATGGCGGCAATCGCAAGAGTTATGGCTCAGACAGGCAGAGATCGGACTCGAACCGGTATGATAATTCCGACCGGAGAAGGAACGATGGCGGGAAGCCGGGAAACGGAAAGCGCTGGAACGACTCCGATAAAAAGAATCATCGGTGAGAATAAGGCTCCTGTGATGAATGAAACATCACAGGAGCTTCTTTGTCTATCCTCTGCGTTCTTTACAATGAACAGAAATTATGGAAGATGATAGTGCGTATTTCTCCCCTTTCCTTCCTGTATTATTTTTCCGCTTTCCACCAGTTTTCTCAAAATACGACCACACACAGAGCGACTGATTCCCAGTTGCTCTTCCGCCTCTTTTCGCCTGATGTGTCCCCGGTCCTTCAGCAACAGAATCAACTTTTCATCGAGCGTTTCACCGGATTTATCAAATTCTGTCGGCAGGCCTGTAGAGGACGGCGCATTTAGATTGGGCAAAATAATCTTAAATGCGTTGTCGGAGGTTTCGATTTGAGGTGTCATGCCGGTTCCCTCATATGTGTCTATTATTTTGCGAATACCCGTTCCGTATGCCTCAATTAATTCCAGACGATAGAATATGTTTGCCAGATTTGCATTGCGACAGACGGAGATTCCCATCATGATATCATTTAAGGTTACGCCGTTGACCAGTCCGCCAATAGAAACAAATTCTATTCTGTCTGTGTAGATACTGATAAGGGCGCTGGCGCGGTAAGAATATTCACGATGAACCAGCAGATTTAGTAATGCTTCCCGCACGGCACTACAGTCAGGAAAGGGCGGACGTGGGTCTTACGGTCAGAATCGTCAGGGCTCCGGTGGCAATCGTCAAGGTTCCGGCCCGAATCGGCAGGGCTATGGCGGCAATCGCAAGAGTTATGGCTCAGACAGGCAGAGATCGGACTCGAACCGGTATGATAATTCCGACCGGAGAAGGAACGATGGCGGGAAGCCGGGAAACGGAAAGCGCTGGAACGACTCCGATAAAAAGAATCATCGGTGAGAATAAGGCTCCTGTGATGAATGAAACATCACAGGAGCTTCTTTGTCTATCCTCTGCGTTCTTTACAATGAACAGAAATTATGGAAGATGATAGTGCGTATTTCTCCCCTTTCCTTCCTGTATTATTTTTCCGCTTTCCACCAGTTTTCTCAAAATACGACCACACACAGAGCGACTGATTCCCAGTTGCTCTTCCGCCTCTTTTCGCCTGATGTGTCCCCGGTCCTTCAGCAACAGAATCAACTTTTCATCGAGCGTTTCACCGGATTTATCAAATTCTGTCGGCAGGCCTGTAGAGGACGGCGCATTTAGATTGGGCAAAATAATCTTAAATGCGTTGTCGGAGGTTTCGATTTGAGGTGTCATGCCGGTTCCCTCATATGTGTCTATTATTTTGCGAATACCCGTTCCGTATGCCTCAATTAATTCCAGACGATAGAATATGTTTGCCAGATTTGCATTGCGACAGACGGAGATTCCCATCATGATATCATTTAAGGTTACGCCGTTGACCAGTCCGCCAATAGAAACAAATTCTATTCTGTCTGTGTAGATACTGATAAGGGCGCTGGCGCGGTAAGAATATTCACGATGAACCAGCAGATTTAGTAATGCTTCCCGCACGGCTACTTCTGGAAAGTCCCTCTTGTCAATGCGGCGGAGTTTATCAAAGGTCGAGTGAAGCTGGTTTCGAAAATCAATATATTCGTAAACCTCGTTCATTTGTTTCAGTAGTGACCCGGAAAATTCTCTTCGATCTTTAAATTCGCTTTGCGTCGTCCCTTCAAAAGATGCAGTTTTAATCGTATGGACACACTGATCAGAAAGCAGGAGACCCAGATTTGTATAGACGCCATCTTTGCTTATAATGCCCAGCGTCCTCATCTGAGCAGTGCCAAATGGAATGTTTCTTTTGGCAAATTCGTTCGCGGTGGCTTCAAATGTCAGATCCTGCTCCAACGATCTCATTCCTTCAAAGCGATCACCATCTGTCTCCTTGATCATGCGCCGAATTGCGGTGTTGGTCGCTGGTGCGGACGAATAGCCCTGACGAACGTATACGCCCTCTGGCCGCAGGCCTTTTTTGACAATATAGTAAGGACGTTCCGTCCCCTGTTGAATATCGAATAAGACGACTTGTTTCTCTTCAATCTCGACTGTTTCGTAATGAATAAACATCGT
>JAJQCG010000120.1:0-770 GCA_021202815.1 Lachnospiraceae bacterium | reverse complement strand
CGTCAGATCCGGCTTAATGGCGTTTCGAACCATGTTGCTGACCTGCAGTGCCACACTGTCAGGATCTGTAACGCCAACAACGGTTCCGTCATCCTGAATCCCGATATAAAGTTTCCCTCCGTTACAGTTTGCGAATGCTATAATTTCTTTCTTTACATCGTCAACCACGATCATCTTAAATTCGACATTTTCGCTTTCCTTGCGTATCATATTCGGCCCTCCTGATTATTCTACCCATATTCTACCCTATTCAGCTCGCCGAGTCAATTATCTGAACCAAATGGGTAGAATATAAACAGCGCTATATCGGGTTTAATTCCCATTTTGTGTATGAGACATATCTGAACATTTTTCGTAGAGGAAGCTGAAATAGGGAAATTTAAATGGTAGAACGTCTTCCCTTTTGTCGGAAAGTCCTGTATAA
The DNA here is from genome assembly GCA_021202815.1 of Lachnospiraceae bacterium. Lineage (GTDB taxonomy): Bacteria > Bacillota > Clostridia > Lachnospirales > Lachnospiraceae > Hominiventricola. Next base: position 346 of record JAJQCG010000120.1, on the reverse strand, counting down.
TAAAAGAGACATTTCTACAGGCAAAAGAGGCGACAAAGAAGAAATTGAAAGCTGGCTGTTCCGTGTAGCCGTAACCGAGATTTTTGCGGAAAATATGAACAAACTATGAACAAGTCAGAAAATTGCTCCAAAATCAGATTTGCCAGAATATTCTGATAATTATTTGCAAAAACAGTCCCGGAAAGCTGCTAAAATCAAAGGTTTCCGGAGGGTACTGTAGAAATGGAGCCAGCCCGTTTAAGGGTATTGACACAATTACATAGTCGCCGATCGTGTAGGTCTTTCCTCCATGTAGAAATGGAGCCAGCCCGTTTAAGGGCATTGACACACATCCCGCAGATATCTA
>JAJQCG010000133.1 GCA_021202815.1 Lachnospiraceae bacterium | reverse complement strand
GCGAGAAGGTGGAGATCGATCAGCCGCTGTTTGAGATGGAGACGGATAAGCTGACGATCACGATTAATTCCACTGCATCGGGAACGCTGCTGAAGATTGTGCATCCGGAGGGGGATGCCGTGCCTATCACCGAGACGATCGCTTACGTGGGACAGCCCGGCGAGCCCATCCCCGATGAGGACAGATTTGCTCCGGCGGAAGCGACTCCTGCTGCAAAGGACGACGGAAATGTGCCTGTAGCTGCCGCTCCTTCTGAGGTGTGCGAGAAGCTTCCGGCCGACGGGCGCGTGTTTTCCTCTCCGCGGGCAAGAATGCGTGCAGAGGAGAAATCTGTCGATTATAGACAGCTTAAAGGCTCCGGCCCTCTCGGTATGGTAGTCGAGCGCGATGTACTCGCGGCAGCGGAGAGTCCGAAAGCCAGCCCGCTGGCGAGAAAGCTGGCAGAACAGAAGAATGTCGATCTGATGGATGTGACCGGAAGCGGCGCCCACGGCAAGATCATGGCCGACGATGTGCGTGATGCTCTTCCGGCCCCTGCGGCAGAAACGTCTGCTGCGGAGGATCAGCAGATTCCGATCAGCAATATGCGCAGGGTGATTGCGAAAAGAATGCTCGACAGCTTGCAGACGCTGGCACAGGCCAATATGCGCGTGACGGTGGATATGACCGAGGCGGTTCATATCCGGACGCAGCTGAAAGCCGCAGGCCAGAATATCAGCTATAACGACCTGGTGCTCCGCTGTGTGGCGCGCGCCCTGAAGGAATTCCCGATGGTGAACGCCACGATGTATGACGAGTATATCACGCTGAGAAGTGCTGTTAATCTGGGCATGGCAGTGGCGACGGAAAACGGACTGCTCATCCCGGTTATTCACAATGCGGACAGGATGACGCTTCAGGAATTGTCTGCGGCATCAAAGGATCTGGCCGAGAGAACCAAGACCAATAAGCTGAGCCTGGATGAGATGTCGGGCGGAACCTTCACGGTCAGCAACCTGGGGATGTTTGATATTGAGAGTTTCACCGCCATTATCAACAAGCCTGAGGCCGGTATCCTGGCGGTCGGAAAGATGGAGGACAGACCGGCGGTGGTCGACGGGGAACTGGTGATCAGACCGCAGATGCAGATCAGTCTGACGTATGACCACAGGATTCTGGATGGCGCACCTGCCGCACAGTTCCTGCGCAGGATCAAACAGCTGCTTGAGCAGCCGGGGCTGCTTTTATAGGAGAAATGCTATTATGAGTACGTATCAATACAACGTGGCCGTCCTTGGAGGTGGCCCGGGCGGTTATGAAGCCGCCATCCGCTGTGCGGATCTGGGGCAGAAGACGGTGCTGATCGAAGCGGATGAGCTCGGCGGAACCTGCCTGAACAGGGGCTGTATTCCCACAAAAGCGCTGCTTGAGGGCGCACATTGCTGGGAGAGCTTTCAGAAGGCGGGGGATATCTGTACGGTAGAAGGGACGATGACCCTCGATTATGCAAAACTTGCTGCGAAGAAGGACAGTGTGATGACGCGTATGCGCCGCGGTATCGCAGCACTGGAGAAGGGGCACGGAGTCACTGTGGTGAAGGCCTTCGGCGTGTTGGAAGATGCTCACACGATCCTTGTGGACAGCGGGAAGATTACAGCGGATAAGATTATTCTGGCCATGGGTTCTGAGCCGTCGCGTCCGCCGATTCCGGGCATTGACGGGGAGAATATCCTCACTAGCAACGAGGTCCTTGCTCTTGAGAGCATTCCGGAGAGTGTCACGATCATCGGCGGTGGCGTCATCGGTATGGAGTTTGCCACGCTGTTCGCGGCACTGGGAGTGAAGATCACGGTTCTGGAGATGATGCCTTCGATTCTTCCGGGCGTGGATGAAGATATTGTAGGTCTGCTTTCAATAGGACTTGTAAAGAAGGACGTCAGAATCCTGACAGAGGCCAAAGTGTTGACCCTGCAGGGTGGAGCGACGACAGCGGTGCGTTATGAGAAGGACGGGAAAGAGAACGTGCAGGAGGCAGACGCGTGCATCGTCTGTATTGGACGCCGTCCGTGTACCTCGAATGTCGGGTTGGAGAAGCTGGGAATCCGGATGAACCGCGCGTTTGTGGATGTGGATGATTCTCTCCGCACCAGTATCCCGAATATTTACGCCATTGGGGACATCACAGGCAAGCTGCAGCTGGCACACACGGCCAGTGCACAGGGACTTGTCGCGGCAGCCTGCTGCGCGGGACAGAAAAAGACGATGCACTATGACATTATTCCGGCATGTGTTTACTGTGAACCGGAGATTGCCTATGTGGGTCTGTCCGAGAAAAAGCTGAAGGAGCAGGGACGCGCATATAAGACCGGAAGTTTTCAGGTGGCCGGAAACGGAAGATCGGTGATCATGGACTGCACGACCGGTTTTGCGAAGATCTTATCGGACCCCGATACGGGAGAGATCCTGGGTACGCAGATTATGGCGCCCAGAGCGACGGATATGATTGGCGAGATCGCGGCGGTCATGCGTTGCGAGGGGACGATCGAGGAACTGGCGGACACGATTCATCCGCATCCGACGGTCAGCGAGATCCTGATGGAGGCGGCGCATGATACAGAAGGCCTGTGCTGTCATGCCATGCCGAATAAGTAAGTTTAAAGAGGAATGGAGAATCTTTTTGGTGATAGTAAAAGAATGTGATGATTCATATGTTCAGTAAATGTTCGCTTTTCACTGTGGAAATGGCGACATAAGAGCCATTTCTTGATGTCATCAGGTCATAATTTTGTTAATTGCTGTCTCACCTTTTCCGAACACCAAGACAAAAAGGGCATTATAACGTTTCAGGTACTTAGTGACTACACCACATGCATTGTTTAAGCGACCCATCATAAAACTATGAAAGCTGTTTACTTTGTTTACTTGTGTAGTATGAGGTTGCTTTTCGGCCCAATCCCCAGTTTTTATTAGCAATTAGAAAACTCGTCAGATAAACAAAGTGGCGCACTTGGCTTTTGTGCCTTTTTTGATGGGATAAATGCGTTTGTGTTATATTAATCGTATCGAACCGCTAATGCGTCTATCAACATCAGTACGGAGAATATCCTCAAACGTTCTTCATGAGACAGTCCTATTGTGGTGCAAAGATCCTTGACAGCATATATCAGATTTGATAGAATTTGGGCAGTTGGCGGGCATATTTTTTGGCTGTAAGTGTTACAAAAAAATGTTTGACCAGATTAGTCATGAAGGAGACAAACCTGCAGGAATCCTGCATCACGAGTGCTTTGGCAATAATGTATGTGCCATCTTTGTTTATCTTAGCTTCGCGAATGTTGATTTTCCGCATGGAAGATGTCTTAAGGGGGGGGGCAAGTACATATACTTTAAAGTAACTGTCAACAAGGTATTGTGCAAGATTGTCGCCATCGCGTGCCGCTGATTCAAGACCGATGATGATGTTGTCATCCTTAAGGGTCAGAGCTTCTGGTTTAGAAATCAATAGTTGGAGTCCATTACCGTTATTTATAAATTTGAACGGATCCCGGAGGATTTCGTCATCAGAAGATATAACTGATGCGATATAGTTGAGTTTGGCAATATCAATGTCTATGTAAATCGTGAGGCTCCATAACGTCCGATATCGTGAAATCTACTGGCGGTTATCATTGTAGATGCGATTAAATAAGTGCTCAGGAGAAGTCTCTCGATAATATCCAACTTGTAAATAATTCAGATAAAGGTAGCGTCAATACACTCCAATCGAGTAGGCAAGCTACAGAAAATAATCAAAAGTTCACAGTATCTGAATGTATTGAACCACGATACCAACTTAATAGGTAATTGCGAAACGAACTGAAATAGTACTTTCAAAATGAAGACTACGGCAT
>JAJQCG010000184.1 GCA_021202815.1 Lachnospiraceae bacterium | reverse complement strand
AACCTGAATATTACCGTTGACGATGGAAGCGTCAGCGTTCCGATAAACAATTTGTCCGGCGAGCAAATCGGGTTGTTTTCGTTCCGGCCAACTGACGTTGGCATCATCGAGCGATACAACAAAATCGCAAAGGACTTTGATGAAATCATAGCGCCGCTGGAATCCGCGAACATCTCCGGCGACGGCACGGCGAGCGATGAGACATCCGCCGCCGCACTGGAAGAAGCGGGGAAGCGTCTGTATGAAGCGGTGGACTTCCTGTTCGGCGGAAACACATCAGAAGCGTTTTTTGGCAAGATGCATCCGTTTTCCCCTGTGGGCGGGAACTTCTACTGCGTGAATGTGTTGAACGCGGTGGGACAGTTTATCGCCGCACAGTTTGACAAAGAAATTAACCAGATAAACGGGCAGATGAAGAAAAGCAAGGCAGTAGCAAAATATACGGAAGGATATGAGACATAAATGATCGGTGCGTTGCCGAAAAGTCTGTTAATTGATGGAATTGAATATGACATCCGGTCAGACTTTCGGGACGTGCTGAAAATCGTTGTGGCGTTCAGTGACCCGGAGCTGGGAGACGGTGAAAAGGTATATATCTGCCTGCGAATCCTGTATCCGGGCTTTGACGATATGCCGCAGGAACAATATGAAGCGGCATTCCGCGCCGCAATTGAATTTATTGACAACGGGCAGAAGGACGACGGCAGACCATCGCCGCGCGTGATGGACTGGGAGCAGGACGAAACGCTTGTATTCCCGGCGATAAACAAGGTGGCCGGATATGAAACGCGCTCCTGTGATTATCTCCACTGGTGGACGTTTATCGGCTATTACATGGAGATTTCCGAAGGTGTTTATTCCAGCGTGCTAAATCTGCGCATGAAGCGCGCAAAGGGTAAGAAACTGGAAAAATGGGAACAGGAATACTGGCGAAGCAACAAGCGGATTTGCGTGCTGAAGCCGAAACTGACGGAAGCGGAAAAGGAAGCGCGCGACAAGCTGAACGCGCTGCTTGATTGACGGGAGGTGAGAGCGTGGCGGAACCGGATGGGTCCATAATCATTGATACTACGCTGGACGAAAAGGGATTTACGGCGGGCAGCGAACGTCTGAACGCGGCGGTGAAGCTGCTGCGGAAAAAGGTAGACGAGCTTGGCCCAACGCTGCAAAACGCTGTGAACGGCAGCCTTGGCGACCTTACCGCCCTGAAAGAGCAGTTTGCAGCGGTTAGCGCAGAAGCCGCCGGAGTAGAAAAAGAGATACGGGACTTTGGCGAAACCAAAGTTGAGACAGAGCAGTATCGGCGGGTATGTGAAAATCTGGAACGTGCGGAACAAGACCTTGAAAAGCTCCGGGACAGGCAAGAGCTGATGGATGATGTTGGCATCGACATATCGCCGCAAATCGACCGGGCGATCAACGATGTCAAGCGATTGCAGGCAGCGAGAGATGAGCTGGAACAGTCCGGCGGCGCGTATGAGGATGTTTCCACACGGTGGGACTATGGCCATTTGCAGCGCGGGATACAGGCGGCGAAAAACCCACTTGCGGCGCAACTGGAACAACTGGAAGATATTCCGGTCAGCACGAACACAGAACCAGCGCAGGAAAGCATTAAACAGCTTCGAAGTGAAGCAGAAAAGCCGATTCAGGTACCGATTGTTCCAGAAGCCGAAAAGCCCGACGTCCCGGAGACTGAAGCGGTTAAAGTGCCTGTCGAACCTGTTGTGGAGAAACAGGTGCAAATTAAAACGCCTGAAGAAATTCAAGTGCCGGGTACGCCTGTTGCAGGAGAAGCGGTGCAAATCGAGACACCGGAACCGATTGAAGTACCAGTCACGCCAACGGCAGAAAAGCAAGTTCAAATTGAAACGCCTGAACCTGTTGACGTTCCTGTTATACCAACGGTAGAAGGACAGGCGCAGATTGAAGCACCGGACCCTGTCAAAGTCCCTGTTAAGCCTGTGACAGAAGGGCAGGCGCAGATTGAGACACCCGCGCCTGTTGAAGTACCTGTTAAACCGATTTTGGGAAATGTCCCTGAAATAGAAACACCGGAAGACGTTGAAATTCCGGTTAAGCCTGTTGTGGAAAATGTTCCGGCGGTTGAAGCACCAAAGGACATCGAAATACAGGTCAAGCCCGTTATAGAGAACATTCCGCAACCCGATGTGCAGGAAGATGTAACCGTTCCTGTCAAGCCGGAAATTGACAGGCAGGCCGCAAGCGCTGTTTCCGACGAACTGGCCGCCGCGATGCAAGATGCGGAACGAGCGATGCAGGAGCTAAATGCAGAGCTGGACAAGCCGGACGATAAAATCAGGAACGCGGGGAAAGCCAGCGTCTATCTGAAAGAGAGCCTGCAATCTGCTGGCAAGGCGGCGGCTATCTTTATCCGGAGCTTCGCGAGCAACGCGCCTGTGGAATCGCTGGACGATGCACGGGCGGCGATGTCTGACTGCGCGGCGTCTGCGAAAAAATACGGCGCGGCAGTACGGGACTTTCTGAATCATCCGCGCGGCAAACAGCAGACGACCTCCGAACTGGAGCAGTACGCGAAAGACCTGAACGATGCTGCGGAACAGCTGCGGCAGGCTGCCGGGGAATCCATGGGAAAAAGCTTTGAATCCTCCGGTGTGAACGTCACGACGCTGCAAAACAAAATCACGTCCCTGCTGAACCAGACGGAACGGCTGGAATCCGCCTTTCAAAAAGCCATGAGCGGCGGCGAACAGGAAATGGCTACGTTTGAAAGCAAGGCGCGGATACTGAACCGGACATTTGAAGATACCATCCAGCGTGGGAACAAGTTCGGACAGACGGAATTTCAGACCGACGAATACAAGCGGTTAGACCACGATTTGCAGGCCGCCGCAAAGCATTATGAAACGCTGTTGACGGAAAAAGAACGATATGAATACACCGGGACGAAAGAGAACAGCAAAGAGTGGCGGAACCTGATCTTCCGGCTGCAGCAGGCGGAGCATCAATATCAGCAGTTATCCGGCGCGGCGGAGCGGATGAAGCAGGCCGGAAACGCGACGTTCCAGGGAACGGATACCGCAGAATACCAGCAGATGGCGCAGGCGCTTGCGGACGTTACCGCGAAATTCGCGCAGATGAACAGCGCGGCGGCGCAGGCGGGCAGCGGCGCGTCAAGAATCGGAACCGCGTTGAAGAACGTCGGCAAAAAGGCGCTGCAAGCGGCGGCGGCCATTGCAAAGGTCGTTGGGCAGGCGGCGCTGACCGGGCTGAAAAGGCTCGGTTCGCTTGCTGGGAATGCGGCGAAAAGTCTGCTGGGACTGGACAAAAGCGCGCGGAAAAGCAGCGGGAGTTTCAAAAGCGGCTTTGGCACCATCCTGAAATACGGGCTTGGCATCCGGTCGCTGTATACCCTTGTGAACAAGCTGCGGAGCGCGCTTGTGGAAGGGTACGAAAACCTTGCGCAGTATTCCGTGGAAACAAACGCGGCCATTTCCTCTGTGAAATCCGCGCTGACACAGCTCAAAAACAGCTTTGCAACAGCATTCGCGCCGATTCTGACCGTTGTCGCGCCGATCCTGTCGCAGCTCATCAATATGCTGTCCACGGCTATCACATATCTTGGAATGTTCTTTGCCGCCCTGACGGGACAAACGTCGTTTACGAAAGCAATCGCGGTTCAGGAGGACTATGCCGATTCTCTGAGCGCGACGGGCAGCGCGGCGGAGGCGGCGCAAAAGCCGCTTGCCGGATTCGCCGAGCTGAACGTGCGTTCCGACAGCTCCGGGAGCGGCGGGAGCGGAACCGGGACATACATTCCGGATAAGTTTGAAACCCTAGAGATAGAGCCATACGACTTTTAGAGCAGGGGTGCCGCGTTCACAGCGGCACTCGACAAAATCATCAATGCCGGGATACCGACAATGCCGT
>JAJQCG010000106.1 GCA_021202815.1 Lachnospiraceae bacterium | reverse complement strand
CTCTATTGAAGCTTTTCGCGGATGTGTTCAACTTGCACTTGCAATTTTCGTTTTAGAAATTATTTACAATTTTTTCATAAATTATTCTCCGGAGGCGAAAAGTCCGGCTCCGGAGAATACGATTTTTCTCTACTGCCCGTAGTACGCGTTCGCGCCGTGCTTTCTCATAAAGTGCTTTTCCTTGATGCAGTCCGGCGCCGGCTTCACATCAGGATTGATCAGCTCCGTGCGGCAGGCCATCTTCGCGACCTCCTCGAGCACGACCGCGTTGTGCACCGCCTCCGTGGCGTCCTTGCCCCAGGTGAAGGGGCCGTGATTCGTGCAGAGCACAGCCGGAACGTAGACCGGATTGATGCCGCGCGTCCGGAAGGTTTCGATGATGACAAGGCCGGTATTTCTCTCATATTCGCCCTCGATCTCCTCCGGCGTCAGGCTCCTCGCACAGGGAATCGGCCCATACATATAGTCCGCATGCGTCGTGCCGTAGCAGGGAATGTCTCTGCCCGCCTGCGCCCAGGATGTCGCCCACGGAGAATGCGTATGCACGACGCCTCCCAGCTCCGGAAACGCCTTGTAAAGCTCGATATGCGTGGGGGTATCAGAGGACGGCTTGTACCTTCCCTCAATGCGGTTTCCCTCGAGATCCATCACAACCAGATCCTCCGGACTCAGTACATCGTAGTCCACACCGCTCGGCTTGATGACGAAGTAGCCCGTCTCACGGTCGATTCCGCTGACATTCCCCCAGGTGTAGGTGATAAGTCCCCGCCTCGGAAGCTCCATATTTGCCTCGTATACCTGTTTTTTCAGTTCCTCCAACATTGCAAAAGCCCTCCTTTTATTCCTTCAGCGCGCCCTTGATGGCCGCCAGAAAGTCCTCAAATGTCTCGAAGGCCGGGATGTCCGGATTGTCCTTCTGAATCTGCTCCATGCTGCGGAACAGAAAGCCCGCGCGGCTCGCCCGGATCATGCCAAGATCATTGTAGCTGTCTCCCGCCGCGATCGTCTCAAAGCCGACCGACTGCAGCGCCTTCACCGTGGAGAGCTTGGACTGCTCGGTGCGCATCCGGAAGCCCGTGATCTCGCCGTCCGGCGCAACCTCCAGCATATTGCAGAACAGCGTCGGCCAGCCGAGCTTCTCCATCAGCGGTTTCGCAAACTGCGTAAAGGTATCGCTGATGATGATGACCTGCGTCAGGGTGCGCAGCTCGTCCAGAAATTCCTTCGCCCCCGGGAGCGGATCGATCTTCGCGATCGTCGCCTGTATCTCCTTCAGCCCCAGCCCGTGCTCCTTTAAAATGCCGAGCCGCCACTTCATCAGCTTGTCATAATCCGGCTCGTCACGGGTCGTCCGCTTGAGCTCCGGTATTCCGCTGGCCTCGGAGAAAGCAATCCAGATCTCCGGCACCAGCACGCCCTCCATATCCAGGCATACAATATCCATATGTGTCCTCCTTTATTCCTCGACCCGGATCATGCTGATGACATCCAGGCCCTCCGCCAGCTTCTGATATTCCGCCTCGCTCATGAGCGGCGTCAGTATCCCGACCTCGCCTCCGATCCCGGCGTCAATCTTCTCCATCCCGAGAACTGACACTGCACCCTTCACGCGCAGGAAGAAGCGGTGCTTCATCTCACTGACCGGCGCGAGTGTAAGTTTCTCCTGTGACCAGAAGACCGGCGTCACAGCGCCAAGATTTCTCGCCGCGTCCACGATGTCGCCCACCACCGCGCTCGCGGTCGGGAGCTTGCCCGCGCCGCTGCCGTAGAACATCGAATCGCCGAGCATATTTCCCTTCACGAAGATCGCGTTGAACACATCATTAACCATATAAAGCGGATGCGAGCTGTCGATCATGACCGGGCTCACCATCGCGCAGTAGGTGTCGCCAACCTTTTTGCTGACGCCAAGCAGCTTGATCGCACGGCCCATCTTCTTTGCGTAGGCAAAATCCTCCACTGTCACCTTCGTGATACCTTCGGTATAAATATCCTTATAGTCTACCTGCTGCCCACTGGCCAGCGAGGTCAGGATCGCGATCTTGCGGCAGGCGTCAAAGCCCTCCACGTCGGCCTCCGGATGCAGCTCGGCGTAACCCTTCGCCTGCGCCTCCTTCAGCACGTCGTCGTAATCGAGTCCCTCCTGCGACATCTTCGTCAGCATGTAGTTCGTCGTCCCGTTCAGAATACCGGAGATCTCGAGAATCACGTCCGCGGTCAGCGAAGTGTTCAGCGGACGGATGATCGGAATACCGCCGCCGACGCTGGCCTCGAAAAGATAATTCGCACCGTGCGCGCGGGCGACCTCGATCAGCTCCGCGCCGTGCTCCGCGACCAGCTCCTTATTCGAGGTGCAGACACTCTTGCCCGCCATGAGCAGCCGCTTCGTAAAATCATAGGCGGGGCGCAGGCCTCCCATGACCTCGGCCACCACCTTCACCTCGTCGTCATTCAGAATCTCCTCAAAATCGTGCGTCAGCACCTCCATAACCGGATCGCCCGGAAATTCCCGGAGGTCCAGCACATACTTGATGCGCAGCTCCTCCCCGACATGCTTGTCGACGACCGCCTGATTCGCCGTGATAACCTCGTAGACGCCCGAACCGACCGTCCCATATCCCATGATTGCAATTTTGATCATTGCGCTTCCTCCTATTTCTGTTCTTCCGGACTTAAGCTGATCCATTTCAGATAGGCGTTGATAAAGGGATCGATCTTACCGTCCATGACCGCGTTCACGTTGCTGACCTCCTCGCCGGTCCGGTGATCCTTGACCAGCGTGTAGGGCTGCATGACGTAGGAGCGGATCTGATTGCCCCAGGCAATGTCGCTGAGCTCTCCCTGGATGCCGGAGAGCTTTTCCGCCTGCTTCTGCTGCTCCAGAATATAGAGCTTCGCCTTCAGCATCTGCATCGCCTTGTCCTTATTCTGGAACTGTGAGCGCTCATTCTGGCACTGCACCACGATGCCGGTCGGCAGATGCGTAATACGGATCGCCGATGAGGTCTTGTTGATGTGCTGCCCGCCCGCGCCGCTCGACCGATAGGTATCGATCTTCAGGTCGTCCGGATTGATCTCAACGTCGATCTCACCCTCGATATCCGGCATCACATCCAGCGACACAAAGGACGTCTGCCGCTTTCCCTGCGCATTGAACGGGGAAATGCGCACCAGACGGTGCACGCCCTTCTCGGACTTCAGATAGCCGTAGGCATTCTCGCCGTTCACCTGGAAGGTCACGGACTTGACGCCGGCTTCGTCTCCGTCGAGATAGTCCAGCACCTCCACGGAAAATCCCTTCCGCTCAGCCCAACGCGTGTACATCCGGTACAGCATGCCGGCCCAGTCGCAGCTCTCCGTGCCGCCCGCGCCCGCGTTCAGCTTCAGGATCGCGTTGCAGGCGTCGTACTCGCCCGAAAGCAGAGTCTTGATCCGCATGGATTCGAACTGCTCCGCGAACTGCTCCAGATTCTCCCGGATCTCCGGAATCAGCGACTCGTCCTCCTCCTCGTATCCCATCTCGAGCAGCGTCTCGATATCCTCATACTGTCCCTTCAGATCCTCAAATTTTTCCTTTTCTGATTTGAGACGGTTCAGCTCCTTCATGCCCTCCTGCGACTGCTCCGCGCGGTCCCAGTAGCCAGGGGCTTCCATCTCTCTTTCCAATTCCTCGATTCTGAGCTCCTTTGATGCGAGGTCAAAGTGAATCTCTCAGTTCTGTCATTGGTTTTGCGTAGCTGTTCAGCGTATATTTAAACCGATCCAGTTCTACCATAACCTCACCTTCTTTCTTTCCCCATTATGCCATGAGGAAAACAGAAACGCAAGGCAAAAAAACAGGCGTCCGCGAATTCTTACCATTTGCAAACGCCTGTTTTATTTGTTTAATTCTTAACAGAATATTCTACAGCTTCTTCACAAACAGCGCCCGGATCGCGTTCAGCACGGCGAGTATCATCACGCCCACATCCGCGAATACCGCGATCCACATGTTCGCGACGCCGACCGCCACGAGGATGAGGCAGAGCAGCTTGACCACGATCGAGAAGACGATGTTCTGGTACACGATCCGCAGGGACTTGCGGGAAATCCGGATTGCCTTCGCGATCTGCATCGGATCGTCGTCCATCAGCACCACGTCCGCCGCCTCGATCGCCGCGTCAGAGCCCATGGCTCCCATCGCGATACCGATGTCCGCGCGGCGCAGCACCGGCGCGTCGTTGATGCCGTCGCCGACGAAGGCGAGCATCTCATTCTCCGATTTTTCCTGCAGAAGCTCCTCCACTTTGGCCACCTTATCCGCCGGGAGCAGCTGCGCGTATACCTGATCGATGCCCAGGGATGCAGCCACCTGCTCCGCGACCTTCGCGGAATCGCCGGTCAGCATCACGGTCTTTCGCACACCGGAGGCCTTCAGCTTTCGGATCGCCTCTTTGGAGTGCGACTTCTCAATGTCCGATATCACAATGTGTCCGGCGTATTTGCCGTCGATCGCCAGGTGAATGATGGTTCCCACCGAGTGACAGCTGACATAGTCAACGCCCAGTGCGGTCATCAGCTTGTCGTTTCCGGCCGCGACCGAATGGCCGTCCACAGTGGCCGTCACGCCCTTTCCGCCGATTTCCTGGATATTAGAAACCCGGCTGCGGTCGATCGCCTTGCCGTAAGCCTTCTGCAGACTCTTGCTGATCGGATGGGAGCTCGCCGACTCCGCGAGCGCCGCGTATTCCACGAGCTGCTCATCGGAAATCTCGCTGTGGTGAATGCCGCTCACCTCAAATACACCCTGCGTCAGCGTACCGGTCTTGTCGAAGACGACGATCTTCGTCTTCGAGAGCAGCTCCAGATAGTTGGAGCCCTTCACCAGCACGCCCGCGTTGCTCGCCCCGCCGATACCGGCAAAGAAGCTTAAGGGGATACTCACGACCAGCGCGCAGGGGCAGCTCGCGACCAGGAAGGTCAGCGCGCGGTAAATCCAGACATTCCAGGCGGCAGCATTTCCCATCAGAAGACTCGCAACGGGCGGAATGATCGCCAGCGCGATGGCCGCGTAGACGACCGCCGGGGTGTAGACGCGTGCGAATTTGGTGATGAAATCCTCCGATTTGGATTTCCGGGAGCTCGCGTTTTCCACCAGGTCGAGAATTTTGGAGACGGTCGAGTCGCTGAATTCCTTCGTCGTCCGGATCTTCAGCACACCGGACTCGTTGATGCAGCCGCTGATGATCCCGTCGCCCATCTCCACATCGCGCGGCAGGCTCTCTCCGGTCAACGCCGCCGTGTTGAGCGTGGAGCTCCCCTCCACGACCGCGCCGTCAATCGGTACCTTCTCGCCCGGCTGGACGACGATAATGCTGCCGATCTCCACCTCGTCCGGGTCCACCTGCTCCAGCGCACCATCGCGCTCGATATTTGCATAGTCGGGACGAATATCCATCAGCTCGCTGATATTTCTGCGGCTCTTCCCGACCGCATAGCTCTGAAACAGCTCGCCGATCTGGTAGAGCAGCATGACCGCGATCGCCTCCAGGTAATCGCCGCTCCCGGAGTACAGCGCCAAAATGATCGCACCGATCGTCGCGACCGCCATCAGGAAGGCCTCATCAAATACCTGCCTGTTGCGGATACCCTTCCAGGCCTTTTTCAGAATATCGTAACCAATGATCAGATAAGGCACCATATAGAGGGCGAAGCGCAGCATGCCCGTCTGCAGCAGAATGGAAATAGTTCCAAGATAATTCAGGCTTCCCAGCAGCGCCGCGAACACCAGGATCCGGATCAGCATTTTTTTCTGTTTCTTATTCATAACCCTAAGCTCCTTCCCGCAGGGAAAAACAGCCGCCCTCGAAGGACGGCTGCAGACCCTTGCTTTCTCAGATGAAGACCTCGCAGTCGTCCTCCACCTTCTTGCAGTTCGCGCGCACATTCTGCATGACGGACTTCACGTCCGCGCCGTCCTCGAACTCCACCGCCATCATCAGCGTCATGAAATTCACGCTCGCATTCTTCACGCCTTCGGTCTTGTTCGCCGCGACTTCCATCTTGTCCGCGCAGGCCGCACAGTCCACATCGATCTTATAGCTCTTTTTCATTTTCCTGACTCCTTTATCATTAAATGAATGTTTAATCGTTAAATCGACTATACACCGGAATGCGTCGGCTGTCAATAGCAAGCCGGAGAATTTTTCCTTGCCTCCTGCGAATTTTTCTCTATAATGGATAATATACGATATTCGAGATCGGCGTGCGAAAACAGATACACAGGAGCTTATATTAAAGAAATCTGTGGCTTCATTATGATATTGCAGCAGGAAACAACGGCAGGAGGTTTAGCATGGCAAGTATAGAATTACCGCACAAACACGAGGGAAATCCCTTCCGTGATATTTCACATATACCCGACGCGGAGCAGTTCCGTACTGCCGCGGACATACTGAAGCTGCTCGGCGACGCGAGCCGCATCCGCATCTTCTGGATCCTGTGCCACTGCGAGACCTGCGTGATCAATCTGTCCGCCATGGTGGAGATGAGCAGCCCCGCCGTGTCCCATCATCTGCGGCAGCTGAAGACGGCCGGCCTTGTCACCTCGCGCAGGGAAGGAAAAGAGATGTATTACACGGCAGCAAAAAATCCGGAGGCGGACCTGCTCCATCATACGATTGAACAGATGCTCCGGATTTCCTGTCCTGCTGCGGATCCTTCATGATCGGCAGCTTTACAGATTTTATTTTTCCCCGCTCTCTTCTTCCGAAGCGTCCTCCTCCGGCAGCGCCGAGTTGTGCGACTCCGTTACGAGCACAACGACCGCGTCGCGGCTCGTATTCAGATCGACATCCGGGTTGGACGCGATAGGCAGATCCGCGACCTTGACGGAATCACCGGGCTTCATCTGCCCAACGTCGATCTCAATCGTCTCGACCAGTGCGGACGGCAGCGCGCTATAGGAAATCTCCTCCAGTACCAGCTGCACGATTCCCTCCATCACCTTGTCGTGATTTACAAGGACAATCTCCGCCACCGAATGCACCTTCTCATCGCTGACCAGCGCCTGGAAATCGATCTCGTCATACTGATTTTTCATGGCATTATAGTGAATCTCCTTGATCAGAACGTTCATTTTCTGGCCTTCGACGTCCAGACAGATCTGGCTGCCCTTTTTCTTTGCCCGGAATACGCGCTCTGCCTCCTGCGCCCGGAATTTCACCGGAATCGAGCCCTCAATCTCCCGACCGATAATATTGCCGGTGACGTAGCCCTCTCTCCTCAGTTTCTTCGCTTTTGTTGACAAGTCTCTTTTTTCAGCCTTCAAAGTATCCATTTTATCTCTTCCTCCAAATTCTGACAGACTGACCGCCCGCAGACCCGCCTTTCCGCCGCTTCCATGATGTCCGGGTTTGTCGGCTCTTTTTGTTACATATGTATTATAACACGCGCGCAGCATAAAGATTCACCAAAAAACGGGGATTTTAAAATTAAATTTTCTGAATTTCTCCCATAAAATGGACTGCCTTCCATTCCATGGCTGTGACGGCACCGCGTCCAACGGCTCCTATGCGCATCGTTTGACTTTACCACAAAGAAGTTCTATGATGAAAACAGCGTAGCTATTCGACCACAAATTCTGACAAGGAGGAAACAAAAATGCAGAAAGTATACGAATTTTTAAAGAACGCCGGCACCTATTATCTGGCCACGGACGACAAGGGACAGCCGCGGGTACGCCCCTTCGGCACGATCCACATTTTCGATGGAAAGCTGTACATTCAGACCGGAAAGGAAAAGGATGTCGCGAAGCAGATCAACGCAAATCCGAAGGCTGAGATCTGCGCCATGTGTAAAGGCGAGTGGATCCGCGTGTGCGGGGAGCTGATCCTGGATGAACGCGTGGAGGCGCAGGAATCCATGCTGGACGCCTATCCAAATCTGCGCGACCGCTACACAACCGGCCCGGACGGGAATACCGCGGTCTACTATTTTAAGAACGCCACGGCGACGATCTCGGCGTTTACGCACGAGCCGGAGACTATCACATTCTAAGCGAGACCGGCGGGAGTCCGGATGCTGTCGGCATCAGGGCTCCCGCTTGATAATGTCCGTTTTTCCAACTTGATTCTCATTTTTGCAATTTCATGCGTATTTCATTTTCATAAAACTCAAAATTTTTTGATTTTGCGAAAGATATGCTTGCGCAATTTTAAAAAATATATTATTATACGAAATGTGGAGGTTCACAAAATGAATTTAAAGCGCGAAATATATTTGAAGCAAATCCGTCCTTATTACGAAACAGACCTGATAAAGGTAATCACAGGCGTCAGGCGGGCGGGGAAGTCAATCCTGCTGGACACAATACGGGATGAGCTGACGGAACAGGGAGTAGATGGAACACATATCATCTACATCAATTTTGAGGATATGGATTATGAATATATCCAGACGGCTTCAGATCTCAATCAGGAAATCAAGTTGAGAATAAAGGATGAAAAAAAGTATTATATTTTTCTGGATGAGATTCAGCATATAGAGGATTTTGAAAAGGCGCTCTCATCCTTCCGCGCAACTCTGAATGTATCTCTGTTTGTCACCGGAAGTAATTCAACACTCCTGTCAGGCGAGCTGGCAACGTTGCTGACCGGAAGAACCATAGAGTTTGAAATTCTGCCCTTTACTTTCGCTGAGATGGCGGAGTACTATCAGCTGAATAACCGGAAATTTACAGACGATCTCATCTATGAATATATTAAATGGGGCGGTTTCCCACTTCGATTTGATTTTACGGACGAAACATCTATTGTACACTACATTTCAAATCTTTACGAGAGTATCATCAACAGGGATATTGTGAAAAAAAAGTCCCGAATCGACAAAAAGATATTTCGCGACATTTCGCTGTATATCATGGCTAACACAGGAAAAGAATTTTCCGCTGAGAACGTCGTACAGTATTATCAGGCCAATACGGGCAACGTCCTGTCTACGCGCACCGTCTATAATTATCTGGACAAAATGAAAAAAGCGTATCTGATCCACGGTGTGAACAGATATAATCTGACCGGAAAGGCCTCTCTGGGGAACAGAGAAAAGTATTACGCCATTGACACAGGATTCCGCACAATCAATACGAATACCATCCAGTATGAGGACAGCTTTTTCCTCGAGAATATCATCTATAATGAGCTTCTGACGCAGGGGTTTACCGTCTTTACCGGAAAAACCTATAAGTCCGAGGTCGATTTTGTGGCTGTCAAAAATGGAAAAAAATGCTTTATTCAGGTTTCCTACCTGCTGGCCAGCCAGCGCACCATTGAGAGAGAGTTCGGCGCGTTTTCACCGATTACAGATGCATCACCAAAATATGTCCTCTCCCTCGACAGGCTGGATATGAGCCGAAACGGCATTGCACATATCAATATTGTGGATTTTCTACTGCACAGAGTACAACTCGCGGTCACCTGATTGCCTGTCTTTACTCATTTGCGCGGCAGACTTCCCATAACGCCGATATCGCATACAACGGCAGATTAATCAGTTTCTCCTGCCTGCGAAAGTCAGACATTGATGTCCGGACACCAAAAGGAAGATGATTTACAGCCACGAAATTCTTCAGACTTTTCGCATTCAGATTTTCTTCTGCTTTTACCTCCAGCGGAATAATATTCCCCTCATGCTGCAAAACAAAATCCACTTCACCGGACGAGGAATCTGCTGACCAATAATACGGTACCGTATCCAGCTGTGCAAGAATCTGCTGACAGACATACTGCTCGGTCAATGCACCCTTAAACTCCGCAAAAATATCATTTCCCTTCAGCAAAGTCCGTGCATCCAGATCGCCCATCGCGCCCAGCAATCCGACATCTACGAGATACAGCTTAAAGGCCGGAATATCCTGATAAGCCTTCAGCGGAACGGCTCCCCTTTTTACCCGTCCCACCTTATGACAGAGACCACAGTCAAGCAGCCATTGAATAGCCAGTTCAAAATCCTTTGCCCTGGCGCCTTCACGCAGAACACTATAGATAAACTTTTTATTTTCCTTTGCCAGCTGGGAAGGAATGCCATCCCAAACCATTTGAATCCTGGGCACAACCTCGCGGGGCGCGTGTTTGGAAAAGTCCTGTTCATAAGCAGAAATCAGGCGCTGATGCACACGGCGGACATTTTTCAGACTCCTGTCCTTTACATAAGCATTGACCGCCGCCGGCATCCCTCCGACAAAATAATAATTTTTCAGAAGGTCAATAAACCGGTCTTTGAAATTTGTGATCATTTCAAAATCCTGTTTTCCCAGCAGGTCACACAATGCTTCATTGCCGGTCGCACACAGGAATTCCGGAAAAGACAGTGGATACAGCTCCAGGCTATCCACCTTCCCTACCGGAAATGATGTGCCTTCATGCATGGCGATGCCCAAAAGCGAACCGGCCGCCAGAATATAATAGGAATAGCGTTCATCCTCCGCAAAATACTTCAGAGATTGTAATGCGGCAGGAACCTCCTGAATCTCATCCAGAATAATCAGGGTGTTTTCCGGTTCAATTTCAACATCACTTTCAATTGCAAGCCCCTGCATGATTCGGTCTACATTGAAATCACCGGAAAAGAGCTGCTGCATCCTCTGATTTCGATCAAAATTGATATATGCACACTTCTCAAAAGATGTTTTCCCAAACTCTTTCATAAGCCAGGTCTTTCCCACCTGACGGGCGCCTCGTATGATCAAGGGCAGTCGCTCCGGATCGTTCTTCCACTCTTCCAGCTTTTTCATTGCAAAACGTTCCATATCGACTTCGCCTCCTCTTCTGTTTGCTTATTATAGTAACTGTTCTGAACTATTATTATATAAGCGCGGAATCGCAAAGTCAACGCAGAAAATGTGCTAATAAAGCAGAATCTCCGACTTGTTTATGTAATAATATGTATCCACGGACGAAAACGATGATATCTGGAGAACGCTTAAGGGAACTCACAGCTCCAGCCGCGGTAGATTCCAATGATAATGCGCGGCCAGTACACGGATAATCACCACGACCAGCGCGGACACGATGAGCGCGGTCATCTCCCCGACGCAGCGGTACAGGATGACGCAGCTCAGCGCCCCGACAATGGAGGCGCAGGCATACACATGGCGCACCAGGATATAAGGCTCCTGCTGCGCCATGACGTCGCGCAGCAGACCACCCCTGACGCCGGTCAGTGTACCCAGAAACACCAACAGAAAGGTTTTATCCGTATACCCACACTCGATTCCGGTCGTGACGCCCACCGCAGTGAACGCGCCCAGGCCGATCGAGTCCATGACAAACATGGCCCGGTCATACCAGATATGCCGCCGCTCCAGCCAGTGCTCTCTTCGGATATAAATAAGCACAAAAAGTGCAATGGAGACCAGGGCGGCCAACGCGGTATAGAGCGGATTGGTCAGCGCCTTGGGTACCGTACACAGGATTACATCGCGCGTCATTCCGCCGCCGACGGCGGTCATCACGCCGAGGACGCAGATGCCGAACAGATCCATCCCCCTGTGAATCGCCACCATCGCGCCGGAAGCGGCGAACGCGATCGTTCCCATGATCTCCATCACAAGGATGGCGGTGTTGACATATTCCATGACAGAGCCTCCGTAATTTCAAGATGTTTTTTACCAGGATATTTTCAGCATTAACAGAGTGCCTTATCATCTGCTTTTTGTCAAGATTATTTCATCACCGGCATTGCCATGAATCATTCCAGCGGCACCTGGTCCAGCATGATGTTCAGGATCTCCGTGTCTGTCTCTTTCATTCCGACTCTCCCGATGTAGCCGAGGCTGCGGATCGTCTTCTCCAGGTCCTCCTGCACGAAGCCCTCCCCGGAGTGGAAATACTGTCCTGCCATGCTCATATTGTGCGCCAGAATCGCGGCGTCCACCGCGGAAGCGATCTTGGCGGCGCAGGAGGCCTTCGCGCCGTCGCAGACGATGCCGCCCACGTCGGCCATCGTGTTGATGATCGTCCAGGCGATCTGCTCATAGCTGCCGTGCGCGAGCCAGGTGATCGCCGCGCCCGTCCCACAGGCCGCGGAGACCGCGCCGCAGAAGGCAGACAGACTGCCGATATGATGCTTGATATGTACAGAAACCAGGTTGCTGATCGCGAGCGCGCGGTACAGCGTTTCGTCAGATGCGTTCCACTCCTTCGCGTATTCAATGACGGGCAGCGACACCGTCATGCCCTGATTTCCGCTGCCGGAATTAATCACCACAGGCAGACTGCAGCCGCCCATACGCGCGTCGGAACCCGCCGCCGCCCGCGCACGCGCGCGTACCGCCACACTGTACCCGCGGCTGTCGAGCAGGACGCGTCCCACCTGGGAACCGTATCTGCCCGTCAGTCCCTCGTCTGCAATCCGCGAATTCAGCTCGATCTGCGAGTCCAGAACATCCTTAATCTTAACGGTATCGACAGTCTCTGCGAAGTGCAGGATCCCCTTAACGCTGAGATTCCAGCCGTCAGAAGCCGCTTCCGTCTGCTGCTCCGTCCCGAGCTTCGCCTCATAGATCACCTGGCTGTTCTTACGGATCTCCGTGATCAGCGTGTGGCGGTTGACAATCGTGACGCTTGCGTTCTCCTCCCCATGAAAGACATTCGCCACGATATAGAGATTCGCCACGTGCTCCTGCAGCTTGCATGTGAAATAGCCCTGACTGATCAGCTCTTTCGCCTTCTCAATATGCTCCGGCGTGATCTCCTCCAGCACCTCCAGCTCGCGATCCGCATTTCCGCCGACGACGCCCAGCACCGCCGCGACGTCCACTCCTTTAAGTCCGCCCGAATTCGGCACGACAACGCCCTTTACATTCTTAATAATATTGCCGCTGCAGCGGATCTCAATCCGATCCGGGAAAGAGCCGAGCACCTGCCGCGCCTTTGCCGCCGCATAGGCCAGCGCAATCGGCTCCGTACATCCCAGCGCGGGGACGAGCTCGCTCTTCAGGATGTCGATGTAGACCTGTTCATCAAGATAGACCTCTGCCATTATCGTATCCTCCCTGTGATTCCGTAAAACATTTTATTAATATATCATTGATATTATCAGCATGGCACAGCAGGAGGCCATTGTCAAGATCGACTTTGCAGAAATGCGCTTTCTCCTCTCATGTCAAGGCTCTTGACAGCCTCTGGCTTTGAAGTATACAATCGGTCAGGATGTCGGTTTTTCCATAAAACCGGCTGATTTTCACGAAAGGGCTCCACACAGGATGAACAGAAAAGCTTCTGAACTGACAGAAAAAGAGACAACAATAAATGACAACCACCTGCAGCATATCTGGATCGTGGCACTCCTGGCCAATATCTGCTGCGCCCTGTGGGGCAGCGCGTTCCCCTCCATCAAGGTGGGCTACGCGTGGCTGGACATCAGCCGTACCAGTGATCAGATCGTATTCGCGGGGCTTCGTTTCACGCTCGCCGGGATACAGCTGTTTGCCCTGTATCCGCTGCTTTACCGCAGGGTCTGCCGCCTGAAAAGAGGGATGTACTCCAAAGCCTTTGGGCTGGGCATGGTGCAGACCTTTCTCCAGTATTTCTTTTTTTATATCGGCATGTCCAATATCACCGGCGTAAAGGGCTCCATTATCTCCGCGGCAAATTCTTTTTTTGTGATTGTGCTGGCCCATTTCTTTGTCCGGGGCGAGCAGCTGAATCTCAGAAAATCTGTCGGCTGTCTTCTGGGACTGGCCGGCGTCATTGCCGTAAACTGGGGCGGAGATTTGTCCGGGGGAATGTCCCTGACCGGGGAAGGCTTTATGCTGATCGCCGGTTTTTCCTACGGTTCCGCGCAGCTCCTCTCCAAAAAGCTGGTGCGTGACGAGAATCCCGTTGCCATCACCTGCTATAACTTTCTGTTCGGCGGCGCTTCCCTGCTGGCGGTCGGCTTTCTGATGGGCGGAATGATTCCGCATTTCACAGCCAGGAGTCTGCTGCTCCTCTTTTATATGGGCGTCATCTCCGCCGGAGCGTTCTCGATCTGGACGCTGCTTCTGAAATATAATCAGGTGAGCCGGATATCCATGTTCAATTTTATGA
Source organism: Lachnospiraceae bacterium (assembly GCA_021202815.1). Lineage (GTDB taxonomy): Bacteria > Bacillota > Clostridia > Lachnospirales > Lachnospiraceae > Hominiventricola. Next base: position 12,348 of record JAJQCG010000106.1, on the reverse strand, counting down.
CCCCAGTCTATGGCTGTCTGTTCTCCGCGCTGGTACTGGGCGAGACCTTCCTGCGTCCGGAGGTGCTGGCCGCGCTTGCGCTGGTCTGCGCCGGGATACTGGTGGTCAATCGTAAATAGCCGTCGTTCAGGACTTTTAAAGTAAGTTCATCACGACGCAGCCCGCCAGGATCAGCGCGATCCCCGCAACACCCGCTGCGGAAATCGCCTCGCCAAAGATAAACCTTGAGATCGCGGCGGTCACGATGATGCCCACGCCGCACCATACCGCATAGGCGATGCCCAGATTAATGCCGGTAACAGCGCGGGAAAAACTGACGTGACAGACCAGGTAGGCCAGCAGACTGAAAATCGTCGGGACGACTTTCGCAAATCCTTCCGAATATTTCAGAAGCGTCGTCCCGACGATCTCCGCGCCGATGGCCAGTGCAAGAAATAAGTAAGCCATATAGATTCCCTCAGTTCGTGATGGTCTCCCCGGTAACCTTGTCGAAAATATGAATATTCTCCAGGCTGAAGGCATAGCCGACGCGGTCTCCGGGGCGGAAGCTCTGCTCTGTACCGGCCTTCACGATCAGCTTCTCCCCCGTTTCGTCCTGATTAAGGTAGATGATCGCCTCCGAGCCGAGCATCTCATAGACATCCACTGTGCCCGTCCCACATACTTCTTCCGCATCCGGCTCACAGAGGCGCACATGCTCCGGCCTGACGCCGACGACAACGTCCTTCCCGACGATATCCTTATTCTGCATGTTCCGCACCTTCTCCACCGTCAGTGCGACTTTCTTTTCGCCGAGCCGGATGCCGAGCGCTCCGTCCTCGAAGGCGACATTTCCGGGCAGGAAATTCATCGGCGGCGTACCGATGAAACCGGCCACAAACTGATTCGCAGGATAACGGAACAGCCGCTCCGGTGTGTCCACCTGCTGTACGACGCCGTCCTTCATGACGACGATCCTCGTGCCGAGCGTCATGGCCTCCGTCTGGTCATGCGTGACGTAAATGAAGGTTGTATTAAGCTGGTGATAGAGCCGGGCGATCTCCACACGCATCTGCCCGCGGAGCTTCGCGTCCAGATTGGACAGCGGCTCGTCCATCAGGAAGACCTTCGGCTTGCGGACGATCGCGCGGCCCATCGCGACGCGCTGCTTCTGTCCGCCCGAGAGCTGGGACGGCTTGCGGTCCAGCACCTCTGTCAGACCGAGAATCTCCGCCGCCTCGTTCACCTTCCGCTCGATCTCCTCTTTCTTCTCGTGATGGATTTTCAGACTGTAGCCGATGTTTTTGCGGACGCTCATATGCGGATAGAGCGCATAGTTCTGGAACACCATCGCGATGTCGCGGTCGCTCGCCTCCACCTCGTTCATGCGGACGCCGTCGATCAGCAGTTCACCCTGCGTAATATCCTCCAGCCCCGCGATCATCCGCAGCGTCGTGGATTTTCCGCAGCCGGAAGGTCCCACGAAGATGATGAACTCATTGTCCTCAATCTCCAGGTCAAAATCCTTCACAGCCTCAAAACCGTTTTCATATCTTTTATACACATGCTTCAATACGATATTTGACATTTTTCTTCTCCTCGTTATTTACGCTATGCACCAGCGCAGGCAGATCCACCACGGAATCAATCAGATAATCGGCCAGCGGTGCAAGAGAGCTCTCCGTACCCACGCCGCTGCGCACCGCGATCGCAAGCGCGTGCCCGTTTTTTGCGAAACGCATATCGTTCGGCGTATCGCCGACGACCGCGATCTCCCCGGGGCAGAGTCCCCACTGCACGGCGGCCATCCCGATCAGCCGCCCGTCCGGCTTCTCCGGGAGATTCACGCCTGTCACACCAAAGAAGGAAAACTCTCCGAGCACCCTTAAGGCCGTCAGGCAGCTTCGCGTCGACTTCCAGCTGTCGGAGGTGGCAATGCCCACCTTGAGCCCCATTGCTTTCAGGCTTCGCAGCAGCTGCTTCACATTCGTGAACGTGGGATAATGAGTCAGCTTCTCCCTGACCTCCGCGTAAAACAGCTGCTCCAGGTCCGCCGCCAGCTCCTCTTTCTCCTGGTGCAGAATGGAAACCAGATCTTCGGCGATTTCCTCGTAGGATTTGCAGGCCAGTGCGCCCTCCGGGTCGGCCCGGTCTCCCGTCACTCCCATCCGGAGAAGAATCTCCTCCTTCTTTTCCGGAGCCCCGTACTTCTCGCAGAGCTTCTCCGCCACGCGCACGGCCGCGGGCACCCAGACCCTGTGAAAATCAATCAGCGTTCCGTCCTTGTCAAATAAAATTCCCTTTATTTCCATTGTCTCTTAAGCTCCTCCGCTATTTCTCCAAAGCTTGAGAAGCGATGCTCCTTTCTCCCTCTCGTGACCGGATTTCCATAGAAAAGAAACGCGCCGTCCGGCTCCCTCGCGCCGAAACGAAGCCAGTGATATCCTTCCTCACAGAGCTCCGCCTCCCCTTCCGCCAGCCAGTACCCGTCTTTGGTACGGGTCACCGGGCAGTTTTGAAAGACGCCGTTGTGAAGATAAAATATATCCGGCCGCTCGTGTGGCCCCTTCAGCATAATCCGGTACGGAAAACGCTGCGTCCCCTCCGCAAGCCGCGCGCCGAAACGCACATTGCTCTCGATCTCGCAGTGCCGCGTCACATACGCGCGGCAGCCGCGCAGCGCGTCCAGAAGGTTCGCGGGACTTAAGTTCTCCATATATAGCCAGGTCGCCGGATCGCCCGCGATGGACGGTTCTGTGGCGTCGCCGTAGCGCTCGTCGATCCGGTTGTGTGAGTCGCTACCGCCAATCACGCAGATACGCCAGCCGTCCTCCCAGAGCAGATCGGAAAACAGGATCGCCTTCTCGTTCGCCGTGCGCGCGTCGGCCTGCTCATCTGCCTCATAGGTCGGATCGTTGACAATTTCCAGGCAGTCCACCGCCGCAAGCGGCAGATCTTGAAGAAGCCATTTCCAGATATGGAGGAAGGGATGATTGACGCTGAAAAGCCAGCTTCGCTCCGCACATTCCTTAAGAAGCTCCCGCCAGTCCTCTTTCAGAAGCCCTTCCTCTTTATCCGTGAGAAAACGCTCCAGCGTCCCCGGCATGCGGTCGATGCTGAAGAGGTTCGCGTGTCCCAGCGTCGTTGTGATCTCCACGCCCGGCACGATCATCGTCCGGGTCAGCGGCCAGCCGCTGTGCAGCGTATTGTGCTCCGTCGGCACGTAGTAGTCGAGACCCATCAGATTTGCCTTGCCACTGGCCGCCTGCGGCGTTTCCTTTCCGTCGGAAAGACGAGTATGCGTGTACAGGTCGCCCTTGTACCAGGCCGCGCCTTTTCTGTATATTTCTGAAAAATCATAACAGCTGTAAACAAAGCCCGGCTCCGCCCAGATCTCGCCGCCGATCACCTCAACGACGGATTCCCAGCGATCCGACACTCTCACATGAAAAAGGATATCCGGAGCGCCTTCCAGGAATTTCAGATACTCCGCGAAGAGAAAGACGCTGACGCTCCAGCGCCCAGCCAGAATCTCTCCCGGCACGCCGCCAATCGTCGTGTCCACGCTCTCCTGCCCAATCAGAATTGTCGGCTCGCTGTAGCCCAGCTGTTTCAAAAAGCGAACGCGTCCCTGCGGATCTTTTACCAGCAGGAACGTAAGGAGCGTATACTTTTCCGGAAAATCATGCTTCAGGCAGAGGCGGCCGCAGCCGGAAGGAACCTTGAAGGTTCCCTCCTGCCGGGTGGCTACCCTCCGGCCAATCGTGAACGTGAGCTCCGCTTCGTTCATCACTGTCCCAGCGCCTCATCGAGCGCGGCCTGCGCCGTCGCCTGCGCTTCGTCGAGCGCCTCCTGCGCAGAGATGCCCTCCAGCTCTACCTTGTCCGCCGCGATGGACAGCGCGTCAACGATCTCGCCGCCCGTCGAATCGTAAGGATAGATCGAACCATGCGTCGCCTGCGACACCGGCACCGCCGCCTGCGGGTTCTCCGCAACATAGGCCTGGTAATCCTCGTCCTCATCCATATCGGTCCTCACCGGCACATAGCCCGTCGCCATCGTCCACTTCGTCTGACTGGATGTGGAGGTGAAATACCTGATAAACTCATAGGCGCCCTGCTTTTCTGCGTCTCCGGAGCTCTTCAGCACACTGAGCACCAGCGCCTCCGCAAGCGGCGCGGACTCAGAATCCTCATCAAAGGCCGGCTGCTCGATCGCACCCACGACACTGAAATCCAGATCTGCCTGATCTCCCGAAGAACCGGTGTAGCCGCCCGCCACGCCGTTCAGCGCGTCGTCCATCGTCGTGTACCAGTATTCCCAGCCCTGTCCGCCAGAGTGCACCGTCATGATCTCGTCGTCATGAATCCAGGTGCGGATCGCCTCCCAGGCTTCTACCCACTCCTCAGAATTGATCAGGACCTGCGTGCCGTCCTCGCTGAGTACGCTCGCGCCATTGCTCATCGCGATATCGATCAGATTCTGATAGCCGTACATCGGCTCCCAGCCGTAATCATAACCGGCGTCCTTGATCTTCTGCGCAGCCTCCGCCAGATCCTGCCAGGTCCCAATGCTCTCAGGGTCAATGTCGGCCGCTTCGAAGGCCTCGATATTGTAATAGAGCACTTGCGTCGTACCGTAAGCCGGTAATGCAAAGAGCTTTCCATTGTCGTCTTCGCCCTGGAAGAACGCGTCGATATAGTCCGAGCGGTCGTATTCCTCGTCCGCCTCCGTGTAGGCCGTCAGATCGGTCAGCACACTCTTGTCCGAGAGCACCCGGGCCGTGCTGGTTCCCAGCAGCACCAGATCCGGCGCGACGCTGCCCGCGATCGCCGCCTGCAGCTTTTCATAGGTCTCCGTATAGTCGGCCTGCGTCACGGTCGTGACATAGTAGGTGTCCTGCGATGCGTTGAACTCGTCTACGATCTCCTGCACAACGTTCACCGCCGTCTTTCCGCCCGCATACCAGAATTCCACTTCCACCGCGCCGTCCGACGCCGTTGCGTCGCTTTCATCAGACGAGCCGCTTCCCGCAGCTGCGGACGCAGTCGACGAACCGGAGCTGCAGCCGGTCAGGGAGCTCAGTGTCAGCACGGAGAGCAAAAGCATTGCAATCAGTCTTTTTTTCATCTTCTTTTTTCCTCCTCTTTTGGCTTTTTAGCCTTTCATTCCGGTGTCTCCACCGATTCCATTGATGAACCATTTCTGCGTGAAGGCGAACAGGATCAGCAGCGGTATGACGATCAGCGAGCTGCCCGCCATGACCAGCGCCCATTCCGTGCCGTAAGCCCCTCCTTCGATGAAGAAGCTGCGAAGTCCCTGCGACACCAGATATTTGCTGGAGTCATTGGTGATCAGGGAGGGCCACATGTAGTTGTTGTATGCTGAAATAAAGCTCATCAATCCAAAAGTAATAAACGACGATTTCGTCATCGGGCAGACGACCTCCCACAGGATGCGGAAATGCCCGCCGCCGTCCATCCTGGCCGCTTCCACCAGCCCCTTCGGCACCTGCATGAAGGCCTGCCGCAGCAGGAAAATGCCAAAAATACTGACGGTGCTGGAAATCACCACGCCGGCCAGCGTGTTCAGAAGGTTCCACTGCGAAAGAATGATATAGGCAGGTATGTAGGTTGCGGCTACCGGGAGCATATAAGTTCCCATGACGACGATAAACAGAATATTTCGGCCTTTAAATTCCAGGAACACCATCGCATAGGCGATCATCGCGCCCGTGACAACCTGCAGCGCCACGATGACGACCGATACAAGCAGGCTGTTCCAGATATAGCCCGGCAGCGGCGAGTCGAAAATCACGGAAATGAAATTCGACCACTGCGGGCTCGACGGAAGCAGAGAGCTCACGTCCATGACTTCAGCCTTCGTCTTCAGTGCGCTTAAAATCATCCACAGAAAGGGAAATGCCGTGAAAATGCTTACCAGGAGCAGCACCGCGAATCTCAGCACGGTTCCGATCTTTTGCGTTATCTTTTTCATTCTGAAATCCCTCCTAGTAATGCACCCATTTTTTCGAGGCGGTGAACTGAATCAGCGACAACAGCACCGTGATGATGATCATGATGACCGCGATCGCGGTCGCCTCTCCCATCTTGAATTCCTGGAAGCCAAGCTGATAATACATGTAAAGCAACGTCCTCGTACTTCCGCTTGGCCCTCCCTGCGTCAGAATCTGTATCTGGTCGTATGCCTGCAGGGAATTCACCATCGTGATAATCATCAGGAAGAAGGTCGTCGGTGAGATGCTCGGCAGCGTCATGTCCAGGAACTGCCGCAGCGGCTTCGCGCCATCCAGCGAACTCGCCTCGTAGAGCTCCGCCGGCACCTTTTCCAGCGCGGACAGATAGAAGATCATCGCGTAACCCAGGCTCTTCCACACCGTCACGATGATGACCGACAGCATGGCCGTGCTGGAGCTGTTGATCCACTTGAGCGCCGGAAGCCCGAAGAATCCGAGCACGATGTTTGTGATACCGCCGTCCGCCTTGAAAATCCAGGTCCAGACGATGGAGATCGCGACCGTCGGCGTGATCCACGGCGAGAACAGTACAAACTTGAAAATGCCGCTGCCGCGGAAATTTTTCCGAAGTAGCAGCGCCAGCCACAGGCCGCCCGCGATCGTCGGAACCAGCGTTCCTGCCGTGAAGACGACGGTATTCCACAGCGCATTGTAAAAACGGCTGTCCTTCAGAAGCGATATGTAATTTTTTAACCCCACCACATCATAATCCGGCGTCATAAAATCCCAGTTTGTAAAGCTCAGCCACACCGAGCGCAGAATCGGGTAAATCCAGAAAATAATCAGCGGTATCAGCGCGGGCAGCACAAACAGCAGCACTGTCAACGCATTCTTCCAGGCGGATTTTTTTCTGCTCTTTCCTTCTGTCAATGCAGTACTCATAGCCTGTCTCCTCTCTTTCTTCGAGGAATTATTCTAACAGAGACAGGTAAAATCCGATTGAGGGGAAAGGTAAAAATTGGATGAAGTTTAGCTTTGGGAGATTCCCGGGAAAGTAAAGACGAGTGAAGTCACCTCATCTCTTTTCTCCCAAAGCCTCTCACCGCCACAGGCAGCAGTCCCGCGAAAATCACGGCTGCACACGGCAGGAACGGAGAATGCGGTCACCATCATCCGGCAGGTTGCCGCAGATTTTATGAATATGGAAATCGATGATAAATTTCAGATTGAATGGAACCTTGCTTCCATTTGTTCAAACGTGCAGATGTGTTTAAATCCCATACCTTTCAGCTCGTTCAATGTCTCCGGTATATAATCTCCAAGGTGCTCCCGCTTATGGCTGTCGCTGCCGATCGTCAGAATCTCGCCTCCGAGATCACGATACATTCCGAGGATTTCTCTGCATGGCGTCATATCCAGACCATACCGATAACAGGAAGTGTTGACCTCGATTCCCCTGCCGTCTGCTATGACCCTCTTTAAAATCTGTTCAATCACAGGCGCCACCTCAGAGAACGGAAAATCGCCAACCGGATCATAACGTGAAATCAAATCCATGTGACCAAGGACACTGTAGTCGTGGTAATTCTCGACCAGAGACAACAGTTCCCTATAGTATTTCATATAATACTCACGCCGGGTATGTCCTCGTTGGAAATCGCCTGTCCAAAACTCTTTGTCCTCGATCTGATGAACAGAAAGAATAATAAAATCAAAGGGATAGCGCCTGAACAGCGCTTCATACTGCGGGATGGTATGCCGCTGTATGCCAAACTCCATTCCCAGCCGGATCGTGAGCTTATTCTTATACCGCTCCTGCAACATACGGATTTTCTTCACATAACGGGGATAATCCACATTGGCGAGAAGCATCCTTTCCAGTTCTCCGGCGCCGCCATTTCGATAGATCATGCCTCCCGGATCATCCCAGTCCCGCTTGATCCCATAGTCCACATGGTCAGTAAAGCAAAGCTCCTTCATCCCCATTTCCAATGCATCTTCTACAATATCTTCCATTCGATATTCCGAGTCATCGCTGAATTCAGAGTGCACATGATAATCCACAAACATCACCTGTGGCCTCCATTCGGCTTTCCGAACAACATCATCAAAAGTAACTGTATCATATTGTATCCTTCCTTCTTTGATGATATGATAATACCATCAAATTTAAGATGAATGTGTAAGAATCCATCCATAAAAAGGGGATAAAACATTCATTTATGTGGAGGCGAATCTCATGGGACTTTCTATCTGCAACACGATCACCGATCTGCATGATCAGGAGCTTTCCGAACACGGCGACACTGCATTCCCGATCGCCTGTTACGCCGATGATCTGAGCCGGGAAAAGATTCCCTGGCACTGGCATGAGGAATGGGAAATCGTGTTGGTCACAGAAGGTCGTCTGCGTTTTGGCCTGGAGAATGCCCGGCAAACGCTCGCCTGCGGAAACGGCGTCTTCATCAATGCGAAGGCCATGCACGCCATCCAAAACGGCTCCCAGTCTCCTGGAAAACTCCACTCCGCCGTATTTCATCCCCGCCTCATCGGCGGCAGTATGGACAGCGTATTCTGGCGAAGCCTGGTGCAGCCCTTCTATTCCAATTCCGCAACGCGATTCCTTCTTCTGAAACAGGAGATCCCCTGGCAGAAGGAAGTGCTTCGTTGTTTTCAGACTGTCTGGGAAGCCATCGCCGGAGAACAGGATGATTTTGAAAATCTCGCCCGGTTTTACTTATCCAGAGCGGTCCGCAGTATCCTGCAAAATACGGATTTTTCAAAATCCAATCTTTCAGAACGGGAACTGGCAAAAGTCAAGCGGATTCGTTCCATGATGGAGTATATTGAGTTCCATTATATGGAGGAACTGACCGTTGAAAAGATTGCGAAAAGCGTTTCTGTCAGCAACAGCGCGTGTCTGCGCTGCTTTCATGAAATGCTGAGCACAACGCCCATGCAGTATGTTATGGAAACCCGCCTGAGAAAGGTGGCGGCCCTGCTTCGCTCCACAAACAGATCCGCAAAGGACATTGCGCTGGACTGCGGTTTCAACGATACCAGTTATTTCACAAAAATGTTCCGGCTGAAATATGGCTGCACGCCAGGAAATTATCGGAGATCATCATAAATCCCCAGAACCTTGCACCAGAACACCTTCCATTTGAACTGTTGCAAATTTTGCAAGGATACTTTCAAGAAAGGAGCATTTCATGCAATATATCAATCATTACCATTCTCCTCTTGGAGGAATTCTTCTGGCAGCGGATGAAATCGGGCTGACTGGCTTATGGTTTGAGGGACAAAAGTATTTTGCACTGCATCTGCACCATATGTCTGCGCAGGCTGTCGGAGGTTGGCGGGACAGTAGCGTCCCCGCACAGTCCAAGCATTGCCGTAGCTGTAAATGCAAACGCTACCGTCCTGGGGGTAAGCAGAAAACCCAGAGAAATCACAATACGCATCATATACGTTCTTTCGTAATAGTGGGATTTGCGGTATTTCGATGTTTACGCGAACGGGGATTTGCGATATGATGTAATCTGAAAGGTGATAATCTATGGCGAAAACTATTTTTAAACGAAAAATAAAGGGTGGGAAAGATAGCACTTTTTGAAAAGTCTCTTCACAGTATCTTTTTCGTCAGGAAGAGAGTATGCATGGAAATAAGAGGATAAGAGACCCGTATGTTTTTTGAACGAATTCGATTTTCATGGAAAAAGGTACTTAAGCCAGGCGCTTTCTGGGCGGTGATTTCCGGGGCGGTTACGGCTGCCGCCGCAATATATTCCCGGATTGCGTGGCTTGCGTGGATCTCCCTGATTCCCTATTTTATAACCCTGTATCAATATACTGACCCGGAAAGTGGGAAACGGCATCTGTTCCGGACGGGATTTCTGTTTGGATACGGCTATTGTGTTCCTCTGGCTTCCTTTCTCTATGCGCTTTATCCCATGGATGTTGCCGGCATCGGTCCGTTGGGCTCCATATTTATCATTTTGCTCGCCCAATTCGGAGTAACCATATTCTACGCCCTGCCTCATGGACTTCTTCCATGTGTTCTGCGACTGCTGCGGAAACGGAGGGCATGGGGGCGGCGGTCGATGCTTCATCCGCTTTCGATCGCCGCTCTGTGGGTACTCGTCGAGTGGTGCCAGGCACAGACATGGCTGGGGATGCCGTGGGCCAGACTCGCGGCTACCCAGTATCGACTGACGCCGCTGATACAGAGCGCATCTTTGCTGGGTTCGTATTTTGTCAGCTTTATCATGGTCCTGTTCAACGCCCTTCTGGCTCTCTTTCTCTATTCATGTTTTTGCTCAGGGGATACGGCTTCCGGAAAATTCAGAAAAGTATGCCCCCTCCTGTGCGCCGCCGTTCTTTTTGCCGGGAATCTGACATACGGACTGGCCACTCTGAACACAGAACACGAGTCATCTGAGACGATTTCTGTGGCAATCGTCCAGGGGAATGTTTCCTCTTCCGAAAAATGGGAAGAGAACAGCAACTTGCTTTTGCTGATGCACTATCTGAATATGACAGAAGATGTTTCGACGGATGGAGAAGCGGATCTGATTGTCTGGACCGAGGGCTGCCTCCCACTTTATCTGAATAAATATGAGGAGCCGAACCTGATGATTCAGAATGCCGCCGTGGAGAGCGGCGCGGTCATCCTGGTCGGCGCCCTCTATCAGGATGAGTTAGACGAGGTATATAACGCAATTTACGCTTTCTATCCGGACGGCACTGTAAGCAGCCAGCCCTATCTCAAGCGCAAACTGGTTCCTTTCGGCGAATATCTGCCGCTGGAGGATTTTCTGGAATCCGTGTTCCCTGCCCTGGATGAAATCAACCTGCTGGGCTCATCGCTCACGCCAGGAACTGACAGCAATTTGTTTTCCACAGATTTTGGAATGACAGGGGGACTCATCTGCTTTGACTCGCTCTATGAGGAACCGGCTCTCTCGTCTGTGAGAGACGGCGCTGAGCTCCTGACCCTGCTCTCCAACGATACCTGGTTCGATGACTCCTACGGCATATACAAACTGCTGGCGCACTCTGTGCTTCGTGCGGTAGAGGACGGCCGTTATATCGTGCGGGGCGCCAATACCGGGATATCCGCCATCATCGACGCAAACGGCCGGATCACAACGGAGTCGCATCCTCAGGAGGAAGAAATCATCCGGGGAGAAGCGGAAATTTACAGCTACCGCACCCTTTACTCGTATGTGGGAAATCTATGGCTGCTGTTTTGTCTTCTATATGTCCTTGTGCTTTTGCTCCCGCTTAAAAACACAAAAGTCACCGGGTAATCCTTACTGCCGTACTCCGGTCTATTCATTTGCCGGATTCTCGTCTGATTCATCGTGCGAGCATCCTTCTGACTCGCCTGACGGTTCATCCGCTGAATCATCACCCTTTTCACCAGATGGCTGCCTCTCCGGCTCGACGATGGCTTCGACCAGTGCGACAGCCTGAGGATTTTCCTCTTCGGAGGCCGCGGCAGCTTCTTGTTCTTCTACCCCCGGTTCTGCCTGCTCTGCAGGAAGGGTATACCCTTCTTCCGCAGCAGATACGTTGGCCTGCACTACAACTGCAGCTGCCGCTACCGGATTGGTAGATGGCGTTTTATTGTCACAACTTTTTATAACCATAATATTGTTCTCGTCATCCCATTCTAAAGAATGAAGAGCATAAACTTCACTCGTACACATGCAAAGCCATTCTTCGCACTCCTCGCATTTCAAGTGTGTATTATCCCCACCATTTCCCGTGCAATGACCGCACTCATAAATTTCGTGTTCTTCATCACATAATAGATATTCATTGCAGTATCCACACCAATCATGAATTTTCCCATCGCACGCGTAATGTCCGTATTCTAACAAAGCGTGATCCTCATCACTGTAGTCAAAATTGTACTGGTATGGGCAATGTCCGCAGGCAAGCACACCGCACCCCTCTTCACACGCATAATGCTCTCCGCAGTCCAACAGACTGTGATTCCCCGCCGTACCTGACACGTGCCCGCAGGCCATGAGACTGACGCTCGCACTGCCGCCCGAACTGCTACTCGTACTGCTGCAGCTGCAATTTTCACAGGCGTAATGCCCGCAAGCCAGCAGGTCGTGATCATCGTGTGCACAGATGTAATGCCCACAGGCAAGCTGGCTGTGATCGACGCCGTCACAGGCATAATGTCCGCAGGCAACCAGCGTGTGATCGCCGTCCTCGCACCCATAATGCCCGCAAGCCAGCAGTGTGTGATCCCCGTCCGTACACGCATAATGCCCGCAAGCCAACAGGGTATGTGTTCCGCCGCTGCAGGCGTAATGCCCACAGACAAGCTGGCTGTGATCTTCGCCATCGCAGGCATAATGCCCGCAGGCTAA